>CAZNVT010000001.1:0-1124 GCA_964577025.1 uncultured Candidatus Saccharibacteria bacterium
ATTCGAAGGTCTAAGTCTGGAGAGGTTTAGATGTGCGAAAGAGAAGACCGCTGTACCTGTTTCCTCGCAGACTCGAAAAAGGTACATCGGACTTCGCTCGGGTAATTAAGAAATATATACGCAGACGTGCATATTTCTTAATTCCCTCACTCAGTGCCGATGTAGCTCAGGGGTAGAGCAACTCCATGGTGGGCCGCAGAGCCCTGCCCATTTGTTCCGTGAGGAGCTTATGAATCCCGAATTACGGTTAATAGCCCCACAGGCCAAGACCGTGGCGTCGCAAGACGCCCGAACGACTGACAAGGGTACCCAGCCCCAGTTTCTCGCAAACTGGAGCTGGGTAAATATACAGTCTAGCCCTTCTCCGCGTGGCCAAGGAGAGAAGGTGTAAGCGAAGGAGTAGGTCGGCAGTTCAATTCTGCCCATCGGCTCATAAAGTGATATGAAAATACGACCAGTGGATAATTAATCCATGGGTCGTATTTTCTTCTATACTTGCAGTATGCCAATGCCAAGAAAGGTAAGGACGAATTGCCTGATGTGTGGCGATGAGCCGGATCGCCCTGGCTATAAGTACTGTAGTAATGTATGTCAGCAAGAATACCAATACAATTTGTTTATTACTCGCTGGAAGGAGGGTAAGGAGACGGGTATTGATACGGTTGGATTAGTAAGGCGTCCCATAAAGCGATTTCTGCGGGAAAAATTCGAAAATAAATGCTGCTTGTGCAGCTGGTCTATGATTAATCCTGTAACAGGAGTAGCACCACTTGTTGCCGATCATATTGATGGAAATTGGCGCAACAACAGAGAAGAAAATCTGCGCCTTATTTGTCCGAATTGCGACGCACTCAGTCCCACATTTTCGGCTCTAAATAGAGGAAACGGCAGACCCGATCGAGCATTGAGCAAGAGAACAATTGAAGCTCGAAAACTGGGTAGTCAGAGGAAAGTATGATAATTTGCAGGAGTAATATGCGCCGGGGTAGCTCAGTTGGTAGAGCATTTCACTCGTAACGAAAAGGTCAGGAGTCCGATTCTCCTCCTCGGCTCAGAAAAAGCATGTATGCAAAACACCGCATTCCAACAGGAATGCGGTGTTTTGCTATACTCTCCCTATGAAT
>CAZNVT010000001.1:1134-62295 GCA_964577025.1 uncultured Candidatus Saccharibacteria bacterium
CCCCCCCCCAAACCCCCCCCCCCCCCCCCGCCCCGCCGCCCCCCCCCCTCGGCCTAGCTGGCCTTCGATGTGTAGAACGCCGTGGCAAGTTCCTTGATGAACGGCTGGTAGGTCCAGAGCAGATCTGGACGTTCGAAAGCCTCAATCAGCCTGATGGGCTCGACCAGGAGAGTGTCGCCGTTTTCGTCGCCGAAGCGGTCGTGACGGTCGAAACGTTCCTGCGAAATCTCTGCCTTGCAGAGATACGGGTAGTAGGGCTTGCCCGGGCGCTCCTGGTGAACGAGTTCGATCTCATCCTCTGTGAGGACAATCCCGGTCTCGTCCCTGATTTCCCGGACGGCGGCCTGTTTCAGGGTCTCGCCGTCTTCGATTGAACCTCCGGGGAGGGCGTTTTTCGGATCTGGTCTATTGGGATTCTTGATGAAGAGCACCTCCCCCTTGGGAGAGATGATGGCCACCTTTACGGCGCCGTTTTTGGTATGAGCTTTCAAAGGTGCCTCCTGGCGGTTGGGGAGGCACCATAGCCTCTGCTATATATAATACTACTTTTCTGTATTTTTGCAAGTATATGATGCGGCTGTTCGCAGGCGCCGTTTGCTATACTCACCCTATGAATCCTGAAGAGCGCATAGCGGAAATAGAAGCGCTTATGGCGTCTCCCACATTTTGGACAGACAAGGACGAGGCCCAGAGAGTGGTGCGAGAGTATCAAAGCCTTAAGGAGGGAGGAGATAGTGGGGACGGGCACGACGGCGGGCCAGCCACACTCGCGATTCTTGCAGGGGCCGGTGGAGACGATGCAGAGGATTTTGCAGCGATGCTTCGCAGAATGTACGAAGGGTACGCCAGTCTAAAGGGTTGGGGCGTGCGCGAGCTTGATATGAGTGAGAACAATCACGGAGGCTTCCGCAGTTGTCTCATAGAAATTACGGGGAAGGGAGTGTACGGCAGACTACGCCGAGAATCGGGCGTGCATCGCTTGGTGCGCATTTCGCCATTCAATGCCAACGACAAGCGCCAGACATCTTTTGCGCTGGTGGAGGTATTGCCCAAGCTCACCGCACAAGACCAGGTAGACCTGCGACCAGATGACCTCGACATTCAGTTTGCCCGGTCCGGAGGAGCGGGCGGCCAGAACGTAAACAAGCGCGAAACAGCAGTGCGCATTACCCACACCCCATCGGGAGTGTCGGTGCACGTATCAAGCGAGCGCAGTCAGCAAGCTAACCGCGAAAAAGCTATGGAGTTGGTGCGCGCAAAGCTGTATGCGCGCGAGACTGCGCGTCTAGAAGCTGAAGCAAAAGGGCGAGGAATTGCGAGCACCACCGACAACAGCTGGGGAAGCCAAATGCGCTCATACATCCTGCATCCGTATAAGCTGGTGAAAGACCACAACAGCGGCCACGAATCACACGATCCAGACGCTGTACTGCGCGGAGAAATAGACAGTTTCATAGACGCTTCAGTCTCTGGCGGGGTATAATACTAAGCGAAACCTGCCCTATGATTTATTTCGACAAGGTCACCAAACAGTATCGAGACGGAACACCCGCGCTCGAGGACGTGACCCTCTCGATAGCTCCCAAAGAATTTGTTTCGATAGTTGGCCACTCGGGAGCGGGAAAGACCACGCTCCTTAAAATGCTACTTGCAGAGGACGCTCCGACAACCGGCACCGTATTTTTTGAGTCCGTAGACGTGAACTCTATTCCAAAGGGGAGCTTGCATCACTACCGTCGCAAGATTGGCACCGTGTTCCAGGATTTCCGTCTAATTCCCAACAAGACCGCATACGAAAACATCGCCTTTGCTATGGAAGCAGCTGGTCGCCCGCAGGACGAGATAGAGACCGACGTACCGCACTTCCTCAACCTCGTAGATCTTGCAGACAAGGCACACCATTTCCCGCACCAGCTTTCAGGAGGGGAGCAGCAGCGTGTTGCTATTGGTCGCGCCATCATCAATCAGCCCGATGTGATTGTGGCAGACGAACCAACGGGAAATCTAGATCCGACGAACACCTACGAGGTGATTGAGATTCTCAAAAAGATTAATCAACTGGGTACCACCGTGGTAATTACCACCCACAACAAGGGCGTGGTAGACGCACTCGGCAAGCGCGTGATTACGATGGACAAGGGTCGCATCGTGCGCGATGACAGTCAGGGTCAGTATCAAGTGTAATTTCTAGTACTATGCTTTCAACTTCACTCAAACGCGTTCTATCTGCCGGAGCAAAAAGTTTTGTACGCAGTGGCGTCGTATCATTTGCCACCGTGCTCATTATGACGGTGACAATGATCATCATTGGTTCACTCGTGTTCCTCTCGGCAATGCTTGGGAACACCCTCACCGTTATCAAAGACAAGGTGGACGTAAACGTCTACTTCGTTACGAATGCAGACGAGGCCGACATTCTCTCGGTGCAGCGAAAGCTTGAAGCACTCCCGGATGTTGCAAAGGTCACCTACACGTCCCGCGAGGACGCACTCGCTAGCTTCCGTGAGCGCTACAGCAACGACCAACTCACACTCCAGGCACTCGATGAACTCGGAGACAACCCACTGGGTGCATCTCTTGCGGTAAAGGCAAACGACCCATCTGAGTACGAGGGCATTGTGAAGTTCCTCTCGGACGATCCATCAGTATCACCAGAGTCGGGTCCCATCATCGACCGTATCAACTACTACCAGAACAAGACAGTGATAGATCGCCTTACGGCAGCAATTGATACCACTGAACGCGCAGGTCTTGGTATTGTGCTCCTGTTCGCACTGGCGTCTCTCATTATTGCGTTTACCACCGTGCGCCTTGCTATCTACACAGCGCGCGACGAAATCGCCGTAATGCGTCTCGTGGGTGCGTCTAATATGTACATTCGCGGACCATTTGTTGTGGCGGGGGTAATGTCGGGAGTACTGGCGGCACTCTTAGCTCTTCTGTTCTTCTACCCAGCTACGTATTGGGCGGGCAGTTCGCTCTCGGCGTGGCTTGGCGGATTTAACCTCTTCTCCTATTACCTTGATCACTTCCCACTGGTATTCCTTTTGCTTGTCGCGTCAGGATTTGTGATAGGAGGTCTCGCTAGTTTCCTTGCGGTGCGCAGATACTTGAAGGTCTAGGTTCTCGGATATGGCACTCGACGGACACAAATACCTATTCGTACTCGGGGGAGTAATGTCGGGAGTCGGGAAAGGAATCGCATCATCATCGATGGCGCTCATATTGAAGCAGCGCGGGTACGAGGTGAATCTCGTAAAGATTGATCCGTACTTAAATGTGGACGCAGGTACGATGAATCCCACCGAGCACGGCGAGGTGTTTGTGCTGAAGAGTGGTCTTGAGACCGACCAGGATATGGGCAACTACGAGCGATTCCTCAATCGCGACCTGGGGCCCGAAGACTATATGACCAGCGGTATGGTGTACCAGACGGTAATTAACAAGGAACGCGCACTCGAATATAAGGGAAAGTTTGTTGAAACTATCCCGCACGTGCGCGATGAAATCATTGAGCGCCTCGAGAGAGCCGCTGGTCACAATGGCAGTCAGATATCGGTGATTGAAATAGGAGGAACGGTGGGGGATTTCCAGAATGGTCTGTTCATAGAAGCGGCGCGCGTTATGCGCTTGAAGCATCCAAACGATGTGCAGTTCGTATTGGTGTCGTATCTGCCGGTGCCAAACACTATCGGTGAGATGAAAACAAAGCCTACACAAAGCGCCGTGCGTGAGCTCAATTCCTACGGAGTGCAACCTGATTTCATTTTGGCTCGAAGCAACGATCCTATGGACGAGAAGCGAAAGGAGAAGCTGGCAATTTGGTGCAATGTTCCTGCTCAGCACATAATCTCAGCGCCAGACGTGGCGAGCATTTACGATGTGCCGCTTAATTTTGAAAAAGACAACCTTGGCGACCTGCTGCTTGATGCGCTACGGCTTCCTAAAGATACTCCTGCGGACTTTACTGCGTGGGGAGATTTTGTGGATCGTGTAAAGAAAGGAGGACCCGAAGTGCGCATTGGTATTGTGGGAAAGTACTTTGATACCGGGGACTTTGTATTGTCAGACGCGTACTTATCGGTCATAGAGGCGCTGAAGTTTTCGGGAGCTAGCATTGGCGTGAAGCCAAAAATTGAGTGGCTCAACGCAAAAGACTTCCAGAATGGGGAAGGAGTGGAAAAGCTCGGTGAGTACGACGGCATCATTGTGCCAGGAGGATTTGGTGAGACGGGTATAGAGGGCAAGCTACACGCTATTCGATACGCACGTGAGAACAAGATTCCATACTTTGGCCTTTGCTACGGTATGCAGCTTATGGTGGTGGAGTATGCACGCAACGTGCTTGGACTTAATGGCGCACACACCGTGGAAATTAATCCCGATGCAGAGCACCCCGTTGTCGCAATGATGGACGCACAAAAGGAAATTCTCGCGAAAGGGCAATATGGCGGCACGATGCGTTTGGGTAATTACATCGAGCACGTGGTTCCGGATACTATTGCTCATAGTGCATACGGCAAGGAAGAAGTAGAGGAGCGTCACCGCCACCGCTACGAAATAAATCCCGCATACGTAGAACAGCTCAAGGCTGCAGGACTCGTGTTCTCAGGCACCAGTCCCGACGGCGTACTTATGGAAATAGCAGAGCTGCCGCAGTCGGTGCACCCGTTTTTCCTCGGAACCCAGGCACACCCAGAACTTATTGCGCGCCCACTCGACCCGCACCCACTGTTTTCCGCATTTCTTGCAGCTTCTCGAACAAAGCGTGGGGTGTAAGCACTGTGCACGTGTGCGTAAGAGTGCCTGTGAGCAAGCGTTATACTAGTAAGGAACACTAGTAATTACCTAATCAGTACGTATGTCGCCACATCTTAAGTCTTTGGTAGCTATTCTCGTTGTTGTACTCGTTATCGCCGGAGGATACTTTGGCTGGCAGTGGTATGACAGTAAGTACGGAGGGGGTTCGGCCGTCTTCACTGAAGTACCCGCAACGCTTCCAAGTGGTACCAGTACCACCGACGATTCACTTGCAAAGGATGCAGCTTCGATAGATGCAGAGCTAAAGGCGCTCGATACTGACAGTGCCTCAGCAGATGCAAGTATCAAGGAGGCGCAGACGGTACAGTAATTTGTCATTTTGTAACCTACTGAAATTTCATGAAACCAACACAAACAGCGCTCACGCTACTTCTGGGAGGCATACTCGCCGTAAGTCCAGTTGCAGCGCTTGCAAACGAATCTGGTGATGATTCGGTATCAGCTTCTGCAACGGTAGAAGCGAATGCAGACGTCCGCGCCGGAGATCGCGAGCACCCACGTGGGGGCATCCTAGATCGTGTGCTCAAGGACCGTCCAGGAATCGAGGATCGCTTCCGTCTAGGAAATGGAAGCTCGACTCAGGGTCGCCCTGCGTCCACGACGCGCCCTGAAAGGGAGCATATGGAGAAGCCTGAGCATCCGGCAGATCCCGCAAAGGCACAGGAGCGCGGAGGAGAGAAGATAGACGAGCGCATCAAGAAGATGCAGGAGCAAATTACCCGCATCGCAAAGATGGAGCGCTTGTCTGACGAGCAGAAGGCATCTATTACTGCAGAGTTGAATGCGCAGATAACGGCGCTTACCACACTCAAGGCAAGTATTGGCACCGAGACCGATCCTATAAAGCTAAAGGATCTTACTCAGTCCATTACTAAGGCCTATCGTGTGTACGCAGTCACGATGCCAAAGGCAGCTATCACCGCTGCAAGTGATCGCATTATGAAGGTTGTAGCGCAGATGGAAGCGATCACAGTAAAGCTTGATACTCGCGTAAGCGCATCAAGCTCGACTGAAGCCGCCACTGCACTTACTGACTTCAAAGCAAAAGTAGCTGATGCAAAGGTGCAGGCACAGGCAGCTGCAAGCCTCGTGGCAAACCTTTCAGCCGATAATGGCGACGCTACGGTAGCAGCTTCAAACACGGCTGCCATGAAGAGCGCAAAGGAAAAAATTGACCTAGCCCAGAAAGACCTCAAGGACGCCCGCAAGGACATCGGGACTATCCTGAAGGCTGTGAAGGGAACAGAGACTCCGTCTAATTCCTAGTACTGGAATAGAGGCAGGAAAACCCCACCAGCTTGAAGCTGGTGGGGTTTTCTAGTATTGTGCACACAGCAGGCACGTTTTACGTGCCTCGCTATTGCGGGATCGTCTAATGGTAGGACTTCGGTTTCTGGTACCGACTATCTAGGTTCGAGTCCTAGTCCCGCAGCCAACTCGAGCTAGGTTATCGCGCACGAGACGCGTCGATAACTTGGGGGAAAGTTTCTCCATCCCGAAAAGGCATACCGGCTGAGAGCCGTATTCAGAACAAAAAACCGCCTTATGGGCGGTTTTTTGTTATTATGACTCTATGAGCGGAAATCATAATCACGGCCACGATGCCGGTCGGGGCCTCGGTTTTGGCTTCCTCATTAACACCTCTTTTGTTGTCATCGAGTTCACCGCAGGAATCTTTTCAAACAGTCTGGCACTCATATCGGACTCGGTACACAACCTAACGGATAGTTTTAGTATTCTGTTGTCGTATCTTGCTAACCGTATTGGAAAGCGTCAGGCAGATACCACTAAGACGTTTGGGTATGGCCGCGCAACCATTTTAGCGGCCGCAATCAATGCGACCATATTGCTCGTCACTAGCGTCTTCATCTTCTACGAGGCATATCAGCGACTAATGCATCCAGAGCCAGTGAGCGGAGGTATTGTGGCCATAATTGCCGCTATTGGAATTCTCTCTAATGGAGCGGTTGCTTTTGTGGTATCTCGCAACAAGCATGACCTCAACTCCCGTGCGATTTTCGTGAGCAATTTGATGGACACGCTTTCATCTCTTGGTGCACTTATCGCCGGTATCGTTATTTTAGTAACGCATCAAACATGGGCAGACCCGCTCATCAGTCTCCTCATTGGCGTACTGCTTCTTCGAGCAGCGTGGGAAATAATTCGTGACGCGTCCAGTGTACTTCTTGAAAGCGTTCCCAAGGGTATTGATGCTCTGAAGGTAAAGGAATCTATTCTTGGGATTGAACACATACGCGACTTGGACGACCTCCATATTTGGACTATGGGAGCGGGGGAAGCGGCGCTTAGCTGTCATATCGTCATTGACGATTGCTCTGTTAAGGAAGGGGTAAAAATCGTTAGTGTTTTGAAGCAAATGCTCTCTACAAAATACAGCATCACTCACTCCACTATTGAGACACAAACCGAGAGCGGTCCTCATGATAACGAGCGCGCGGACGAGGGCCTGTCCGCACTCCACCTCTAGAAAAAAGGTATACTTACCACAATGCTCTCTATAAAGAATAGCTTCCTTACCCTCGGAATAGGAACCTTCTTATTTATGAGTCTTTTCGGAATGTTCCATTCCGCTATGAGTATGTCGATGGATGGAAAGATGTCCGATTGTCCATTCATGCCTGGTATGAATGTCTGCCCTATGTCTCCACTTGAACATGTATCGTTCATGCAGAGTTTCTTCACGAATATCCCTCAACAGGAGAATCCTTTGCTCGCACTTCTGTTCTCACTCGCATTTGTCGCATTCGTAAGCGTCACTTGGTTTAAAAGATTCTTCTCGCCCCCCGATCCGAATTTAAGAGCGCTACAACATTTATATAGACAGAGATCCTTTTCAATTCTTCGTTTGCTTCAGGAACTTTTTTCTCAGGGAATACTGAACCCCAAGCCGTTCTAGGTCGTAGTTATTCTGCTCTCTAGCAGAATATTCTTCTTACTTATTAGAGATATCACTATGGCTCAATCTAATACCTACAAAATCAAAGGCATGCATTGTGCCTCATGTGCGGGAATCATTGAAAAGACGTTCAAGAAGAAAGAAGGTGTCCATTCAGCGGAAGCAAACTACGGTACTGAAAGTGTGAAGGTCGCCTACGACGCAGAGAAGACCTCGCCAGAGCACCTCTCCAAGTCCATAGAGCCACTTGGCTACTCGCTCATTCTGCCTACCGCAGAAGAGATGGGTATGTCCGCAGACGAACACGCAGGACATCTTGGTCTCAATCAGTCCAAGAAGGAGAAGCTCGCTGAACTTGCGGATATGCGAGGCAAGGTGATTGTGTCTATCCCGATGGCTATTATTAGCGGTCTGATAATGGGCTGGGAACTGTTGGCACAGTTCAGTGTGCTTCCACCCGTTCCCTACGTTTGGAGTGAGTTTTTCCACCACCTCCTGCCACTGATGGCTACGTATATGCTCTTCGTGGTAGGCAAGCCGTACCTCTTGGGCTTCTACCGCTTCTTGCGCTATGGAAAGGCGAATATGGATACGCTCATCGGTATCGGTACATCAGCAGCGTATCTCTATAGTGCAATCATAATGGCGTTTGAGGAGACACTGCGCCCATTCATCAACGTAGACCACACGTACTACGACGTTGCGATAGTGGTCATTGCCTTCATAACGCTCGGCAAATACCTCGAGGCGAAGTCCAAGCTCAAGACAGGCGATGCGATAGAGAAACTACTCAACCTCCAAGCGAAGACCGCGCTCGTTGTGCGCGACGGTAAAGAAGTCGAGATACCTTCAGCACAGATTGTTCACGGAGATATAGTGGTCGTGAAGCCCGCAGGCAAGATACCTGTAGATGGCGTTATTACAGAGGGTACCTCGTTCGTGAATGAGGCGATGATAACAGGAGAGCCGATGCCCGCAGAAAAGAAAGTGGGTGATACGGTCGTGGGTGGCACACTAAACACGAGTGGCTCGTTCACCTTCAGAGCTACCAAAATCGGGTCAGAGACCCTGCTCGCCCGCATCGTGAAAATGGTGGAAGAAGCACAGGGTAGTAAAGCGCCGATACAGGCGCTCGCAGACAGAATATCGAGCATCTTCGTGCCCGTGGTACTTGTGCTTGCATTCCTCTCGCTCGGCACGTGGCTGCTTCTGGGTACTCCGTATCTTGGTTTCGCCCAAGCGCTCTCGTTTGGTCTCGTGTCATTCGTGGGTATCCTCGTTATTGCGTGCCCTTGTGCGCTCGGTCTCGCAACCCCTACGGCTATCATCGTTGGTGTTGGGAAAGGAGCGAAGGAAGGCATCCTTATCAAGGATGCTGCGACGCTTCAGAAGCTCCATACGGTGAACACCGTCGTTCTTGATAAGACAGGAACGATTACTCGCGGCAAGCCCGAAGTTGCTTCAGTACGCAGCTTTGCTGGTCTGCCCGAAGATGAGCTGGTAGCTATTCTTGCGACACTTGAGAAGAAGTCGGAACATCCGATTGCACACGCCATTATCTCCCGAGCCGAAGAAAAGGGTCTTACTTTGCGAGCAGTAGATGGATTTGAGGCGCTCAAAGGAAAGGGTGTAAAGGGGACTATAGACGGTACTGAATACTACGCGGGTAATGCAAAGCTCGTAGCTGATTTAGGTCTCGCACTTGATAGCTCGGTTCTCGACGAGGAAACGAAAGCTGGCAATACGCCTGTCCTCCTTGCTACGAAGAGCAAACTGCTTGGCCTCGTTATGGTCGCAGATACAGTGAAGCCCGAAGCGAAGGAGGCAGTCGCTGCGCTCCATAAGCTCGGCATCAAGGTCGTAATGCTCACGGGAGACGATAAGAATGCCGCAGCATACATCGCTAAAGAAGTCGGCATAGACGAGGTGGTTGCAGAGGTGCTTCCTGAAGACAAGCTCAACACGATAAAGAAGCTGCAGGCCGAAGGGAGGATTGTGGCTATGGCAGGAGATGGCGTAAACGATGCACCTGCACTTGCACAAGCCGACGTAGGTATCGCAATGGCGACAGGCACGGACGTAGCGATAGAAACAGCAGGCATAGCACTTCTGAATGGAGACATCTCCAAACTCGTGAAAGCCATAAAGCTCTCGAAGATAACGATGCGCGGCATCAAGCAAAATCTCTTCTGGGCATTCATCTATAACATCGTCGGCATACCGCTTGCGGGTGGATTGTTCTATCCGTTCTTCGGCTGGCTTCTCAACCCTGTCTTTGCAGGTCTCGCAATGGCGTTCTCAAGCGTCTCGGTCGTGGGCAACTCATTACGCATCAAGTCGCAATCCCTCTAATCCTATGGACACCTACACATTCCACATCAAAGGGATGCACTGCAATGCGTGCATACTGCTCACTGAAAGCGAAGTCAGCGACCTTCCGCATATTAGCTCCGTAAAATCAGACTTGCGGCATCACACGATAGAAGTAGCAGGCGAGTTCGGCGACCGCACGCCTGACGCTATCGCGCAAGAGCTTACCGATGTTCTCTTGAAGCACGGCTACACCGTATCCGTTGAGAAGATGGCTACAGAAAAGAAATGGTCTGACTTTGCGATAGCGATACCGATAGCTCTTGGCTTCGCCGTGTTATTTGTATTGCTGCAAAAGCTCGGCATAGTAAATCTCGTAAATACGGGCACAGTGTCGTATGGCACTGCCTTCCTTATCGGCATCATCGCTTCGCTCTCAACCTGTATGGCAGTGGTTGGTGGCTTGGTGCTCTCTATGTCTGCTACCTTCGCCAGAGAAAGCGACAAGGTGCGGCCTCAAATCCTATTCCACGTAGGCCGTCTCGCGTCGTTCTTTATTCTCGGTGGCGTCATTGGTGCTCTTGGCGCGGTGTTTACACTAAACGCGACAGCGACCTTCGTATTGAGCTTGCTCATCGGCTTGGTAATGCTCGTGCTTGGTATCAACTTATTGGAGGTATTCCATTGGTCAAAGAAGCTGCAGCCCTCAATGCCGAAGTTCTTGGCAAAGCGGGCGTATGGCGCATCGAAGCTCAATCATTCGTTGACCCCGTTTCTCGTCGGTATCGCCACCTTCTTCTTGCCGTGCGGCTTCACTCAAGCGATGCAGATATATACGCTCGGTACGGGCAGCTTCCTTAACGGTGCTCTTACAATGGGCTCCTTCGCCCTTGGTACGCTCCCCGTGCTCGGTCTCGTGAGCTTCAGCTCGTTCAGTATCAAGAACGGCAAGTATTCAGGGGTATTCTTCAAGACCGCTGGTCTCATTGTTATCTTCTTCGCTCTCTTCAATCTGATGAACAGCTTGGTTGTCATCGGTCTTATTCAGCCACTCTTTAGTTTCTAATCTATGAACAACAAACTCGTCCCTATCGCCGTTCTCGTTGGTGCTGTTCTCATCGGAGGTGTACTTCTATTCTCGGGGAAAGCAGTACCGCAAGCGTCAGGTGGTATTGCCAATAATGTGAGTATGGTTGACGGTAAGCAGGTTATTGAAATAAACGTAAAGGGCGGATACTCACCAAAGAACAGTGTCGCAAAGGCAGGTGTTCCGACGGTGTTGAAGCTCAATACGAATGGCACGTTTGATTGCTCATCGGGTGTCCGTATTCCGAGTATGGGTATCAGCAAGAACCTACCGCCATCAGGAACCACCGAGATAGATTTGGGAACTCCGAAAGTGGCTACATTGGATGGGGTCTGCGTTATGGGTATGTACTCGTTCAAAATAGATTTCCAAGGATAAAACTGACAGAGTACAATGGAGGGTAATGTCAGACCACAATCATCCTCATCCCGAACCACGGAAAGGTTTGGACTTCGCCTTCGCAGTTAGCGCCATTCTCAACATCACGCTCGTTGTAGTGGAAGGCGGCTACGCGCTCTCTGCTCATTCCGTAGCATTGCTCGCGGACGCAGGACACAACCTCGGCGACGTGCTCGGTTTGCTTCTTGCGTGGGGTGCGGTCGTGCTTTCTCGGCGCTTGCCGACGAGCAAGTTCACCTATGGCTTCCGTTCAAGCTCGATACTTGCAGCGCTCCTGAATGGCGCGCTGCTTCTCGTTGCTACGGGAGCCATCATCTTGGAAGCCATCAAACATCTATATGAACCAAGTCCTGTGCAAGGTGGTGTGGTTATCATCGTCGCAGCAGTGGCTATCGCGGTAAATGCATTCTCGGCATGGCTCTTGCGCGGGAGGAAGCACGACCTCAATGCAAGAGGAGCATTTCTCCACTTGGCCGCAGACGCAGCAGTGTCGCTTGGCGTGCTTATGGCTGGCATCGTCATTCTCGCAACGGGTTGGTATTGGATTGACCCGCTCATCAGTATTGTCATTTCTCTCGTTATCGTGTGGAGTGCGTGGGGACTTTTGCGCGAGGCCGTGAACCTCTCGCTTGCTGCCGTCCCGTCTTCAATCAACCCTGCCGAGGTGAAGGGATACCTTGAAAAGCTGGCTGGCGTAGTACGCGTTCACGACCTACATATCTGGCCGATAAGCACGACGGAGATTGCTCTTACGGCTCACCTGATTATCCCCGCAGGACATCCTGACGATGCCTTTATGGTGCGTGTATCGAGCGAACTGAAAGAACGCTTCGGCATCAACCACGCCACCCTGCAAAGCGAACTGGGTACAGCAGCGGACTGCTCTCTCGAACCTGTAGAGGTTGTATAAGCCAACCCTGTTTACACGGCTGCCATCAAGTCAGGTATGGTGATTTTGTATTGAAAACTCGATTTGCCAGCTAAAAGAACGGTTCTAACTTCGTCCAGTGCCCGCAGCAATTGACTTTCTATATTAGTGTGCTAATTTGAATATTGGGTAGAAATTCGTACAAGGGGAAGTGCAATGCACAGACGAAAGAGTTATTGGAATGTAATTCCGCTCAATCTCCGTCAGGAGAACGGAGCTGAAATTCTAAGGGCTTGGGGTTTCCGTCCATGGGGCCGGGACTTCGGAGACGAACTTGTCTATAAGGGTTGGCAGCGCGTATCACTGCCGCCGGGATGGGCAATCCTCTTCGAGGAGTACGAGCTGATTCTTGTCGATGACAAGGAGCAGCAGCGAGGGCGAATCAGCGTCGGCGACTTCCTTCCGCGCACGGAGCCCACTGGGCTCATGAAAGCTATCTCCGATGGTCTTACGGAAGCTCACGCAACCGCGGGCGAGAAGAAGTCCGAGCCTCCGGGTCCAGTGCTCTCGCTGATGACGTACATCCGCAAGCAATCATCGTTCTGCCTCGGCGATACCGGCCCTTATTCCTACTGGGTCGAGAACGCCCTCGGCGAAAGACTCTTCGGTCTGTACGACGTCGAAGTGTCTGACGCTGAAGCGGAGGAGAAACTTCCTCAGCTCAAGCAGCAGATCGACGACTGGCTCACCGAGCATTATCCCAACTGGCAGGACTACGCCGCCTACTGGGATGTGTCCGAGTAAGCTGGGGCCGCCTGTTTCCGAAAGGGAACGGCGGCTCTTCTATTTAATAAAGGTTCCCACGTCGTACCAAACCCCCAGCAAATGAGAAGCGCCCGCAAGGGCGTTTTCTCGTTTGCTGCGGGAAGGAAGCAGAGCTTCCGTCTAGGACTCGAACGCCGGACTGATGTTTTGCTAGCAGGCAAAACCAGGAGGCGGTGCCCAGAGCCTGGTGAGTGACGACGAGCCAGGACTCGCGGGCGAGAAGTGTAATCACGTTCCTAGTCCCGCAGCATTGACCTTATCCATTTAATATACTATAAATTCTTACAGACTAGCCTCAGCTAGATAACGAATTACCTTTCAGGAGAATCGCAGTGAATCAAGAACTGTCACCGAATCAGTTCGCGTTGCTCGAACGCAACGTGCTTTATCTCGAAGGCGAGGTGCGCGGAGAGATGGTGGATCAGGTCCATTTCAGCATTATGGAACTCGATGGAAGGGGGAGTCCTCCGATCGAAATCCGGATCTATACCGGCGGCGGCGATGTTCATGCAGGGCTCGCTGTCTACGACTTCCTCCGCCGCTATGAGGGCAAGAAGACCGGCGTCGTCTACGGATACGCGCGCTCAATGGGTGCTGTCATCCTGCAGGCGTGCGACGAGCGTCTCTGTCTTCCGTATTCGACAGTGCTCATTCATCACGTGAGCACAACCAGTGTGTCGCTCGACGAGCTCGAGGACCCTGATCGTCTAGACCGCCTGCGCAAATCGCTGCAGGCTGACCAGGAGACCCTGTACGAAATCCTTGTCACCCGATCCGGCAAGACCAAAGAAGAGGTGCGAGACGCCTGCAAGAAGGACAAGGATATGACAGCAAAAGAGGCCTTGGATTTTGGCCTCATCGACAAAATCGTTGTATCCGAGCCCGTTAAGCCCTCGGACTGAAAACTACATTCGAAGCAGTGGAGCCGCCTAGTACCGAAAGGGAACGGCGGCTTTCGCAGATATATTCGTTCGAATATCGTCCCAGACGGCCAGCAAATGGAAAGGCCCCGAAAGGGGCTTTTTCCATTTGCTGCGGGAAGTTGCCGTGGGACGGCAACGGCTAGGACGAGAAGATGTTGCGAGCATATTCTGGGAGCGGAGCGAGCCAGAATATCCGCAACGTGTACAGAACCCGTAAGGTTCGAGAGTGTAATCACGTTCCTAGTCCCGCAGCAACAGAAGATTTTGAGAAAAATTAGGTAAAATTCATACATGCAAAAAATACATTTTTCAATCCATATCAACGCACCACGCGAAAAAGTCTGGGATATTCTACTTGGAGAAGTTTCGTATACTCAGTGGGCGAGTGCTTTTAGTCCTGGCTCGTATTTTAAGGGAAGTTGGGAAGAGGGTTCAGAAATACTTTTTCTTGGACCTAATCCTGACGGGACTGGTGAAGGAGGAATGGTGAGCCGCATTAAAGAGAATCGGCTTCATGAATTTATCTCTATCGAGCATCTTGGAACGATTAATAATGGTGTCGAAGATACTGAAAGCGAGGAAGCAAAAAAGTGGGCTCAGTCGTATGAAAGTTATACGTTTGTCGACAAGGATGGAGGCACAGAAGTCTCGATTGAAATGAACACTCTGGATGAGTACAAAACAATGTTTGAAGAAATGTGGCCCAAGGCGCTTCAGGCCCTGAAGGACTTGGCTGAAAAGAATTAGAGTCTAGTGTTTTCCTCTTAAGAAAGTTCCAACATTGTCTCAGGCGGCACGCACTCTCAAAATGTGCTACTACTAGGGATATGATCGTGGTCAAAGATTTGCGGGTGAACGTACTTGGCGAGCCTCTTTTTGAGAAGGTGAACCTTGTCGTGCGTCCTGGTGAGCGAGTCGCACTTGTGGGTCCTGTGGCGGAGCATATTTCAACACTGCTGCGCGTGCTTGCAGGAGAAGAGGATGCAGACAGAGGAACGGTAACTCACGATGGAGAGCGTATCGCGTACGTGTCGCCGGAGATGTTTCGAGAGGGAGGCCCTGCGCTTGGGCGTCTGCATCATACCCGTCCTACATTCCTTTTCATTGATGCTACTGCGACAGATGCGCCGGAGCAGGCGATCGGCGACTTGGAGCGTTTTATACAGGGGTATCGTGGCGGTCTTCTGGTTGCGAGTTCTCACAACCGGCTCATTGTTGCCTCAAAGGTGACTAGAGTATTTGAGCTACAGCCACTGTTACAAACAGTCACAACCTATACGGGGAACTACGCAGACTTCTTGGTTGAGCAAGAAAAGAACCGTGCGCGGCTGACTGAAGCGTACGAAAAGCAACAACGAGAAAAGCGAAAGCTCGAAGAATACCTCGAGCAAAAAAGACTTGAGGCGGGGAAAGCTAAAAGCTCGCCACAAAAAGGAGCTGTCGTTCGAGCTAAAACAAAGCAACTTCAGCGTGAAATATTGGATAAAGAAATCCCTGACCCAACGCAGTTTGAGTAGAGTGTTTGCTATGCTTAGTAGACAATACCCGTATAGCACTAGCGTGTGACTTCATCGAAACCACCAGTTGTCATAGTGAATGATCGAATGCAGCGCAATTATCGCTACGAACTTACTGAGCCCGTGGGAAAAAATTTTGCAAAGAATTTTAATCCGGACCTTACCCCGAAGCAGATGCTTCACCTTGGAGTATTTGGTGGAGTATATATGCGCGACTGTAGGGAGGAATTTCCCGAGGACTGGTTTGAAAAGGCAAAGCTGCAAAAGCCAGATTCTTACAAGCACGATGCCGCACTTAATCTGTTTGGGGTTAACGCAAGTCAGCCGCTTTCGGTGTGGCGAGCAAAGGGGTGGATTTACGAAGAAGATCCACGGGGATGGTTTCAGTGGTATTGCCGCTATTATATGGGGCGGCGGTGCCCGGACGATGAGCGACAAATCAAACGCTGGAAAGCGATAGGAAGGCATATTATGCAGATCAAACGAAACTGCAGGGCGGGAGACACGTTGTGTCGGCCGCGACAGAGGCAGGCAGTCCTGCATTGGGCCTACGACAGTAGAGTGCTGTAGGCGTGTATACTGTAGGTATGATACTTTCTCTTTTCGTGGGCTTTGTGCTTGGGGCGGGGGCACTATTATTTGCTCTGCAGAACACTGAGGTAGTGGCACTCACGTTTATGGGGTGGCAGTTTACCAGTTCGCTTGCCGTGGTAGTTCTTGCGAGCCTTGGTATGGGAATTCTCATTAGTATTTTGGCGATGGTACCTTCCGCACTTCGCGACAGCTTCAGGATTATGGGACTTAAGAAGCAGAACAAAACACTCGTGCAGGAGGCAGAAGCAGCGCGCACCGTACACGCTACCGCACAGCAGGGTGAACAGGAAACTACGGTTATCGATTTACGAACCTAACGCACGTTTCCTATGACTTTCGTCTACATTCTTGTTGGTCTTATTGCTGCGTGGTCTGTCTGGGGTTATTTCACGTCGCGCGTAGAGACGGCAGAATATTCAGTGGTTGAGTCGCACGCAGGATACGAGGTTCGTCTTTACCCAGCGCACCTAGAGGCGCAAACGACGGTAGCAGGCTCTTACAATGATGCCTTGATGGAAGGATTTCGCATACTGGCAGGGTACATTTTTGGCGGAAACACAAAGAAGGAAAAGATTGCAATGACGGCACCTGTAGTGGAGCAGGCAAAAGCATCAGAGCCGATTGCAATGACGTCGCCTGTTCTCGCTACGATGCAAGGGGACACGCACACTATTGCCTTTGGTATGCCGCGCTCGTACACCCTTGAAACGCTCCCAACACCAAACGACTCCCGTGTGCATATTGTGGCTGTGCCAGAAAAACAGGTGGCTGCTATTCGTTTCGCGTGGTTTAGGAACGACTCGCGTGTACAAGCGAAGAAGCAGCAACTCCTAGCAAGCCTCGAGAAGGATGGAAAGACGGTTGTGGGGGAGCCTCAATACGCTGGATACAATGCTCCATGGACTCCACCGTGGATGTCGCGCAACGAAGTACTTGTGGAAGTGACTAAGTAGTCAGGAAACGACGCCAAATCAATGCCCCGGGACGGGGCATTGATTTTTTAATACAGTATGATATAATTAATTCACTAACTCACGCTACATAGGTATGAACGAATTCAAGAAGAAATTTACAAAAGGTGGTCCTCCGGGCGGATACTCTCGTGGCGGCTCTAGTCGCCCTAGTTTTGGAGGTGACCGTGGCGGTTCTCGCCGTCCTGACAGTCGCGGGTTTGACGCGCCCAAGGAGCTCTACAAGACTTCCTGTGCTAAGTGCCACAATGCCTGCGAGGTGCCATTTCGCCCAAACGGAATGAAGCCTGTGTACTGCAAGGAATGCTTCGTAAAAGACGATGAGCGTGCTCCCCGTGATTCATTCCAAAAGAAGAGCTTTGGAAATGATCGCCCGAGCTACGGCTCTGAGCGCGCCCCTAGCCGCGCGGCAGCCCCAGAGCCAGATTCTCGCATCGGCGCTATTTTGCGTGAACTGCAGAATGTGAATGAAAAACTTGATGCACTCTCTGCACGCCTCGAGAACACTGCCTACTCTGCGATTCTTTCTGCTTCTGTTGAAAAAGCAGAGAAGCCAGCTAAGAAGGAAGTAGCGGCAAGGACCGCACCCAAGAAAATCGCTAAGAAAGTAGCAAAGAAAAAGTAAGCCACGTATCTTTCAATGAGAAAATGCCCCGTACGAAACGTATGGGGCATTTTCCGTCGTGTGCGTATTCCCTGGTAGAATGGGGAAACTATGCAACCGAATCATTCGCCCTGGATACACCAGCTGAACCGCACTCGACCCGTCACGCCGCTCGAGGAGGATTTGGTGGCAGAGGTTGTTGTCGTTGGCGCGGGAATTGCAGGGACAGCGACCGCGTACTTTACACTTCGCGATACTGATCACTCGGTACTGTTACTTGATGCGGACAAGGTTGCACACGGTGCAACGGGTCACAATGCAGGACAGCTCACGACGTATTTTGAGCGGTCATTTGCAAGTATGGTGGAAGAGTTCGGTCTTACGCTTGCAAGTGAGGGCGTTCGTGCCGTTGAGCACACCTGGGAGTTGATTGATGAAATAGTTGAGGAGGCGAAACTTGCAACGCCCATTCACCGATTTACGGGATACGCCGGTGTGTGTTTGTTCGAGCAACTCGTTGAACACTTAGAGGACAATAGACTGCGTAGTGATGGCGGACTTCCGGTTGAGCGCATTATCGTTGCGAGTGAGTGGAGTGCGCGTGCGAATATTCCGCAGATGTATGCCGACCTATACGAGGTTGCAGCTCACCGTGACATACTCGATCTGTTAGAGACCGATACTACGGACTACGTGGCGGTCATTGCGACACAAAAGGGCTGCAGCAACAGTGCACTTCTTGCTGAAGAGTTGGTGGGCTATCTCCTGGCTACCTATCCAGAGCGCTTTCGACTTCACGAAGGAACGCGCGTACGCGAAATTGACTTGTTTGAACAGAAAGCAGAACTGAGGACCGAGCGCCACACTATTACCGCAGCACGCGTGGTGCTCGCGACAAACGGGTTTGAGAATTTCACTATTCGAAACACTACGGGGACCGACATCGATACCGAATTTCACCACAGTGTGCAGGGACTTATTGGGTATATGGCGGGGTATTTGGCGCCTGGCGTTTCTGAGCCCACGGCGATTAGTTACTATTCAAATACCGACATACGGTCTGACGACGAAATAGGTGATGACTATTTCTATCTCACGCGCAGACCCTACGAGCACGAGGGTTCTACTGCGTGGAGTCTTGTCTGTGCGGGAGGACCAGATCAGCGACTGCCAAACCTTGCACTGTATTCGCGCGAAGATGAATGCAAAGAAGGTCCGCGAGAAGAAATCACTGAATTTTTGGAACACGACTACAAGCGCTATCCCGTACAGGGAACTGAGTATGCATTTTGTTGGCACGGACTTATGGGGTACACCCCAACTATGATTCGTCGCGTAGGGGTGGAGCCGCACAACCCAGTGTTGCTCTACAATTTGGGATGCAACGGTGTGGGGCTGCTTCCGTCCATTATGGGAGGAGCGCGCATTGCTCGCATACTGTCGGGCGAGAACGTACCATCATCAATATTTGATCCCGAGCGCTCTGCACAGAACGGTGTATAACTCCGTATGTGTCTCTAGTAAATGCTATCGTTTACGTATACTTACCTTAATTAATCCGTATGCTTGAAGTATTCATAGCTAAGCTCATTGGTCTCTACCTCCTCGTGATGGGAGTACTGGTGCTCGCAAAGAAGCAGTCAGTGATGCCTGCCATAATGGACATCGCAAAGAACCGCGCTCTTACTATCGTGCTTGGAGCGCTTGATCTCGCCGCAGGTCTCGCGCTCGTTATTACCTATCCTGAAGTGTCAGTAAGTCCCGTAGGCCTTATTTCACTTCTTGGATATATGGCAATTGTCGAGGGTATTGTATACCTCACGCTTCCAATGAAGAGCATCCAAAAGATGGTGCGTTCCTTTGGAAACAAGCAATGGTATATGGCAAGTGGTATCGTTGCGGTTCTTACGGGTATCTACCTCAGCGGTTTTGGCTTCGGATTGTTTTAGGTCTTTCTCCACAGACTAGTAAGAAAGCGCCCATATGGGCGCTTTCTTCGTTATGGAGGTTGGGTGAGTTAGTTGCTACACTAGTAGCGGGCGAACTAATTTTTACACTATGAAAACTACCTATATTTTTCCCGCAGCACTTGGTATCGTATTTCTCATTCTTGTAGGGGCGTACGTATACCAGAATAAGCCTGCCGCACCTGCTTCTCCTGCGACAGAAAGTACTACGCAAACGCAAACAAACGAGCAGCCGGGCACCGTGCAGACTACCGGCTCTGCGGTAGTTACACCTACACCCACACCTGCTCCAACTCCAACACCTGCTCCCACAGGATTTACACGTGCGAGTGTAGCCACTCACGCAAGCAAGGCGAGCTGCTGGACTATTGTGAATGGGTCAGTGTATGACGTCACCGCGTGGATAGGGCAGTACCCAGGAGGAGCTGGCGCCATTCTCTCTATGTGTGGCAAAGACGCCACGGCACAATTTGAAGGACAGCACGGAGGACAGCGACGCCCCGAAGCCGAACTTGCGAGTTTCAAGATTGGAGCTGTTGCCCAGTAGCTATGACATTTCTTCACGTTGTAGCAATTATTGTGACAGGACTCTGTGTTCTGTATTCGGATGAGCAGGGGTTTGAGTGGATGGTTGGTAAGAAGCAAACCCTTGATGCCGCAAAAGTAGAGCTACTGCATATCGTGGTCAGTGTAGGACTCGCGCTTATTATCCTTACCGGAGGATTACGAGCGATTCCTGCACTCTCGTATTATCTAGCGCAGCCAGCGTTCATAGCTAAAATGGTGTTTGTGCTTGCACTCATCATTAACGGCTTCTTTATTGGGAAGCTCTCGCATATGGCCACGACGCGCACATTTGCCTCAATGTCGTCGCGCGAGCGCATCCCGCTCTTTATTAGCGGGGGAGTATCCGTACTTGGTTGGGCAGGAGCGCTGCTTCTGGGTCTTGCACTCGTGTTTTAGGAGTATCATAGGAATATGTGGATATTCTATGCACTTGGTTCAGCGGTTGCTGCAGCAGGAGTTGCGGTGTTTGGGAAATTGGGACTAAAGGATATTGATCCAACACTCGCCACTATTGTGCGCGGTGTGGTGATGGCACTTATTCTCATTGTGGCTGGGTTCGCGTTCAAGAAGTTTGAAGGGTTTTCGCTTGCGTCGTTTAGTGGCAAGGCGTGGCTCTACATCCTCCTGTCAGCACTCGCAGGTGCTGCTTCGTGGATACTGTACTTCGTAGCGCTGAAGACGGGGCCGGCTAGTGCGGTGGCGGTGCTCGACAAGATGAGCGTGGTGCTGGTGATTCTCTTTGCTGCGCTCTTTTTGGGTGAGGCACTAACTATTAAAAGTGTTCTGGGCATCATCCTTACGGTCGCGGGCACACTTCTTATTCTCTTTAAGTAACACACTATGACTGGATACACTGGAAATATCGAACAAGAGACACTCGAGAACGAGAACTTTAGAAAGGTTTTGTACACCTCTGCCTATATGCAGTTGGTCGTTATGTCTATTCCTGCAGACAGTGATATTGGTGAAGAAATACACGGACAGGACCAGTTCCTACGTATTGAGGAAGGAGAAGGGAAGGCAATTATTGATGGCACCGAGCACGCGCTCTCTGACGGCTACGCTGTAGTTGTTCCAGCATCCGCCAAGCACAACATTATAAACACCTCATCGAGCGAGCCGCTCAAGCTCTACTCACTGTATGCGCCACCGCATCACGCAGATGGAACCCTTCATACCACAAAGGCAGAAGCAGAAGCGGATCACGAAGAATACTTGGGAGATACAACCGAAGCCTAAGACTTAGACCTGCTCAGTGTGGCTAGCAGCGTAGCGCGCTTCTACCTTCTTTCCTGGCCAGCGGTAGTAGAGAATAGGAATAAGTACCAAGGTAAGAAGTAGGGAGAAGGCAAGACCGGCCATAATCGCAAAGGCAAGCGGTGCCCAGAATGCTGAAGCAAACACAAGCGGGATCATACCAATCACCGTCACCACGGTGGTTAGAAGGATAGGACGCAAGCGCGTAGAAGCAGCAGAAATCACCACCTCCTCGAGTGAGTACTCGGGATGCTCCTCGTGAATACGCGCAATGGAGTCCATCAAAATAATGGCGTGATTAATAATCACTCCCGCAAGTGCAATCACTCCAAGCATCGACGTGAGAGAGAGCGGTTGACCCACAAGAGTAAGACCGGCAAACACGCCAATAAGTGAAAGAGGAATGATGGCAAGCAAGTAGAATGACTGACGGAACGAGTTAAACTCGAGAATCAAAATCGAAAGCATAAGTGCAGCTCCCGCGATGAGTGCCACGAAGAGTTCAATGAATGATTTGCCTACGTCCTCACTTGCCCCTCCTAGTTTCATAACTACTCCAGGCTGTACCTTGTCGGCAGTAAAGAGTTTCTTGAACTGATTGGTAACTTCAATCGCGTTTGCTGTGGGTGCCACATCTGCGGTCACACTGGTAATGCGTGTACCTGCTTCGTGGGTAATATTCGCCTGCGCAGCGGCATACGTAATAGTCGCAATTGATGAGAGTGGTACAGGGCCGTGAATTCCAGGAATGGTGAGCGAACGCACCGAATCAATAGTAGTGTGCGTTGTCTCGGATGGGTCGCGGTACGCGGTATTAAGGTCGAGCTTGGTGCGCACTTCTATATCGTTCTTACCGGTGCGAATAGTGGTTGCCTTGGTGCTATAAAGCGCTGTGCGGAGCGTATCGGCAACCGTGAGTGGAGACACACCCAGCTCTGCCGCCTTTGCGCTGTCGAGGGTCACGATGAACTCAGAGCTTGCGTCTTTGGTGCTCGCGTTTACGTTCACTACTCCTGGAATATCAGAGAGCGTGTGTGCGGCGGCGTCTGCGGTGAGGGTAAGTGCATCAAGGTCGTCGCCTGAGAAGGTAATAGTGACCGGAGAAGACGAAGACGGTCCTTCCGAAGGCTCACTTACGGTGACGGTTGCAGAGGTGACCGCACGAAGTTGTTCGCGTAGCTCAGTGACAAAGTCGGCACTCGATTGTTTGTGATTCTTTTGCAAGTTCACGGTGATGTTTCCTACATTGCTGCCACTTGCAGGGCCCGAACCCGTTCCGCCAGCAAACGAGCTACCAGAACCGGCCTCACTTACAAACGATGCCACGTGCTTGTTTGCATAGAGAATTTCCTCTACTTCGCGTACGGATAGGTCAGTCTGTGCTAGTTCGGTACCGCGTGGCTTTTCAATTTGTACATAGACATAGTCAGAGTCTGAGGCAGGGAAGAAGATGGACTTAAGAAGTCCGGTGGCAGGAAGCGCGAGCGCCACCACGAAGAGCACCGCCAGAGTGATGAAGAACTTATTTTGTCGCTGCTTGCTGTGGAGCAGTTTCTTGAGAAACGCTTGGTACCAGGTCTTTGCAAGCTGGTTATATTTTTCCTGACGGTCCTGCGAAGCTGAGTGGGTGTCGCGAACAAAGAAGACGGCAAGAAGTGGTACAAATCCAAGTGCCACAAAAATAGAGGCAAGAAGTACAAAGATAACCGTGAACGGAATTGAAGCCAAGAACTTGCCGACAATACCGGAAAGGAAGAAGAGCGGCACGAAGACTACGATAGTGGTAAACGTTCCAGCGATAAGCGGCCAGGCATATTCACGAATGGCTGCAACAGCGGCCTGCTGTTTGTCACCGTACGCCAAGAGGCGCGTGTGGAATGCCTCCACCACCACAATGCCTGAGTCCACCAAGATACCGATGGCAAGAATAAGCGAGAAGAGTGACACATTGTTAAGTGTGTTTCCGGAAGCTTGTAGACCAATGAAGGCGACAAGGAACGAAAGGGGAATGGAAGCTGCCGCCACAAGCGACTCGCGCCACCCGAGGGTGAACAAAAGCACTATCATCACAAGGATAACGGTCTCAACACCCGCGCGACTAAGCTCGATAAGGCTCTTATTAACTTCTTCAGCACCGTTGTATGAAATAACCGTGTGTGTGCCGGCAAGAATATCACTCTCCATTTCTTTGAGTCGTTTTTCTACTGCGTGACCAGTCTCTACGATGTTTCCGCCGCGACTCTTGTAGAGCGTGAGGGTGAGTGAGGGCTCGGCAGGGTTGCCTGCCACAGATACGCGCGAATACGTGCGCGGGTCTTCAAGTGCATCTACTACCTGCGCAACGTCGCGAATGTGGAGTGTGCTACCACCGGGGCCTGCGAGAGACACACCCCCAACTGCCTCAGGAGACAAAATCCCTGACTCAAAGCGCACGCCGTAATTTACGCCGTCCACCGTGATAGATCCGGCCGGAGAAGCAACACCAGCAGCGCGAAGCGCACTGGTGACGTCTGAAAGAGAAAGTCCGTACTGACGAAGTGCTGCTTGATGCACCACCACCTGCACTTGGTGCTTGCGCACGCCAGAGACAGATACCTTAGAAATTCCAGGTACGCGCTTTAGCTCGTCCGAAACACTGTCGCCAAGTGTAGTGAGTTCAGCTGGAGTGAGGTTTCCGGACACTGACACAATAAGAATTGGCTGGTCGGCAAAATTAACATCCGACACTACAGGTGCCACTGCCTCAGTTGGCAGCTCTGGACGAACCTTATCCACCGCGTCCTTCAGAAGCTGAATAGATTTGTCGATATTTGCGGTTGAATCAAACTCAACAGACACAACAGAAATACCGTCGCCTGATGTAGAGGTAACTTTTGAAACGTGTTCTACGCCAAGCACACCGCTTTCAATTTTATCGGTGATGAGACGCTCTACGTCTTTTGCGCCAGCTCCTGGAAGCGCAGTAGAAACAACTCCAAGAGGAATGGAAATATCTGGAGTCGACTCCTTTGGGATACTGAGTACTGAGTACAAGCCCGCTGCCAAGAGGGCACCCATAAGAAACACGGTGAACGTGCTCTTTTTGAGGAAGAAGCTCCAGAACGTTGTCATAGGTTAGATAGTGGCGAGGTCAGCAACAGAAACCTTTTGTCCCTCAGACAATCCACGTGCGTCGGTGACGATGCGAGTGTCTGGGCTGACGCCGCTGAGTACTTCGATGCGGTTGCCGCGCACTTCTCCAATGGTGACGGTGTGTCCGATGAGGCGACCCTCTTCGTTTACGGTGAAGACGATGCGGTCACCAGTGCGAAGCTTTACTGCGGTCAAAGGAAGCAAGAGTGGCCCTGTTGTTTCGGTAACTGTAGCCACCGCTCCTGGAAGGGTGATGTGCACCGCTTGACCATTAACGAGTGTGGTTTTGGTATCAAGGACGGCAATGTGCACCTCTATCTGTCGAGTAACTGGGTCAAGCGCCGGAGAAATGCTGGTGATAACACCCGCAAACTTTCCATCAATCGTTACTTTCTCGCCGGTAGAAAGTTGTGTACGCTCGTCTTCAGAAATAGAGGTGACAATTTCGAGTGAGCCGTTTTGTGCAACGGTGGCAACGTGCGTAAACGCAGTTACGTAATCACCTACGCGAATAGGGAGGAAGTTTACGGTGCCGCTAATAGGTGCGCGCACCAGAGTCTTCTCCAGCTGTGCCTGTGCACCGCGAAGACTTCCGAGCGCCTGCTTTACGGACGCGTCAACTGAAGCGGTAGAGCTTACGCTCTTGCTGCGGTACGCCTCGCGTGCAGAAGCGACAGCTGAAGCTTGTGCGTTTACCGAAGCGCGTGCGCTTGCAAGATTTGCGAGCTGCGTAGCGCTAGCACTACCATCGGCCTGATTTGCTGCGGTGTTTAAATTTGAAAGCAACTCGTTTGTCGTACTGATAACTGCGGACGCTTCGGCAAGCAATGACTCGGGATTGCTACTTTCTGCCGTTGCTAGGTGCGCACGCCACTCAGTCATTTTCTGGTCAATAGAAGAGCGTGTCTGTGAGAAGTAGACTTCAGACTTGTCGCCGGTACCAATAAGCAGGCGTGGACCAAAGGCGCCTGCGGCGCCGTATACAGAATCAACCTGACTCTCGAGAGCGTAATCAAGTGCGGCAAACGCACTGCGGTAGGCGTTTCGCGCGGCTGCACTCGCGTCTACTGAAGACACCCCACTACGCGCGGCAACAGCAGCGTCGTACGCGCCTTCTGCCTGGAGCACCTGTGCGCGCTGGCTCGCGTTCTCAAGCTCTGCAATAACAAAACCTGCGGGAACACTAGCGCCAAGGGTGGTACGTACACTGCGCACGGTGCCACCGCTTTCCGCGAGGAGGTTTGCTTCGGTGACCGAGCGAACCGTACCTAGTACGTCTGAACCGCTGGCAATACCACCAAGAGAGCCGGCCGTAGCAAGCGAAACCGTGCGGAGCTGATCAGCAGTAGCATCTTTCTTTCCAAGACTACCTAGACCAACAATGATGGCCACAAGTAGAGCAATAGCGACTACGGCGATAGCTATTTGCTTCCAGGTTTTCTGAGCCCGAAACCAAACCCAGGTAGAAAGGCTGCGTGTGCGAACAAATGAGAGGGCGCTCTGAAGGCGCTGGATAATCGATTTCATACACATATTGTATACCAAATTAGGCCATATGTCAATATTTAGTCCAGGCGAGTGGCTATGGTGCTAGAATAAGGAAATATGTTGAATCACCACAAAAATCCTCATCATACCTTTATGTATGTATGGCTGGTTGGGGCAGTGGTCGTATTGGTGGCTGGAATGTGGGCCTATGCAACTGAGCACCCACGCAGTGTTCCTGTCGAGCCTCTCGTAGAAGAGCCCGCGAGCGCACCTGAAGTTCCTGTGCCTGTTTCAACGCGCACTCTCTCGCTTGGGGAGCGGGGGGAGTTTGATGGTGTGGCTGTCACCATTGACCGTGTACTTGAAGACAGTAGGTGTCCGCAAAGCGTGCAATGTATCCAAGCAGGGACCGTGCGGGTGAGTAGTACTGTAGTTTCGGGTACGGGTACCAGCACACTAGTACTGAAGTTGGGAGAAACGAGCACGACAGAAACACACACCGTGACGCTTGTGAGTGCGGAGCCGTATCCAAAGACTCCGGGTGCTATTGAGCAGAGTCAGTATCGGTTTACTGTGCGAGTAGAGAAGCGTTAATGAAATGAAAGTCATTTCATTAAATACGTGGGGCGGAGAAGCGGGTGTTGATGGTCTTGTTGATTTTCTGCAAGCGCACTCTGACGCAGATGTGTTTTGCCTACAGGAAGTGTGGAATGGCGGCGAGCATATGTTGGAAAAGAAGAGCGGAGGCTCTTGGCTTGAGCGAAGAGTACCCACGCTACTTACGGATATGAGTGCTGCTCTCCCTCAATTTAAACACCACTTCCGGCCTCACTTTTTTGATTTCTATGGGATGGCAATGTTTGTTAAGGAGGGGATAGAAGTCATAGAAGAAGGTGAACAGTACATATACAAGGAAAAGGGATGGGTTTCGCCTGAAGAATTTGGAAATCATGCGCGCATACTTCAGTTTGTAACAGTCCGAACGGATTCTGGTATTCAAACGATTTTGCATTTGCACGGACTTTGGAATGGTCAAGGAAAGGGTGATTCCAGTGACCGGTTGGAGCAATCAGACCGTGTGTTGAAGTTTGCGTCACAGCTTACGAACCCATACGTGATTCTTGGCGACTTCAATTTGCGTCCCGACACAGAAAGTCTCAAGAAGTTTGAAGAATTCGGACTACGAAATCTTATTGCAGAACATGGGATCACCTCTACACGTACGAGTCATTACACGAAGCCTGAAAAATTTGCAGACTACGCATTTGTGAGCGAAGGAGTCGACGTGAAGAAATTCAAGGTGTTGCCAGACGAGGTGTCTGACCACTCACCCCTGTATCTTGAGTTCACTACACTATGACTCAGAACGAAGCGCTTTCCATACTGAAGACCGGTGCCAATGTATTTCTTACGGGAGAGCCCGGAAGTGGAAAGACACACACAGTGAACGCATATGTGTCGTGGCTTCGCAGTCACGATATTGAGCCGTCCATCACGGCGTCCACCGGCATCGCCGCCACCCACGTGGGTGGAATGACCATTCACTCGTGGAGCGGTATTGGCATTACTGAGCGAATGACGCCAGAATTACTTGATACCATTGCCTCAAAAGAGCACGTAGCCAAGCGACTACAAAAAGCGAAAGTGTTAATTATCGATGAGGTGTCGATGCTTTCGGGAAATGTACTTGAAATGGTGGATGCGGTATTGCGAGAAGTGCGACACAGCGAACTGCCAATGGGTGGTGTGCAGACGGTGCTCGTTGGCGATTTTTTCCAGCTTCCGCCGGTGTCGCGCGGGGA
The DNA here is from genome assembly GCA_964577025.1 of uncultured Candidatus Saccharibacteria bacterium. Taxonomy (GTDB): domain Bacteria; phylum Patescibacteriota; class Minisyncoccia; order Phycocordibacterales; family Phycocordibacteraceae; genus C7867-001. Next base: position 29,184 of record CAZNVT010000001.1, read on the forward strand.
AGTGTCGTTTGCGTTTCAATCGCCTGCGTGGAAAAAACTCAATCCACTCGTGTGCTATCTCACCGAGCAGCATCGCCAGGAGGACTCAGTATTTCTTGATGTGCTTTCTGCTATACGTAGTGGGGAATGGGACCACACTCACGTGTCAGTAATAACTTCGCGTGAAGCGGAGCTCGATACGGTGGACATAGATACTCCTAGACTCTTTACGCATAACGCAGACGTGGACCGTATCAACGATGAAAAGCTGGCGTCGCTTCCTGCCCGTCAGCATTCCTTTCCTATGGATTCGACGGGCCCCGCGGTACTTACCGAAGCACTCAAGCGCGGGTGTCTGTCGCCTGAGCTGCTCAACCTCAAAGAAGGCGCCATAGTAATGTGCACCAAAAATAATCCCGCAGTCGGATACGTAAATGGCACGCTTGGGTGTGTGATTGGGTATGAGGTGGGAACCGGGAATCCTATTATTGAAACGCGTGATGGTCGCGAGCTTGTGATTGCACCCGTTGATTGGGCGGTGGAGGAAAACGGCAAAGTGCGCGCAAAGCTTGCGCAGGTGCCACTGCGCCTTGCCTGGGCTATTACGGTGCACAAAAGTCAGGGAATGAGTATGGACGCAGCGGCTATAGATTTGTCGCGAGCATTTGAATACGGGCAAGGATATGTTGCGCTCTCGCGTGTGCGCACGCTCGACGGTTTGCAGCTACTGGGGTGGAGCGAAAGCGCGATGCAGGTGCACCCGCAGGTATTAACTATTGATCGTTCGTTTAAGGAACAGTCAGAAGCAGCACGCCGCACCTTTGATGCACTCGACGCGGGTGGTGAACGCGAAGAAATGGAAGCGCGTTTTATACGAGCATCAGGCGGATCTGTCGAAGCACGTACGGCAGAAGAAATACGCGCACCCAAAAAGTCTACCTATGACGAAACGCTCTCGCTCGTCAAAGCAGGAAAAAGTCTTGAGGAGATAGTTGCCGCCCGCACGCTCACCTTTGGGACTATATGCGACCACCTGGAGAAACTACGTGAGGGGGGATTGGTGACTACATCCGAAATAGATGCGCTGCTCCCGGACACCTTGCGCACTGCGCTTCCAAAGATTAAGGCGGCCTTTGAAGCTACCAAGGACGGTAAACTTGCGCCGGTGTTTGGGAAACTGAAGGGAAAGTACTCATATGACGAGCTAAAGCTTGCGCGCATCGTTATCCTTGGGGAGAACTAGTAGGACTAGTTTAGAATACATAGGCAATGCAACTTGGTCTGGTAGTAGAAAAAATACGAGCGTGGCGCCCGTGGCGCTATCGTCCGCAAAACGGTTGGCGTAAGCCACTTATCATTACGGGCGCAGTACTCGTTGCGCTCCTCGTTGGAGGACTTCTCCTGTACGCGCAGTTTTTTGGACCAGTCACGAGTGACACCGTTCCGGTGAGCGAGTTTATCGTAAAGCCAGACGCAAGTGTGTTTGAGGTGACGCGAGAACTGCGCCGTGCCGGGTTTGTTAAAAGTAGCACCGCGTTTGCGCTTGCATTTCGCCTGTATGACACGGGGCGAGGAATACAAGAGGGTGGGTATGAACTCTCTCCTAGTATGGATACTCTCACGGTCGCAAAGCGACTCGCGTCTCCGCCGTACTTAGCGTGGGTCACATTCCCAAGTGGGTGGCGCAAAGAACAGATTGCTGATTTGCTCACAAAGAAATTGGGCTGGAGTGAGGCCGAGCGCACACACTGGATAGAAATAGACACCGCCCCTGCCGGAGACCTGACCGAGGGTGTGTACTACGGCGACACGTATCTAATTCCGGTGGATCAAGACCCGGGGTATGTAGCAGGGAGACTTCGCGGCAGATTCCAAGATGTCTTTGCGCCGTACGCTACAGAAGCTGCGGTACGGGGGATTCCTTGGCAGGACATTGTGACCATGGCGTCTCTCATAGAGCGGGAAGCGGCAAAAGATGACAAACATCTCATTTCGGGAATTTTGTGGAATCGTATTGATACGGGTATGGGCCTACAGGTAGATGCGACGCTTCAGTACATACGTGGGAAGCGCGGTGACTGGTGGCCGGTGCCGTCTGTAAGTGATAAGAAAGTGGACTCACTCTTTAATACCTATAAGTATCGAGGACTTCCGCCGCACCCAATTGCAAACCCATCACTTGAATCAATTGAAGCAGCACTGCATCCGGCAAAGACAAACTGCATTTACTACTTGCACGACACCGACGGAACTATTCACTGCTCGCAAACGTACGCTGGGCAGATTAGAAATGTGAATAAGTATCTAAAATAGAAAAAGGGGGCCTGCGCGAAGCAGGCCCCCCTCCCTAGTCGAAAGGAATAAGGTTGTTATTTCTGAGCCAGTCTGGCAAATCCGCGAACGACTCGATGTGGTCCTTCTCGGGAATATGTTCCTGGTTCGTGTTGAGTGGTCCGGTGCGCACTATGACGGTGCGCATACCGAAATTTTGGCCCGCGTTCCAGTCGTCGTTCGTGTCGCCGATAAGGAGACACTCGTCGGCTCCGATACCGCGTTCCGTAAGAAGGCGCATGGTGCAGTCGAACACGCGAGGGTCAGGTTTCTTGTGAGCCACCGTATCCTCGGATGCGACATGAATGAAGTGGTGGCCGAGCTTCGCGTTTTTCAGGATTCTGTCTAGCGACACGCTGTCGCGAGACGTAACGACGGTGAACATAATCCCGATTGACGAAAGAATCTCGAATACCGCATGAACCCCTTCAATAGCGTTTGGGGGATTCTTCATATCGTGACTCGCGAAAAGATCAACCATCGAGGCGATGGTATCGCTGTTGGCGTCGGGAAAGCATTTCTGAAGCAGGGGCACGAGAGGGTTACCCCACGACCGTATAGCAGTCTGCTCAATTTCGTCTGTGTAGACGTAGCCTGCCGCTTCTGCGGCGAGGCGGAGTTTGTGGAGACCGTGATTGAATGAGTCGATAAACGTGCCATCGACATCACAAAGCACTGCCTTAATATATCCGCTCATACCGCGCTCCTTTCAGCGACCTCGTATTGTTATACCACATACCGTGGGTTGACTAGGTACCTATATAAAGGTATTGTTTGGATATTAGCCCTTTGGGCTCCGCCTGCAGGCGGATTTATTTTTACCACTATGGAAATACGCAATATCGCCATCATCGCTCACGTGGACCACGGCAAGACCACACTCACCGACGCCATCATGAAGCAGACTGGAGCTGCTGCTGAAGGTGTATCTATGGACTCGAACTCTATCGAGCACGAGCGCGGTATTACGATTTACTCAAAGAACACCTCTATTGAGTACAAGGGAACCAAGATCAACATCGTGGACACCCCGGGTCACAGTGACTTTGGTTCTGAGGTGGAGCGCGTGCTTCGCTCTATTGACTGTGTGCTTCTTATCGTGGACGCGCAGGAGGGACCAATGCCACAGACTCGTTTCGTATTGAAGAAGTCACTTGAGCTTGGACTGAAGCCTATCGTTGTATTGAACAAAATCGACAAGCCAGCAGCAAACCCTAGTCTCGCTGAGGAGCAGGTACTTGAACTCTTCCTAGAGCTCGGAGCTTCCGACGAGCAGTCTGATTTCACTACCGTGTACGCTATTGGACGCGAAGGTGTAGCTATGCGCAAGCTCGACGACGAGCGCAAGGACCTCTCACCACTTCTGGACGTGATTCTGGAGAAGGTTGCACCTACTTCAAGTCAGGAAAGTGCTGACAAGCCACTCAAGCTCCAGACCTTTAACCTGGCCTACGATAACTTCCTTGGACGCCTTGCTATTGCTCGCGTATATGAGGGCGTAGTTAAGGCGGGTCAGAATGTGCTTGTAAAAAAGCCAGATGGGGAAAGCCGTCCCGCAAAGATCACCAAGGTGTTCACCTTTAAGGGTCTTGAGCGCGTTGATGTGCCCGAGGCCGTTGCGGGAGATATTGTGATTATTGCTGGTATTGCTGACGCGTTTATTGGTGAGACCATCACCACCGACGAGGCAACAGAGCCAATGCCAGCTATTGCCATTGATGAGCCAACGATCACCGTGAACTTCTTGGTGAACAACTCTCCATTTGCAGGAAAGGAAGGAAAGTTTGTGACCAGTCGCCAGCTACGCGAGTATCTTGAGCGCGAGCTCGAAGTGAACGTGGGACTGAAAGTGGACTTTGTTTCTCCAGACGCTTTCAAGGTGTCAGGACGTGGAGAATTGCACCTCGCTATTTTGCTTGAGAATATGCGTCGCGCTGATTACGAAATGCAGGTATCACAGCCACAGGTAATTATTCGTGAAATTGACGGCGTGAAGAGTGAGCCATTTGAGGAGGTGATTATTGATACGCCGAGCGAGTATCAGGGAGCTATTATCGAGCGTCTTGGTCTTCGCAGTTTCGTATTGCAGAACCTTACGCAAAACGATAACGCGGTGCGTCTTACGTTTGAAGGTCCTACTCGTGGACTTCTCGGATACCGCGGACAGTTTGTGGTGGACACCAAGGGAGAGGGAATTCTTTCGTCTCGCGTGGTTGGTTTCAAGCCATACGCTGGAGAAATCAAGAAGCGTCAGGTAGGTTCCATGATTTCGATGGCGACCGGAAAGGCACTTGGGTACGCACTCTGGGGACTTCAGGAGCGCGGCGTGCTCTACATTACTCCAGCTACGGAAGTGTATGAGGGTATGGTTATCGGCAACACCTCTAAGGGTGAGGAGATGCAGGCAAACCCTACCAAGGGTAAGAACCAGTCAAACGTGCGTTCGTCTGGAATGGACGAGGCAATCAATTTGGTGCCGCCATTTATCCTTACTATTGAGCGCGGACTTGAGGTAATGACCGAGGATGACTATTTGGAAATTACGCCGAAGAGTGTACGACTCCGTAAGCAGTACCTCACAGATTCAGAGCGCGCGAAGGCCCGCCGATAGGGAGCAGTCACAAAATATTCTGGTGCGTTGTTGCGGGTCCCGTCTGGCTCATCCGTCGTACTGCTAGTACGCCTCCTTCGCCAGCCTTCCCGCGCCTAGCACCAAAACATTTTTCGACCGCTCCTGGGAGTGCAAGAACCCTGCATTTGCAGGGTTCTTGCTATTTAGGGGATTTGGAGCTATAATAGATTTATCAACGTTTCTCCTTACGTTTTCCGTCTTTTGGCCAGCTCACGCGTCGCCTCGAGACCAACCACAGGTTGAGAAACTCGAGACGTTGCAGCCAAGTGCCTATTCGGGCCCTCTGGACCTATCAATCAAGGAAGTAGTGCGTAAGGCACGCCTCCGCTAGTGAAATACATATGAATCAATCAAACAGCTCTCGCGGGCCTAGCCGCGCGGGAGGAAACCGTGGAGGTCGTCCAGGAGGACGCGCTCCACAAAATAGTTCTGCATACGAAGCAGGTATGCGATTTGCCCTTGAGGGCGGATTTAAGCGTCCTGCAACTGCTCCCGTAGAGCAGCGTCGTAGCCGTCCATCGTTTAGCAACAGTGGTCCACGCCGTGATTCTCGCGGTGGGGGAGACTCACGCCGTAGTGAAGGACGCGACCGTGGTGCACGCACCAGCGCGCCTACTCGTGGTCGTCGCAACTATCAGGAAATGGACGTAGACGTATCAAAGCTTATTAACAAGGCCACTGCTCCCGAGCACGTAGAGGCGTATGTACCAGAGCACGCGTTTGCAGGATTTGCTATCGATGAGCGCTTGAAGGAGAATATTGCGAAGAAGGGCTACACCCTTCCAACGCCTATTCAGGACCAGTCAATTCCTCACGTACTTAATGGGAGCGACATTGTAGGTCTTGCAAACACTGGTACCGGAAAGACAGCGGCATTTCTTATTCCGCTTATCGACAAGGTACTCAAGTTCCGTACGCTTAATCAGCCAGAGCGCATCTTGATTATGGTGCCGACTCGCGAGCTTGCTATCCAGATCGAGGAAGAGTTCTGGGGCTTTGCAAAGGGTCTTGGTCTAGCGTCAGTCACTTGTGTGGGTGGAGCAAACATTGGCCCGCAGGTACGCGTACTTCGTCGCAATCCAGCATTCGTCATTGGTACTCCAGGACGATTGAAGGACTTGATGGAGCGTCGTGAGCTCGATCTTACGCACTTTGGTACGCTCGTACTCGACGAGGCAGACCGAATGCTCGATATGGGATTTATCGATGATATGCGTTTCATTATGAGCAAGATGCGTGCCAAGCGTCACACGCTCTTCTTCTCGGCTACTATGTCTCGCGACATTGAGCGCCTGATTGGAGACTTCTTGAACTCACCGGTACGCGTGACTGTTAAGACACGTGAGACCTCGCAGACTATTGACCAGGACGTAGTGCGTGCACACGCGTCCGAGAAGTTCGATAAGCTCGCTGAAATTCTTCGCGATGAAGCGTGTAAGCGTGTGCTCGTGTTTGGTCGTACCAAGCACGGTGTGGAGCGTCTTACCAAGGATCTGCGTGGACTTGGTATTCGTGCCGAGAGTATTCACGGAGACAAGACTCACGGTGCTCGTCAAAAGGCACTTGGACAGTTCAAGCGTGGTGAAGCAAACGTGCTTGTGGCTACTGACGTGGCTGCGCGCGGACTCGATATTTCGGGTGTGTCGCACGTAATTAACTACGACCTACCAGCCACCTACGAGGATTACACTCACCGTATTGGCCGTACGGGTCGCGCCGGCGAAGCGGGGAAAGCCCTCACATTTATTGGGGCATAACGCTCTCGTAATGGCACGAAAGCCCGGAACCTTGCGGTTCCGGGCTTTCTGCTATACTTGGCTGTATTGCTAATAAGGGATTCACTTAGGGTATGGAACAGACCACTTCAGGAGGATTTATTGAAAAATATCTAACACCAATTGCGGTGCTCGTTGGTGCAGGTATCATTGCACTTGCGTTTATTTTCGGACACGCAGGCGCACCGAAAGCAGCAGACAATGGAGGACAGCCAGCTGTTGCCGTAGATGTGAAAGACGTGAAAACAGATGGAGAACCATTTATTGGAAGCCCAACAGCGCCTGCAACACTCGCGCTGTGGTTTGATTACCAGTGCCCATTCTGCAAGCAGTTTGAGCAGACCATCACACCTCAACTTATTGAGAATTACGTAAAGGCTGGAAAGTTGAAGATCGTGTTCAAGGACTTCCAGTTCCTCGGTGAGGACTCTACTACTGCAGCACTCTTTGCCCGCGCAGTGTGGGACGCTTCTCCTGATATGTACTACGATTGGTTGAAGGCCGTTATGGACGCGCAGGACGATGAAGGTGATCAAGGATTTGGTGACCTTGCCTCTATCGAAAAGGTGACCAAGGAAAAGGTTCCTGGTATCGATATCGCAAAAGTGAAGTCTCTTATGGAGAGCAAGAAGGCTCAGTACACGCAGGCTATCAACGCCTCTCGTGCTGAGGGAGCAAGCTTCGGCATCAACGGCACCCCTAGCGTGATTGTGGGTACCAAGCTTCTTTCTGGAGCGGTGCCATACGCAGCAGTTGCTGCGGCAGTAGACGAGGCACTCAAGAAGTAGGACTCGAGAGAGCACTTTCTACGCAAAAGAGCGGCGCACGCCGCTCTTTTGCGTATCGTCAATCACAAGAGTTATCCCCAGACACCCTAGAAGCATCACTGTGGTACAGATAAGAGATATTGGTAGCAATCTCACTATGTCAAAGAAGATCTATGCGCTGTCGGGAAGCTTGCGAGCAGGTTCATACAATACGGCGCTCCTCAAGGCGTTTGTTGAAAACGCTCCAGAGGGAGTCACGATTGAACTGTTAGACGTAAGTGCAGTTCCGCTTTATAACCAAGATGCAGAAGCATCATTTCCTGAGAGTGTGAATGCACTAAAGGAAAAAATTAAATCTGCAGATGGTGTCATCATTGCAACTCCGGAATACAATCGCTCGGTGCCAGGAATGCTCAAAAATGTTATTGACTGGACAAGCAGGCCCTATGGAGACAATGCGTGGAAGGGTATATCGGTCTATGTTGTGGGCGCGTCCGTCGGACCCATAGCGGCAGCGCTCGCGCAGTATGATCTCAAGAAAATCATGCTGTATCTTGATGCGCGCGTATTGGGACAGCCTGAGTTCTATCTAGGAAATGCTGGTGAGAAATTTGATGCAGCGGGTGCATTGACTGATACCACGACGCTCGAGCATGTGCGCAGCAGCCTTACTACTTTCTTGAAATTCATTGGATAGATTGTGCAAGTCACCTGAGTGATAGAATACCCGTATGATTCGTCGTCATGCGGGTATTCACTATTACAGTCACCGGGGTCGAAAAGCCCACGAAGCGACCTTCATAAGTCATGTAGGGAGCGGACTCGTACTGCCGCTAGTGCTGGTATTTGTCGCGGTTGTAGTCGCCACTGGCGCAGTAATAATTCCCTGGGAACATTCAAATCAAATGGGTCCGCTCTTGTGGGCGCTGATGCTATCTACGGGCCGTCTTCTCGTTGCCTTTGTCCTCGCACTTCTATGTGGAGTTGCTCTTGGGTTATTAGCTGAAAAGGGAAGACACACCGAAGCACTGCTCCTGCCTATTTTCGATGTGCTCGAATCGATGCCCGTACTGGCATTCTTTCCTATAATCATTCTTTTCTTTATTCGGGCTGACTTCATCGAAGGTGCTGCAATTTTCATCATTTTTTTCAGTATGGTCTGGAATATTGCATTTAGTGTAGTAAGCGGCCTAAAGCAAACGCCAAGTGAGGTGCGTGCCGTGGGTCGTGTATTTGAACTTTCTCCCTGGGAACGCTTCCAACGCATTTTATTACCAGCACTATTTCCGTCCCTTCTTACGGGCTCAATTCTGTCAGTTGCTGATGGTTGGAATATATTAATTGTTGCGGAGGCACTTCATGCCTATGCACCTGTTTCCGCAAACGCACACGACTTAAACGGCATTGGTAGTATCTTGGTGGCCGTATCAAGTAATGGTGATATATCCACCCTAACGCTTGCGATGGGTCTGCTGGTGGTATCCATTGCACTTACCAACATCGTACTGTGGCAGCCGCTGCTAGCGTATGCTAAACGTTTTTCATTCGAGTAATGCGTATGCACACAAACCCCAAAGCGCTTTCGTTTGCTGACGTTGATTTCTCTTTCGAGAAGCATGGTCCGCTTGTACTGCAATCAGTCACGCTTTCGCTAGCACCTCGCACGTTTACCACAATTGTGGGACCGTCTGGAGGCGGAAAGTCTACGATACTCAAGCTCGCTGCTGGGATTGAAAAACCTGTACGAGGCACTGTAGATCGGACTGTGCGGACTCGCATGATATTTCAGACGGGCGGTCTTCTGCCGTGGTTGTCAGCGCTCGACAACGTATTAATTGGTTTAGTGGATAACCGCGCTTCCAAAGGTAAGAAGCGTGAACTTGCTCTTCAAGCACTTGATGAGGTGGGCTTGCGAAGCCATGTTACGAAGACCCCAAGAGAGCTGTCTGGAGGGCAGCGACAGCGAGTGGGAATAGCCAGAGCGCTCGTAGCAGAACCGGAACTACTTCTGCTTGACGAGCCATTTTCAGCACTCGACGTTGAGTCTGCCGCAGCACTCTCCAAGGACGTTATGCGAATGTATGCTGAGCGAGAAATCACTATGCTTATGGTTTCGCACAGTATAGAGGACGCCGTTATGCTGTCCGATGAAATACTCGTCTGTAGCAATGGAACTATTTCTGCGCGGGTGCCGGTAACCTTTGAGTATCCAAGAGACAAGGAGAGTGCAGAAGTTCGTGCGTTAGTACAAGCAGTTAAGCATCACATGCCCGCGACAGAGGAATAGTCAGCACGGTCATCGGATAATCCGGTTCGCGGTCTGGTATGCTATGGGGTATGAAACTACCACATATCTCTTGGAATCGAGTCACCCGCGCCTCGCAGCTTATCGCTATCGTGCTCTTTGTTGGCGTGTTCGTGCTCGGATTTTTCTTGGGAAGGGCATATCAGCGCCACACCTACCTAAATGCCACTGAGGCGTATCTAAAGGGAGAACTTTAGCTCTTTTTCCTACGTGACTGCCACACTTCGTATACGAGTGGTGCAGAGGAAGCAATAATTATCGCCACGATAATAGGGAGTAGGTAGTGCTCCAGATTTGGAAAGACATTTCCAAGGGCGTACCCCAGATAGGTGACACCGGTGCCCCACAGTACTCCACCTACGATGTTGTACGTCACAAATGTGCGGTAGCGCATACTTCCAAGTCCCGCAAAAATAGGAACAAACGTCCGCACGGTGGGAACAAACCGTGCAAAAATAATGGCACGTACTCCGTAGCGCTCGTAAAACGCCTCGGTTTTTTTCACGGTCTTCTCATTAAAAAAGAATGCGCTCTTTCCTTTAAACAAACGCTGGCCAAAATAATTGCCCGTCCAGTACCCAATGGTGTCGCCAATGATAGCCGCACTGGTGGTAAGGAGGAGGAGAATCCAAATATTGAATACGCCCTGTGAAGCCAATAAACCCGCAACAAAAAGAAGTGTGTCACCTGGAAAGATGAACCCAAAGGGTAGTCCTGTTTCAGACAGCACAATGCCAAAAATGCCTAGATATCCTGCCGCCTGCACCAGGTCGGTGAGTGGAATCCCAAAGAGATCAGTAATCATACGTGTGTGCAGTATACAGTAATCTATGCCCTGAATGAGTGTAGTCGAGTATTTCCGGATACAAGGCGCGAGGGAGTAGCGAACGAGGCGTACTGGAGAGTACGGTGAGTGAGCGACGGAGCGAGCAACGCAGTAGCAGGGAATAATACGCTGCACTCACGTAAAACAAACACAGCCAGACGGATGTGTCTGACTGTGAGGCGAGTGAATTAGAAGCGTCGAATCTGCGATACTTGCGGAAGTCGGAAATCAGTAGGAGCACGAGGTGTTCCAGATGAAGAGACTTCGATGGCGGAGTCGGCAGAAGCAACAAGGGATGTTGCAACATTTGCAGAAAGCTCAGCACCACGCAAGAAGGCAAGAGTCGTAGCTTCGAGTTGGTGAAGGACATTTGGGACAAAACACTGTAGGACGAGTATCAGTATCCCAAGTCCAATAGCCTGAAATATAGGCATATATTAGAAATAAATGGATAAAGTACAACAAACGGGCCGGGGCCAGTCTGGTGTATGTCGTCCTGTCAGTGATCAGTCTCTCTATTTTCTAGAACTGGACGGGCAAGTAAAAGGTTGCGCTATACTGCAGGTATGGAAACAGCGATATTTGCCGGTGGGTGCTTCTGGGGGATTGAGAAGGCCTTTCTCGATGTGGGTGGCGTGGTGGACGCTGAAAGCGGATACATTGGCGGAAAGCGAGAGAATCCAACGTACCAGCAAGTGTGCACCGGAGCAACGGGGCACGCTGAAGCGGTAAGGGTAACCTATGATCCTGCTGTGATTTCGTACGAAGCACTCGTGCGAAAGTTCTTTACTATTCATAATCCCACCGAATTGAATCGTCAGGGACCCGATGTGGGAACACAGTACCGGTCGGGAATCTTCTATCTAAATGAAGAGCAAAAAGAAATTGCAGAGAAGATAGTGAAAGAACTTGCGCCAAACTATTATCCGCAAACCGTAGTGACTGAAATAACGGCAGCATCCACGTTCTATCGCGCAGAGGAATACCACCAGCGATATTATGAAAAGCACCCAAACGCGGTGTGTCATATATGAAAAAAGGAGAAGACTACATTGGTGTAACTGCTAGTTTTTTCTGTCACGATGGTGAAGGCAATTATGTACTGCAGAAGCGAAGCACCAACTGCAGAGACGAGCACGGCAGATGGGATTGCGGAGGAGGAGGTGTGGAGTTTGGCGACACAATAGAAGAAACACTGCGAAAGGAAATTAGAGAGGAGTATGGTGTTGAAGTGGGCGATATTGAGTTCTTAGGAGTCCGAGATGTGCATCGGGAACACGAAGGAAGAAAGACGCATTGGGTATCTATAGATCACCGAGTGCTCGTGGACCGAAGCAAAGTAAACAATGCAGAGCCCCATAAGTTTGAGGAGATAGGATGGTTCACCTTGGACGGGCTTCCTGAACCGCTTCACTCCATGCTCCCACTCGCCTTAGAGAAGTATAGTGACAGGTTGTAGACTTTACCCGTATGTCATCCGAGAGTATTCCGCCACCGCCGTCACAAAAAGAGAAAAAGCAACCAACTCTGCTCAAGGAGCGAAGCATCCCAGCCCCTGAAGACCTCTCCGCTCGCAGTCACTCAAAGCAACACATGACGAAAGAGCGAGCAGCGCTCGCGGCAAGTATCCGAGAGGAACGCCGTGCAGGAAGAGATGCCCTTTCTGAACTCCGTATTAAAACCAGTCTACTTTCAAACAAAATAGAACAGGGAGGACAGAACTACGAAAAGCTCGCAACCGAAATGACCGAGTTGGAGCAGAAACGTACTGAACGTGCTAATTCGCTTGCTGGGCGCATAAAGGAGGTGTTGGGGCACAAAACGGGCGCCGATAATAGCCTTGATCACGCCATCAATGAACACTCGGACGAGCTTAGCATTACCGAGGGCGAGATAGACGATGCTAAAAAAGAACTCGAAGAGAGTATTGTTCAGCTTGTTGAGGCTGACGCTAACCTAAAGGGGTTGCGACGAAAAATAGAAAATCATTATGCGGAAGCGGGGGATAATATGCACCGTACTGTAGAGCAGACAATGATGCGCAACAATGCATTCTTTGTGCACACCATAAACGAAGACGAGAGAACAAGACACAACGCAAACTCTAATGTTTCAAAGGAAACACACTTTGAAGACGATCTTAATATCCTGCTTGCCTTGGAACCCTCAGTGTCTGCATCCTCTCTGCTTCCCGGAGTAGATAGTGATGGTTATGTGAGTGGGATATGGACAGGCTCGGGCGGTGTCTTACTTGGTGGTGGGCAGATATCAGACGCTGAGCACCAAGACCTAGGGACAGTTTCCTGGGGGATAAAACATAGGGGTGCGTATAATGCGCGACCAAAGAAAACAGCTGGTGAAATAGATGCAGTTATCCATGCTCGTCGAAATTCGCGTTTAGGTGACTATTCAGGAGGATATAACGAGCTCGTGGTAAACAATCCAGAGATCTCCGGCTACTTTAAGCAGGGGGTGATAGATGAAGCTGGAGTTGCGTGGGTGCATAATATTCAAACAAAAAAAGAACTCGCAACCTTGCACGAATTGTACGAAAATCCCATGAGAAGGGAGGAGTATCAAGCAGCCCTGAACATATTCAACAGGAATCTATCGCGCTACAGGGATCGCTTTGATTTGATACGGAGGAAAGGCTTACCATTCTACGTGTTGACTCCAGACCGAAAATTTTTTGAAGTACTCCAAGTAAACGATAACGGAACGCTTAGTTTGGGTGAAGAACTCACGCCGGAGCGGGCAGCAACGGGTAGGGCAGGTTTTACTTCTGAAGAACGAAAACGAATTGGGTCAGAGTTGTTGCAAAAGAGAGTCTTTAAGAATGATGAAGCGCACAACGAAGCGGAGGAGCTATTGCGGGCAACGTAGCTTCTCGTGACGAACATAGCGACACAGTTTCAACACCTGTCAGGATGTTGATAGTGGGAAGTGTGCAGGGAGTATACTGCCGGCAGGGTGCACTAAGATCTTTTCGCACTCGCAACCACCTAACCGAAAAGGGGTAGGACTATGGGTTGGACTGACGACAGAATAGCAACACTAAAGAAGTTGTGGCTCGACGACTTGTCCGCAAGCCAGATCGCCAAACAGCTGGGTGGCGTCACACGCAATGCCGTTATCGGCAAGGTGCACCGTCTGGGACTTTCCGGCCGGGCTGCTCCTTCGCAGCCGGCACGTCCGGTGTTCAAGGCACCGCGTCCTGTTCGTCCGGCGACTCCGGCCGCTCCTCGGCGCGTTGTTGCCGAAGAAGTGACTACTCCCGCGCCGGGGATGCCTGTGCCTGTTCACCGGATTGAGGAACCGGGATCGGTCACCATTCACACGCTCGGTGCGCATATGTGCAAGTGGCCCATCGGTGATCCGTCCTCGGACGGCTTCACGTTTTGCGGCCGGCGAAACGGCGAGGTGGGTCCCTACTGCCGCGAACACGCCCAAGTGGCGTACCAGCAGCCGCAGCAAAGCAAGAAGAGGTCAGGGCCGACCGACCTGGCTCGCTCGCTTACGCGCTACATCTAGTATGTGGCGCACAGTACTCAAAAGGGCTCCGCGATTTTGCGCGGAGCCCTTGAAGTTTTTATGAGTTACTCCTGCTCGAAATTGAGTGCCACTGAATTTATGCAGTAGCGCTTTCCGCCGGCCTCTTTTGGTCCGTCGTCAAAGATGTGTCCCAGGTGACTATCGCAGTGCTTGCAGTACACCTCGGTACGGCGCATACCGTGCGAGTCATCACTTCGGGTGCCTACATTTTCCGCTACGGCAGGGTCGGTAAATGATGGCCAACCACTTCCGGAATCAAACTTCTTGTCGGAGGAAAACAGCACTGCGCCACAGGCTTTGCAGTGATACATTCCCGTATCGTGATTATCCACGTAATTGCCTGAGTAGGGAGCTTCGGTGCCGGCTTCCCTAAGTACTCGGTATTCGTCTGGGGTGAGACGCTCCTTGAGCATTTCCTCGGTGATTTCTGGTTCGATCATAGAGGTATGGTAGTTAGCCTTTCCTAGCGGCATCAATAGCGGCCACGTCTATCTTTTGCATTGTCATCATTGCGGCAAACGCGCGCTCAGACTCGGCTCCGCCAGCGGTAAACGCATCAAGTAGCGTGCGTGGAGTAATCTGCCACGAAACTCCCCAGCGGTCTTTGCACCAGCCACACTCACTTTCTTTTCCTCCATTTCCGACGATTGCGTTCCAGTACTTGTCTGTCTCTTCTTGATCCTCGGTAGTGATTTGGAATGAGAACGCCTCGCTCTGGGGGAACATTGGTCCACCATTGAGTCCTGTGCAGGGAATACCGCAGACGCTGAATTGCACAGTGAGCACATCGCCCTTTCTGCCATCAGGGAAATTGTCTGGTGCGTGAAATACCGTTCCTACACTACTGTCAGGAAACGTAGCGGCATAGAAGTTTGCAGCTTCTTCTGCGCCCTTATCAAACCAGAGACAAACCGTGTTTTTTGAGATCATAGCGAATGGTGGTTATGAATTGAGTATACCGTGGGGCGTGAATAGTGGCTCAAAAACCACCATTGCCCGAGCCCCGTCGTCACGGTACGATTACCCTATGTCACGAACCGTCCTGGTCTGTCTCCTTTTGGTGCTCGCGTTTATGGGAATCGCTGATGCCTGGTACCTTGCCGCAAGTGCGCTTTCTAACACCGCTCTCTCGTGCGATTTGGGTGCGGTGCTTGATGGCTGCAACGTGGTGGCTAAAAGCGAGTACTCGCACTTCCTGGGGCTTCCACTCGCGCTCTATGGTGTTGGATTTTACGCAGTTACATTTGTACTATCAGCACTTCTGTTGATAGTGCGTGACGCGCGAATTGCACGCTCTCTGTATTTGCTAAGCATTGTGGGCGCACTGGCATCTGTTGTATTTCTTGCCATACAGTTCACGCTCATTCAAGCGTTGTGCATTTACTGTATAGCGTCTGCAGTGATTTCGTTCCTTATCTTTTTTGTTAGCCGTGATGTGTGGCGGCTGCACCGCAGGCAGCACACTGTCATCATCTCTACTCAATCCACTTCCGTATGAAGCACATCAGCCTTGCGTTGCTTAGTCTTGCCGTAGTACTTCTCCTGCCGTCATCCGTGAACGCCGCGACGGTGCAGTCTGCGCGCACCATTGTGGTGTCGGAGCCTGTTACGGACAATCTGTATCTTGCTGGTAGTGACCTTACGATTGCCGCGCCTATTACGGGAGACTTGGTTGCAAGTGGCGGCACACTGTCGGTGTCTGCACCAGTAAGTGGGGACGCGCTTCTAGCTGGAGGTACCGTGCAGGTGCGAAAGCCTGTTGCGGGAGATGTTCGGGCAGTGGGCGGTGAACTGACATTTGATAGTACGGTAGGCGGAGATTTGATGATTGCAGGAGGCACGGTGAGCGCGTCTACTACCGCGCTCGATACGCATATTGCCGGAGGTACGGTTCGAGTTTCAGGGAGTGGTGGAGATGTGATGATTGTCGGCGCAGACGTATATCTCTCGGGAACTATCCGTGGAGATGTAAAAGTCACCGCTTCTGACAAGATTTTTATTGCTGAGGGAACCGTGATAACAGGCGCCCTTAGGTATGACGCTCCTCAGCAGGTAGCCGTGCCTGCCACTGCCACCATTGCTGGGGGAGTGACGTATATAGGTTCTTCCTCATTCCTGCCGACAAACGAGGAAGCAAAGCAATTTGCGCTAGCGGGAGCGGGAGTATTGCTCGTCGTGCGTATTATGGCCATTGTTATTGCTGCAGGAGTGGTGGTAGGGCTATTTCCACACTTGGCAGAAATGGTGGTGGAGCGCACCATACTGCGCAGTCCACGCAAGTCAGTACTGTTTACGCTTCTTGGATTTGCCGCGATGGTTGTCACGCCTGTGCTCATACTGTTTCTGCTCATATCGTTTGTAGGATTTGCGCTCGCGCTTTTGCTTGCGGCGCTCTACGTATTGTTTCTTGTCCTCGCGTACCTCTATGCCGGACTTATTGCAGGAGCGGCATTATCCCGCGCGCTCTTTAAGAAGGACCGGATTAGCTGGCGCACTGCCGTACTTGGAACCGTTGCGCTCTACATTGTAAGTTCGGTGCCTTTGCTCGGGGCGCTGGTGGTGAGTCTGCTCACCTCGCTTGCGCTCGGGGCACTCATTGTCATTGCATACCGAGCTGCGTTTAGCAGTGCTGCGCACACTACGGTAGAAACAGAAGAAGAGGACATACTCATCTAATTACTTTTCCGCTATGAAACTTTCTGTTGGACACCCGGCTCCTGACTTCTCCCTCCTCGACCAAGACGGTGTAGTGCATACGCTTGCAGAGGTGCACGGTAAGTGGACGCTACTCTATTTTTATCCAAAGGACGCAACGCCAGGCTGCACCATTGAGGCACAGACCATTCGCGATAGCTGGCCTGACTTTACCGGAAGCAATATTACCGTGTTTGGTATTTCTGCAGACTCTGTAGCAAGTCACAAAAAGTTTGCAGAAAAGCAGGGACTGCCGTTTACGCTGCTTGCTGATGAGAACAAGGAAATGGTGAATGCCTATGGCGTGTGGGGGAAGAAGAAAATGATGGGAAAAGAATACGACGGTATTTTCCGCACATCGTTCCTGATATCTCCAGACGGAACCATTGCCAAGATATATGAGAATGTGAAGCCGAGCGAGCATGCGGCTGAAGTCCTCGCCGATGTCAGGGCGCACGCCTGAACGCCTCAGCTACTGCGTTACGGGTCCCCGATGACTCGTTCATCGTACGTTTCAGTACGCCTCACTCGTCATCTTCCCCGTGCCTTGTATCTGAAGTCGTTCAGACGTACGCTGGTGCAATGTCGGAATTATTCCCAGACGTGAAGCACGAAGAGCGAAAGGAGCGCGCAGCACGCATAGTGTCTTACCTCAAGAAGACCTATCCGCTTCCCAAGACCGAGCTTACTTACACGACGCCGTTTGAACTCTTGGCTGCGGTGATTCTCTCTGCGCAGTGTACGGATAAAAAAGTGAACGCGGTCACGCCAGCGCTTTTTGCCAGGTTTAATACGCTAGAGAAATATAGGGACGCAGAACCTTCCGAGCTCATGGAAATGATTTCTTCCATTACCTATTTCCAGTCAAAGGCACGCTATCTCATAGGCTCTGCAAAGGTATTACTCGAAGAGTTTGGTGGGGTAGTTCCTCGGACCGAGAAGGAGCTGATACGACTACCAGGAGTGGCGTACAAGACCGCACACGTGGTGCTGGGCGAGCTTTATGGCGTATACGAAGGCATTCCCACAGATACGCACGTGCGCAGGTTTGCTATACGGTTTGATCTCACGGACCATTCGGAGCTTACGAAGATTTCCAAGGACTTGGAGCAGTTGGTCCCAAAGGAAGATTGGAAGTACGTGAATAATGGCTTGGTGCTCTATGGTCGCTATGTTTGCCCGGCGTTGCCACACGAGTGCTATGAACATTCACTCACAAAGCTGTGGCCTGAGGCAATCCACCGCTGGCCCAAGGCAAAATAGAACTGAGTTTCACTTTGCGTGTGACGGAGGTACCATAGGAGTATATGGATAAGAAGCGGCCGGTTGCAGTGTTTGATATAGACGGGACGCTGTTTCGGTCGTCGCTACTGGTGGAGCTTTTGCGCGAGCTGGTGCGCAGGGAGATGTTTCCCAAGAGTGTCGCAAAACTGTATGAGGGGACCGATGGGGAACTCCAAAATAGAAAGGGAGAGTACGGCCCGTATATGCGCAAACTTATTGATGCGTTTGCGGTGCACGCCAAGGGTTTGCCGTACGGAGAGATTGCTGACATTGCTGGGGAAATAATTGAAGCTAATCGCGACAGAACATTTCATTACACGCGCGACCTTGTGAAGGAGCTTAAAAAGAAAGGACACTTCTTGCTTGCCATTTCATACTCACCAAAGTTTATGGTGGACGGGTACGCGTATGAGCTGGGGTTTGATAAGTCGTACGGAGTGTTTTACGAAATTGGTGCAGCCAGCCGCTTCACGGGAGAGATTGCCGACGAGCATTTGATTATGAACAAAGGCGCGATACTGGACCGTGCAATCAAGAAGAACAACTTGTCCCTGCACGATTCTGTGGGGGTGGGGTCTACCGAGTCGGATATTTCAATGCTTGATATGACCGAGTCGTCTATCGCGTTTAACCCAAATCGTGTGCTGTATCGTCACGCCAAGCAAAAGCTCTGGGAGCTCGTGGTCGAGCACAAAGACGTGATTTATGAGATGTAATTTTGTTATACTTCCTGCATGACAAAACGACTCTACAGAAGCACAGAGAATAAGGTCCTTGCGGGAGTGTGTGGAGGACTCGGAGAGTATTTTGACGTCGATCCTGTACTCATACGTCTGGTATATCTTATGGCGACCGTATTTACGGGACTCGTGCCTGGACTTCTTTGCTACATCATAGCGGTGGCTATAGTGCCAGAACATCCGCACGTAGCTCCATCAAAACCAGTAGCAAGTGCGGTGAATGACCCCAGAGAAGTTTAGGTCGCTGGTTTGGAAATACTGGAAAGAATACGGCAGGCACGACTTGCTGTGGCGAAAGACTGCGGATCCATACAAAATACTGGTGTCTGAAGTAATGTTGCAACAGACACAAGTGGAGCGAGTAATCCCATATTACAAATCATTCCTGAAGCGCTTTCCCACTGTGCAGAAGCTCGCAGAGGCCCCGCTACGTGACGTGCTCACGCTCTGGCAGGGGCTCGGGTACAATCGCAGAGCAAAGATGCTCCACCAAGCTGCAAAGGCCGTAGTAGAGGAGTATGGCGGAAAGTTCCCAAAGACTGCCCAAGAGCTCGAGAAGCTTCCGGGTATTGGTCCGTACACAGCGGGTGCGGTGGCCGCTTTTGCTTATAACCACGACGGCATATTTATAGAGACCAATATCCGGACAGTGATCACACATCACTTCTTTAACGACCAGGAAACGGTACCAGACAGCGATGTGCGAGCAGTGTTGGAAAAGATGCATCCAGCGGGGCAGGCGAGGGACTGGTACGCAGCCCTGATGGACTATGGCGCGCACCTGAAACGCTCTGGTGTGCGCATAAACGCGCGGGCAAAAGGGTACACAAAGCAGTCCAAGTTTGCAGGTTCTGCACGAGAGGTGCGTGGAGCGATACTGCGCTTGCTTGCCGGCGGCACTGCCACCCGCGCACGGATATACAAACTATTTGATACGCCTCGAAAGCCACAAATTATAGAGCAGCTGGAAAAGCTGCGGGCTGAAGGGATGATAGAGAAAACTTCTTTCTACTTCTCACTCCCAGGTGGGAAGTAAAATGCTCATATGCGAGGCGCGATTGAGTAAACGAGCGAAGCGTACAGATTGGTACGATGAGCGAGTTTGTGATTGAGCAACAAAGCAGATGGGCATTTTACAAACACCTCTAGAGGTCGTCGATGATGAAGTAAGTACTGCCCACACCTGCCACGAGAATGAGTACTCCCATCGCTACAAAAAACACGAGGTAGCTGCCCGTGAGTACAAGCAAAATACTGGCTGACACTGGCGCCACAAGTGCCGCTATGGGGCGGGTCATACGATACAGGGTGACGGTGTTTGCGTCGTCAGTTGAAACGCGCTTGAAGAAGTGGCCTTCCACCATAGCTTCTACGAGCGCACTACCGACACGTGTTGCGACAAGAATACCAACCAGCACCCACACAGATGTTGCGGTTGTGACAAAGGCAAGCGACGCAAACGACACTCCCGTGATAGCGAAGCCCGCAATGAGGAGCTCTTTTTCACCGAGCCATTTATCGGCGATGTATCCGGCAGGGTACTCGATAAGTACAAATGGGAGAAGCATAACCGCAAACATCCAGCCTAACTGCGACCACGGCATACCAAGTGCATGATGTAGATAGAGAGGAATATACAGTGGCGCAAGGTGATAGAAGAACTGTAGTACGCCATTACCCGTGATCACAGCGCGAATGTCTGCCTTGTTAATGAGGCACATACAACTCTCAACTAAGCGCGCGTGCCGGCGGGGCTGATGCTCGGGAAGCTGTTCAAAGAGGAACAGGGTAATGAAAGGGGTAAGGGAAAGAGCAGCTACGAGAAATACACGCCAGTAGGCGTTGGTGCCGTCGAGGAAGAACGAAATAAGAAGTGGCGAGAGAATGAGCGCAACATTTCCCGCCGTAATAAAGAGTGTGCGTACGCGGCCGATTTCTCCGTGAGCCGCTCCTGTGGCTTCGAGTAGTAGATCAAGCAGGTATTGAATAAATGGCGTAGTGGCACAGACAAATGCCAAACAAAGAGCCGCAAGCCAAAATGGTGGCTGCCCGGCAAGGAGAAAGAGCGCCACTGCACACATGGAGGCAATGACTATGGCAGTCTTGCGTATGCCGTGGCGCTCCGCAATGCGCGGCATAAACGGGAAAAGAATAAGCGTGCCCACCGCACCAGCTGCCACCACAAGTCCGGTTTGATTGTCTGGAAGGAACGTAGCCAAGTACGGACCAATCACATACACAATCAAAAAGAAGTGCATTGACGAAAAGAAGTTGCCGATGGAAAGAACGCGCCGCGGATGCATTTTATGTATTCTAGCACCACGCTCGCAGTTAAATCTGTGCAGAGCCCGTCCTTCAGGACGCCGTGATGCATTGTCGTCTCGTAGCGAAAAAGTGACGAGCGCTTCGTTAAATCACTTTTTCTTCTCGACTCCGTGCATCACTGGCTGCTTGCGGTTTAGTGCACAGATTCCAACAGCTCGCTCCAGAGTGCAAAACGAAGCAGACCGCCGCACGTGAGTGCGGCGGTCTGCTTTTAACTGATTCAATATCTCGATTTCCCCAACTAGACGCCGATGAGAACAGGTATAACCATCGGTGCCTTGTTCGTGCGAGTGAAGAGGTAACCCGCCATCGTATCTGCAAGCGCATTCTTTACGAAGTCGAGATCTACTGGGTTCATACCTTCGGTTGTGTCTTCAACGGTCTTCTTAATAAGAAGGCGCGCTTGATTCAGCATCTCCTGGTTTTCACGCAGGTAGATAAATCCACGACTGATGATGTCTGGACTCTTGCGAAGCTTTCCAGTCTTTAGGTTTACCGTAGCGATGATGACAAACATTCCGTCCTTGGAAAGTGCCTGGCGATCGCGGATAACCACCTCCTGAATGTCTCCGATAGAGAAGCCATCCACCACAAGCGGAGAGCTCGGCACTTTTTCCTTATGCACGAACATTGTCTTGCCCTCGATAAGGTCAATAACCGAACCGTTGTCTGCAAGTACGATTTGGTCGCGTGGGCGTCCTGCTTGCTCCACAGCCTTTGCGTGACAACTGGTCATAGAGTAGTACCCGTAGGCTGGCATAAAGAATTTTGCGCCTACCTGCTGGTTGATCCATACGAGCTCGCCTGAGTTTCCGTGTCCGGTTGAGTGCACGTCCGAAGTCTTGTAGTGGATAAGTGTTGCGCCATTGCGGTAGAGCATATCCTTTAGGTTCTGCACTGAGATTTCGTTTCCAGGAATAACCGAAGACGAAAGCACAATGGTGTCGCGTGGGGAGAGGATGATGTTCTTGTGCTGCTTGGTAGCAATACGCATAAGCGCTGCAAACTCTTCTCCCTGTGCGCCTGTTGCAAGCACCACAATTTTATCTGGTGGGTAGTCCTGAATTTCTTGCGCAGAAATAATGGTCTCCTTTTTGATTGCAAGAAGTCCGGTGAGCTGTGCAATTTCAAGGTTGGTCTTCATTGAACGACCCTCCATCACAATCTTCTTGTTCATTGATTCAGCAATCTGAATGATGCGAATCATACGCTCGAACTGTGACGCAAAGGTGCCGATGATAAGACGGCCCTGTACGGTGCGGACGATGTTCTCGAGCGTGTCGTTTACGCGCTTTTCTGGAATAGAAAACCCGTCACGCTCTGCGTTTGTGGAGTCTGCGATGAAGAACAAGTTGTTGTCCTTACCAATCTCGCCCCACTTCTTCTGCTCGTGGTCGGCTGGGATGCCGCCCTCGTGATCGAGCTTCAAGTCTCCGGTAGCAACGACGTTGCCCCACGGTGTCTCGATAGAAACACCCATAGAGTCTGGAATAGAGTGCGTGACGGGGAAGAACTTCACGCGTGAGCTACCAATGGTGTGGGTAGATCCCGGCTCTACCACGCGAATATCAAGCGCCGGCATATCAGGGTATTCCTCCTGACGCTTTGCCACCATCACCGAGGTGAGGTTTTGCGTGTAGATAGGTGGATTGCCAAAGCGGCCCATAAGAAATGGGATACCGCCAATGTGGTCGAGGTGACCGTGGGTAATAAATACTGCACGAATACGGTCCTGGTTTTTCTCCAGGTAGCGCGTGTTAGGGAGGATGTAATCGACTCCAGGGTTTGTGCCACCAGGTACAAACTGGAATCCGGCGTCACACACAAAGATGTCGTCTTTGGTTTCCACCGCAAACATATTGCGACCCACTTCCTCTACGCCACCAAGTGGCACGATGCGGACGGTTTTTTCGTCGCAGGGAGCAGGGAAGTAGTCGGGTTTGTTCTTGGCTGCTGTTGTTGCGGCAGAAGACGGAGAGTCGCGACGCAGGGTGCGACGAATATCGCGCCCTACTGCGCCTGGGCGGCCCGCGCCTTGCGGGCGGGGTCCACGTCCACGTCCTCCACGAGTACCGCGAGGACGCGCACCCTCGGGTCGAGGAGACGGGCCACCTGCTGGTGCACTCTTTGGAAGATCACGAGGAGCTGGAGCCGGAGCTGGTGCTGCTGACATATGATTCTGTTAGTTAGATTAATAGTGAATTATTTTTAATAACTCGGTGAGAGTCACTAGACGCTAGCCCCAATGTCCACGTATTGATTGGAGTGGACAGATAGAGCCAATGGCTAATGACCAGGCACGAGAAACGGCCAGACGTACGCACGCTCCTTGTACCATGTTGCAACGGTCGCAAATCGGTCCGCAGGCGCCGCAATCTGTGAAAGACTGACGCCGTAAAGGGTCTTAGGGACAGCATACAGGAAGTCGGGTGCGTGCGTAAAGGCCGCCGGATAATCAGCTGCTATTTTGTCGCTTGCGCTTTGTGTATAGCTGCGTGCTTTTACCGGATCGCTCTCGGTGCGGGCCTTTTCGAGAAGGGTATCCACGGTCGTGTTTGCGTAGCTGGCGATGTTGAGTCCAGGATTTGCTTGCTCACTCGAGTCCCAGAATGCGTACAAATCCTGTTCACGACCCACCACCATGCCAAACAGAAGTGCCTCGTACGCGCGTGGGCGGATAATTTCGTTGGTGAGGTCTCCTGGCTCATACAGCTCGACGGTGGTGGGCACCCCAAGCGATTGCCAGTCTGCCTGTACGGCATTTGCAATGACTTTTAGCTCAGCAGCGCTTGAGGTGCGAATGGTAATGGTATCGAGCGACAACTTTGCTTTTGCGTTCTTCCAGGTTCCCGCAGTCTCATCGAACGTCCAGCCGTTGTCGGTAAGGATTTTCTTTGCGTCCATAATGCGTGTGGCAGGGTTCGGGAGTGTTGGCGGCGTTATGCCGTTACCCTGCGACACGGGGCCTATAAGCGGCGTGGCGTAGCCTCCGAGCACATCGGTAGTGATATGCTCGCGGTCGATGCTGATAGACAGTGCCTTTCGCATTGCAAGATTTCCAAGTGCAGGATTCTCCTTTTTGTTGAAGAACACGCCAAAGACGCGCGAGTAGGGAGCGCGTAGTGCGCCTGGTGCGTCTATACCGTAGGCACTTTCAACTGCGCCGCTCTTGTACGCACCCTGGAGCAGGGTAGGGGTTTCATAGAAACGCATATGAATAAAGGAAAGGTACGGGCGACCGAGAGCATATCCCGTGTGCGCCTTCAAATCGTATCCGGTGATGATGCCGTCTTTGTCTTCTATCACTTTACTTACCTTAAATGGACCGGCTCCTACCGGGTGCTGCATAAGAGGGGAGAAGGGGAACTCGTCATTCTCGATGTTGCGCCACAGATGCGCAGGCAAAATGCCAAGCGTGGTGTCGGCAAGAAACGGAGCGTAGGACTTTGGCAAAATGAAGCGCACCGTGTGCTCGTCGACGGCTTCTGCGCGAATACTTGCCCAGTTTGAGTACTCGGGACTTTTGAGCGCAGGATCTTGTGCCTTTTGTACGGTAAACACGACGTCTTCTGCTGTGACAGGAGTACCGTCAGAGAATTTAGCTGCATCGCGCAGTATAAAGGTGTAGATTTTCCCGTCAGGAGAAACCTCGTAACTTTGTGCAAGCACCGGTACGAGAGCTCCATCTGCGCCAATACCCATAAGTCCCGCATAGGTGAGCGCCGTCATGTCGCGGTCGGCGTCAGAAAGCGCCAAGAGGGGATTCACAAAGCGAGGAGCACCTACGGACCCTTCGGTGAGTGTGCCGCCGTGCGCAGGCACTTCCACCATAAACCCACGCGCAAACCCAAACAGGGCAACGATACTGGTGCACACGACGAGCGTGCCAAGAATAACCGCGATGAGTCGGTCGCCAGGAGAAAGGGTGCGGATATAGCTCGATAACTTTTTAAATGGAGTGGTTACCAAATGAAAAGGAGTACTCATAAGGAAGCGTAGACGCTTCATATAGGTGTTCGTAGGTTAAATAAGGAACCCAGCCACAGCTGCAGCCACAAAGAGAAGCGCAACCACGATAGTTGCCTGAAATAGGAACTTTTCGGCGCCGCGGCGCTTGTAGAAGGTGGAGGCGAAGTTGTCGCCACCAAAAGCCCCTCCGAGGTTGGCACCGCGCTGTTGCAGCACAATTCCAACAATAAGGAGTAGGGAAAGCGTTATCTCGATGTGTGGCAGAAATGCCTTGAGCGATTCCATCTGTGCCCGTAGGGTATCACGAGAGGGTATCGCGAGCAACCGGTGCGATTTTGGAGTACAGAATATTTTCCTGCTGGAAAATTTCTTCCTGCTCGGGTCGACACCCTGCGCAAGCCTCCAAAATCGCACCGGTCCCTCTACATAAGGGTTATAGAGTATTGACGGAAATTGGTAGTGTTTTGTACTATATCGCCACGGTGCGACCTGTGGATAACTTTTTTGCAGGTTGAAAGGGGACCCACGGGCGCACAAACGATTAACGCTGTATCATAAGCGTTCTTACTAGTCTCACTATAAAGCGCAATATTCTATGGCAAAAAATGAAACAGAACGATTGTCAATTTCTCCACTTGGCGACCGAGTCGTGGTCCTTCCCCTCGCAAAGGAAGATAAGACTGCGTCTGGGATTTTGATACCCGACTCGGCTAACCGAGAAAAGCCGGAACAGGGAACCGTGGTAGCGGTTGGTCCGGGCAAATATGACGACGGTACCCTGGTGCCTATGAGTACCAAGATTGGTGACACCGTGCTGTTCTCGAAGTATGGCTTTGATGAAGTCACGGTGGACGGCAAGGACTACCTCATCCTCCCCGAGTCGAGCGTATTGGCAATTTTGAAGTAGATTACTTCCCTATCAAACTTATTGTATTCGGTGAATGTAGAGACAGTGTGCGTCGAGAAACATAGGATGCTGCAGTATCGCTCTAAGAATCACTCAAGCAGCACCCAAGTTTCCGACAATAAGAGTTTCTAAATTCGCATTAAGAAATTACTCATTAAGAAACATCTAATATGGCAAAACAAATTCTATTTGGCGAAGAGGCTCGCAAGGCAATGCACGAAGGGCTTACGAAGTCTGCGCGTGCAGTAAAGGTAACGCTTGGGCCTCGTGGCCGAAACGTTGTGCTTGAGAAAAGCTACGGCGGCCCGCGCATCACGAACGACGGCGTGTCGATAGCAAAGGAGATTTCATTCAAGGACAAGTTCGAGAATATGGGTGCAGAGATTGTGAAGGAGGTGGCAAACAAGGCCAATGATATGGCTGGCGACGGTACCACTACCGCAGTGACGCTTTTGGAGGCAATGGTAAACGAAGGACTCGCTACCCTTGCACGTGGTGCAAATGCTATGGCCATTCGCAGTGGTATGGAGCAAGCGAGAGACGCTGCGGTGAAAGAATTGAAGAAGATGGCAAAGCCCGTGGATGGTCGCAAGGATATTGAGCAGGTGGCAAGTATTTCTGCAGAGAGTCCCGAGCTCGGGCGCATTATTGCGGAGACCGTAGAAAAGGTTGGAAAGAACGGCGTGATCACCGTGGAGGAATCCCAGGGTACTGAGCTCTCCTACGAAGTAGTTGAGGGTCTCCAGATTGATAAGGGATACGCCTCACCGTACTTCGTGACCAATCCTGAGCGAATGGAAGCAGAGATGCGAGACGCGCAGATACTGGTGACTGATCGCAAGATTTCTACCGTGCAGGACATACTGCCCTTCCTGGAAAAGATTGCGCAGTCTGGAAAGAAGGAGTTGGTGATTATTGCCGACGATATTGAGGGAGACGCTCTTGCAACATTTATCCTGAACAAGCTGCGAGGCACATTTAATGTGCTTGCCGTAAAGGCGCCAGGATTTGGCGACAAGAAAAAGGAGATGCTCGCAGACATTGCGGTGATCGTGGGCGCGACCGTTGTCTCTACCGATCTTGGTATGACGTTTGAGAACGCGGAGCTCTCGGTGCTTGGAAAGGCATCTCGTGTGGTCGCCGGAAAGGACACAACGGTGTTTGTGGGTGGAAAGGGAAAGAAGAGCGACATTGATACACGCGTGGCGCAGCTCCAGACACTCAAGGACCAGTCTTCGAGCAAGTTCGATACGGAGAAGTTTGAGGAGCGTATCGCAAAGCTCTCTGGTGGTGTGGCGGTTATCCGTGTGGGTGCGGCTACCGAAACCGAGATGAAGTATCTGAAGGACAAAATTGATGACGCCGTAAAGGCAACGAAGGCATCTATCGAAGAAGGTATTGTGCCGGGAGGAGGTACGGCGCTCGCAAAGGTGTCTCGTATGCTTCGCGTCGAGGATTGGGAATTTGATTCTAAGGACGAGGAGACGGGATTTGCTATTGTGGGCCGCGCGCTCGAGAGTCCGCTTCGCCAGATACTCGCGAACGCAGGCAAGGACGACGGATCTGCCATTGTGGAGCGCGTACAGGATGCCAAGGGATTTGCAGGATACGATGCTGCGCTTGGTGTAGAGGTTCCTGATATGGCAGAGGCTGGAATTATTGACCCAGTAAAGGTGACGCGCAGCGCACTTGAGAACGCGGTGTCTGCAGCGGCGATATTCCTCACTACCGAGGCTGCTGTTGCAGATATTCCTGAACCAAAATCATCAGCAGGTGATATGGGGGGGATGGGAGGTGGAATGGATTTCTAGGAATCACCCCAGAAAGGCACTACTGCTTTGTTGCTTGCTCCGGGACTCGCTCACCGTATAACTCATACGGCTCGCTGCGTTCCTCACTCGCGCCTCGCATTAGTATCCATTCAGGTGCGCTTCCAACTTCCCTGTTCTTGGCAAGATAAAACGATGCGCCCCGGAACCAACAGGTTCCGGGGCGTCTTCGGTGACGGTGCTGAGTCGAGGTGTCTAGTTGCGGTCGTCGAGGTCCCCATTGCGGCGTTCGTAGACGAACACGACGACCTGCCAGAGCAGCACTGCACCAACGAAGGCCAAAGGAATAAAGCAAAGGTATTTTTCCATCAGCTTTTCCTCTCATTCAGGTCGGTACTGTGGTCTTCGGTCGTGCTGAGGACCGTGTTCCAAAAGATCTTCCAGCACCTGGCGATGACGTCTCCGTAGACGATGAGAACGAGGACCAGCGCGAGGATACTGGTGATCAGCCATGTCTCCCACGGAGCGCGTTGCAGCAGGTGCGTCGCTTGTTCAGTGACTTCTTTCATTGGTGTCTCCTCCCACGTGCGACACTACCATCTCTGCTATTTTTGACAATACAACTGGAGTTTATACAATATAGATATATGACTACGCTATACATTGGTATTGGAGTGCTTGTGGTGCTCGCTGGGTTTATTGGGCTTTCGTATAACGGGTTTGTTGCAAAGCGCAATCAGGCCAAGGAAGCATGGGCAGACATCGACGTGCAGTTGAAGCGTCGCTGGGACCTTATCCCGAACTTGATGAACACCGTGAAGGGATACGCCGCACACGAGGCGTCTGCATTTGAGAAAGTGTCAGAGGCTCGCGCTGCAGCTATGGGTGTGGGAGCGACAGCTACTCCAGCTCAGCATGCGGCTGCTGAAAATATGCTGACCGGGGCACTGAAATCAGTCTTTGCTATTGCTGAAGCGTATCCAGACCTCAAAGCAAATGAGAACTTCCTTCAGCTCCAGAAAGAGCTTGCAGATACCGAGGACAAAATTCAGGCTGCGCGCCGCTTCTACAACCAGACCGTTATGTCGCTTAACACCTCTGTTGAATCATTCCCAGGCAACATTATTGCAGGAGCATTTGGATTCAAGAATATGGACTTGTTTGAGCTGGCAGAAGCTGCTGCACGCGAGCCCGTGGCAGTATCGTTCTAACCATGTTGAAACAAGCTCAGGAGGAGATTCACGCCTGGGTAAGTGACTACAAAGTTCCCTATTGGTCACCGCTTTCGCAATTTGCACGCCTTGCTGAAGAGGTGGGCGAGCTTGGGCGATTGCTAAATCACCTATATGGCGACAAACCAAAAAAGGAGACCGAGGCACGACAAGAACTCGGGAAGGAAATTATGGACGTGATGTTTACCGCAATGTGTTTGGCCAACGCACACGATATAGATCTCGATGAAGAGTTCAAGGCCACTATGGAAAAGTGCAGAACTCGAGACAAGGACAGGTTTGAAAAGAAAGACGCATAGCATCGTCTTACTACGTATGGCTTCTACTCTCTACCAACAGCGCTCAATGAATACCTGGAGAACCGCTTTTCTTATGGCGGGCTTCTTAGCCATTGTTATTGCTATTGGGTACGCGGTGTCGTGGTACTACCAGTCTCCAGGACTGCTCTACGTGGCTATGGCATTTGCAGTGGGTATGAACGTGTGGAGTTTCTGGTTTAGCGACAAGCAGGTGCTCACGATGACGGGCGCACGCCCTGCCAGTCGCGAGGAGTTTTTTGACTTCTACACCGTCACAGAGAATATGGCGATTGCGGCCGGGCTTCCTATGCCAAAGCTCTACGTAATAGAGGACGCTGCGCCAAACGCGTTTGCCACCGGGCGTGATGAAAAGCATGCGGTAGTAGCAGCTACCACGGGCTTGCTCGCCATGCTTGATCGTCAGGAACTCGAGGGAGTGATTGCGCACGAGCTCTCACACATACAAAACCGTGACATGTTGGTGATGACGGTGGCGGTAGTGCTCGCAGGATTCCTCGCCATACTCGCTGACATATTCCTGCGAATGTCGTTTAGTGGTGGAAATCGAGATGATAATCGCGGAGGACTCTTTATGATTCTTGCGATTGTGGGAATCGTGCTCGCACCTATTGCGGCACAACTTATTCAGCTGGCTATTAGTCGTCGTCGCGAATTCCTCGCCGATGCCTCTGGTGCACTGCTGACCCGCTACCCCGAAGGACTTGCTCGCGCACTGCAAAAAATTAGTGGGTATGACGCGCCTATGCAGCGCACCAGCCACGCTACGGCACACCTTTTCATAGCCAATCCCTACGGACCAAAAGCAATGAACTTTGTGAACGGGCTCTTTGCCACCCACCCTCCCGTGGAGGCACGCGTGAAGGCACTCCTCGGCACAGGTTAGTCAGTCCTTACAACTCAGCCCGAAAAAATTTCAACGCGCATCAAATATAGCGATGCATCGCTATATTTGATGTTTCATCAGTTTCTATTTCTGCGCTTCTTAATCACGTAGGCGCGAGGAGGAAGTCCACCGCGCACCACTTTCTCAATACTCTGTACAAGCTCAACGTGTTTGCGTCTATCTCTAAGCAGTTTCTCAACAGATGGAAATGCGCCACGAACAAGTAGTCCGTGCAGGCGCTTGCTCGTTGATACACTCACGCCCAGACTCTGCTGTATGCGGTAATACGACTGATCGTCCACAAGCATAAGAATTGTTGCTAAACGTTTTGAAAGCATCAGCCGCTCTACATCGGTAAGTAGCTCATCAAAAAGAGCTCGAGAGTGGCTACGGTCAATTGCAAATAAAGCACTGTTCATTTGCTCCGCAACCTCATTTCTAGTCTTAGGGTCTAATTCCAGCTTGCCCACTTGTGCCATACCGTAATTATAGCGATGCATCGCTATAATTAAGAGGAGTGGGTGGGGAAAATGGTGCGCGTTGTGGTATAAGAAATGTACCGGAGGCGTCTCATAGCGGTCTAGTGAGCACGCTTGGAAAGCGTGTGCGGGGAAACCTGCCGAGGGTTCGAATCCCTCCGCCTCCGCCCGAAGTACTTAATATCGGAAGACCCGAGTACTCAAAGATTCATATTCAAGCTACAATACCTAGTATGATTTCCTTCTTCGGAAAGATATTTACCTCAATAACGATTGGTATATCGTCGCTTTTCGGGGTTCATTCGATCGTCCCGGAGGCAGTAGCACCGATCAGTACAAGTACGCAGGCGGTAACAACAGCACCAGAATCCAGCACTGAAATAGCTAATCCCGGCACGATAGAACCAACAATGAAAGTTGCTCCGAAGAGTGTGGTTCCTGCTCCAATGCCAATTTCGAGTCCGGCTAAGGAGACATCTACTCAGGCCACAACTTCGGCCGCTCCGGTGTCAAATACAACTCAAGCGCAGAAACCCGAGCCAGTTTCCATTCAGAAAACGCCAGTAGCACCAATTCTGAAAGTAAAAGTAACCGCAAACCCTGTAACAGTTGAGTACGGCGGTACTTCGGTTATCAGTTGGGTTGCTACAGACGCTTTGTCATGCACACTAGGATCTTCTCCTGTTCTTCTTGCTGTTACAGGCTCTCAGTCAGTAAGCCCGACTAATCCAGATTGGTCGAAATCAAATAAGACCACTTACACCGTTACCTGTACTGGTGCAGGTGGTTCTGCTTCTGGAGAAGCAGCCGTGACTGTTCAGTCGTGGAAGCCTTCTGTTGAATGCCAGAAAGCATTCGATGGATACTATTATCGCAATGAAATAACTCTAAATCCAACATTCTGTAGCAAGATGGAAATGTGAATTAAGAAAACGAATAATCCATGAGCGAAACAAGCAGCACTCTTTTGATAGTTATATCTATACCGTTCTTAACGGTGATTATTTGCTGGATTGCGCTCATGGCGACAATGCACAAAACTACCGGAGAGTTGAAGCATTGGTTGACGCCGGACAATCTTGTAAAAGGTATTGCCATTATATTTGTCATTACCGCAGCGCTTGCCCTTGGAGTTCTCCAAATTCTGGAGGGCGATGTAATTGCTACAATTCTCAGCGGTATCATTGGCTATACTTTGGGCACCTCCTTTCCATCTCCGAAAACTAAGCCTGACCCGAGTGCCTCAAAAGATGCAGAGGAAAGCCTCTAAAGCACCCTTACGGTGTCTCATCGTCCTAGTACTGAACCCGAGTAGCCCGCACTTGACAAAATAGTTCAGTGGTGATAATATATACCTATCTTTGAAGTGAGCTGTTTACGGCTTACAACTGGCCTCGTGCTGGAACTTTTTACAACTAGGCCGTAAACAATTCATTTCAACGCAAAACGCCCCGTACCCGCGGGGCGTTTTGCGTTGCGGTACTATACCGGTATGAAACGCATCAAAATACTTGCGATAGTGCTCGGAGTGGTGTGGGCGCTTTTGCTCGTTGCATTTGTCGTGCTGTCTATCAAACTTTCTAGCGCACAAAGGGAAGCGCGTACTGCGCCAGCACTGCAGTTTGAAATAGTGCGATCATTCGAAGAGCAGTCGCGCGGGCTAAGTGGGCGAGCAGACATACCGCACCAGTACGGAATGTTGTTTGTATTTCCGGAGCCGCAACTCGTGTCGTTTTGGATGAAAGATATGCTCGTGCCCATTGATATACTGTGGCTTAGTGACGACGGCACGGTACTTGGTATTGAGGAGTCGGTGAGCCCAGACAGCTTCCCTGCTACCTACAAACCACCGGTGCCGGTCCGTCTCGTGCTTGAAATGCGCGCAGGGGAAGCGCGCCTTCTTGGCATCACAAAGGGAAGTCGTATAGTACTTCCGGCAGACTGGCAGAACTAGTACTTCGTGGTATAATAGCGAAGGACTGGTTCAGGCGATCGCTGTAGCTTCTTTCGAGAATGTTATAGAGGAAAGTCCGAACACAGGCAGTGCGAAAGCATTGATCAGCCGGGTAGCGGGTAACGCCCGTCCGCAGTAATGCGCGAGGTGCGAACAGTGACGCTTGACGCGAAAGCAACAAGCATCTCTTCGAGATGAATTTCTATGGCGACATAGAAAATGAAACGGCTAAATCCTTACCTCTGTGCAAGGCCGTGTCCAGCTTCGGCTGGAAGTGCCGCTCGAGGCGGTTGGTAACAATCGTCCCAGATAAATGGTCGTCCGTGGCTTGCCACGACAGAATTCGGCTTATCGAGCCAGTCAAAAACAATTATGTGAAATCCGCCTCT
>CAZNVT010000002.1:0-20092 GCA_964577025.1 uncultured Candidatus Saccharibacteria bacterium
GGCGGGTTTCCGGCAGCGTTCGTCACGGCACGATAGAGTGTTGTACCTACTCGATAGAGTCGTACTTTTTCTACGGGCCCGTCTTTGTCTACATCGCTATAGAACGTAAGGGTGGAGGTCCCTGCAGCGGCGATAGGATATGAACCATCTTCTCCATAGGACGCTTCGCGGGTATTGGTGTAGGAAATTTCAAGACCACGGTTTGCACTGTCCACGGCGCTTGTCGCTTCGAGCAGGAACGCATTTGAGCGATAGAAAAACACAATCATATTCCCAAGAGCAGCCCCCACCATTCCCAGAATGGCAACAACGACAAGTGTCTCGGTAAATGTGAATCCCCTCATACTTATTGCAGTATAAACGAACCGGTAAATGCATTCGCAGGGTCAACGATGAGAGGAGTGGGTGTCGAAGATGCCGTTATGATGGTCTGCCCAGGAATACTTACACTGTACGCGTCCCACTCGAGCGAGGAATTATACACACCAGTGCTGTCTGTTGTGCTTGCTATGGTGGTTTTATAGATAGGACTTCCAGCACCCGTGGTGCCTTTTGTTTTTGCACCTGTAAGGGTAAACGAAATTCCCGGAAGCGGAGTTGGACCTACGCGATAATCAATACGCCAGTCCTGTACCCGCGACGTTGTCGTGGTACTTGTGGTCGTCAGGTCCACCAAGAGCGCAAGTGTGGGATACGTGCTGGTAGATACGCCGGTAAGCGATACAGGAAAGGATGCGAACCCAGCAGCATTCCCTGCAAGTACGGCGTCTGGCACCAAGGCCCCTGCACCGTCCACAATGTGCACGCGCGCTGTGGTACCCGAAGGTTGCGTAAGCGTGGCACTAAGGGACGTCCACGAGGACAGATACCCTGGAGTAACGGGCGTTTGGCGCGCAGAGCCCGAAAGCGCGTACCCGCTCCCCCCAGAAGAAAGTGTTATATCTCCTCCGGTCACCTGCGTATTAGTTTGACTTGCAAGATTTGCTCCAGACGTAAACGTGTCGGTGGTCTGACTTGGAAGAATTTGGCGGAAGGTGCGAAGTGTAAACGGCGCCAACACATCAATAGCAAATGTTCCGGTTGTGGTTTGGTTCTTGACCACCGTGAGGTATCCCGGGGTTGGGTTCTGGTTGGTACTGTCGCGCGTATACGTGGTAGCGCTTGAGTATCCAGATTTAGAAACATCGATACGGTACTGCGTAGAAGTGGGCGCACCAGGAAGTTGGACCAACCCCGTGACATCACTAAACGTCGTGAAATTAATCGCTGGATTGGTGCTGCTGTTTGCAATGGACACAGTTGCTCCAGAGACTGGCTGACCGCTTGCCCCCACCACCGCGACCGTGAGCGTGCCTCCACCGGTCGTCGTCTCAAGACTCGGTGGCGCGTAATTAGAAATCATCGATACCGAGCGGCTCTTATTGCGAAGTGTGTAGGAAACTTCTACCTTAATTTGCTTGTAGTCGGAGGTAATGCTGTTGGTATCGGCTACTCCAAGTCCGTCAGCGGGGTCGTCTACGTACACGATGAGTGTGCGCGTTGTGTAGAGAATGCCGTTTAGTGTCTGACTGCTTGTTGCCTGCACCACACCGGTTGGAATACCTCCGATAGTTCCCACCAGGTCGTAATCAAGTGCGCGCACGTACTCTATCTGCGTATCAGCAATTGTGGTCGCGCCGGCGCGTGCCTTTGCAATCCCCGTCACCATAAGAGACGCACGCAAAATACCAATGAGTCCTGCAAAAATAATCACCACGAGCGCGACACCCACGATTACATCTATCAATGTCATCCCGCGCATCGGTTTCATAGTTGTATGATAGCGCACGCTTCGCACGATTGACCGTGTGCTTTATGCAACGTAGGATGACGGCGGGTGTTCACGCAACGCAACGGCCAGTATCGCTGGATCAGTCCGCCAGTGAGAATACCGTTGTGGCCAACACACACAGCCGGCCTGCGGGAGCGAACCCTGACCCGAGCAAAGGGTTTCGGGTAGCGCGTGCAGGAACGCTGCGATCACCTCCCTGCTCACGTCTGTTGGTGCAAGGATGCCCTCGGGGCGGTCTCACGACCGTCCCGATCTTCTTTATATCTTATCCGACAAAGAGTAAATCGGTGCAATCATCGATATCGCAAAGATTCCCACAAACACACCAATCACGAGCATCAGCATTGGTTCAATAATCGTGGACAGGTCCTTGGTGCGCTCTTCCACATCCACCTCGTAGTACTCAGCTACTTGTCCGAGCATATCCGCCACCTTTCCCGTTTCTTCTCCTACCAAAATCATATCGGCCACAAATGGTGGGAACAAATTTGGATACTTGTTGAATGTCACCGAGAGCTGCTCACCCTTGCGTACATTCTCCTGTGCTTCTATCAGCACCTTTCCAAATACATTCTTCCCGACTACCTCGCCAGCGATACTGATAGCAGTGAGCATTTCCACGCCAGATGATAGAAGCGAAGACAGTGCGCGCGTAGCGCGAGCACCCATAGTCTCTCGCACCAAGTCCCCTATTACGGGAATACGGAGCGCAACAAACAAAATGACATTGCTCCCAAACTTTGATTTCACAAATGCCATAATGCTTCCAAAAAAAGCAATCAGTATGAGTATCACAATGATGGCGTGAGCTGCCATAAAGTCAGACAAGTTCACAATTATCTGTGTCGCCACCGGCAGCTGTACTCCGAGTGACTCAAACGTAGCCGAAAGTGTCGGCACCACAAACATAAGCATCAATACACCGATGACGAGAATGGCCGAGAGAATAATGCAGGGATAAATCATCGCTCCCTTCACTTTCTTTTGCAGTGAATACGCACGGTCCATTTGGCGCGCTACGGCCTTGAGGGATTCTGCAATAGTTCCCGACTCCTCGCCGGCCTTGGTCATTGCAATAAACAGTTCAGAAAATACCTGGCGGTGCTCTGCGAGCGCTTCGTGGAATGAGCCTCCCGTCTTTATTTTTTCCTCAACACTCGACACTACTGTTTTGAGTGCTTTGTTCTTGGTCTGTCGCTCAATAACGGAAAGCGCGCGGGAAAGCGTAAGCCCGGCACCAAGCATTGCGGAGAGGTTTTTGGTAAACGTAATTTTTTCATCGGTCTTTATGCCTGTGCCAAAGTGCATACTTCCAAAATCTATTTTCTTTTTGTCTTCAGCTACTTCAAGCACCGTCACCCCCTCCCCCTCCATCTGTGAATACACTCCAAAACGATTTGGTGCTTCTACTGTGCGAGTTTCTTTGAGACCTTCCTTTGTTTCCACTGATACGCGAAATTTCATCTCGTTAGAAATAGGACGCGGACGCACTTATGCGCACCCGAACCCTAAGTGATTAAGAGTAGTAAAAACGACCCGCACGTATACGTTCGACACTTCGTGTCCGCGATTTCTAACGGGATTCATATCACAACTTTAGCACGCAGATGCGCGCACCCATTGACTGAATCGCTGTTCAGGCGCATATTCGTACACGGACGTGCAAACAGGGAGAACTGCACATGACGGAAGATCCACGGGCGGCACGAGGGGCGCTGCTTCTCAACGAAATTCATCCAACGTGGCGCTCCGAGCTGGACGCCGACAATTTCAAGCTTGGGGATCTGCTCCGACTCCTGGGCGGTCGCCAAGCGGCGATTCGAAAACTCGAGCCCTTTATGGGCGACTCTGCGAGCAATCACAAGTTGCTGCAGGAGGCGGGACTGAGTTCAGTGCAACGCAAAGGAGCTCGTCGCGCGAAAGAGCGCAAACAACTCGAGCAAGCATGGATCCCGCAGATCAAAAACCAAACGCAACAAACCGCCTGAACCGGCAAGGGATCCCCCGATCCAGAACGGTTCGGGCGATTTCCTTTTATATAGTTATTCCTTCACTGCGCGCAGTACTTCTTCGAGACTCGTGACTCCGCGTGCGGCCTTGTAAATACCGTCGTCAAGCATCGTAAGCATTCCCTCTTTGCGGGCTTGTTCCTCAATAGCGTCTGGGGACGCATTGTGCAAAATTAATTCGCGAATAGTGCTCGAGACATTCAACACCTCGTGAATACCCACACGGCTCTTGTATCCGTCTTCAGAATCAGAGGAAGCCTTTGGGTGGTAGAACGGCATATCCGCCACCTTGCTGCCAGTTTTCATAAGCTTTTCCTCAATGAGTGAGTTAAGAGCGGCCTCAAAGTGTTCTTCCTTGGCGACGCCCAGTCGCTCTGCCTTGTCCGGCGAGTACTGCTCTTTCGCATCGGTGAGTCTGCGCACCAAGCGCTGCCCCACTACCAAGCGAAGTGTAGATACCAAGAGAAACGGCTCAACACCCATATCCATTAAACGCGGAATAGCGCCCGCTGCGGAGTTGGTGTGAATGGTCGAGAGCACGACGTGCCCGGTGAGCGCAGCGTTAATTGCAAGCGAGGCTGTCTCTGCATCTCGAATCTCTCCCACCATGATGATGTTTGGGTCCTGTCGCAGAAGCGAACGAAGTCCCTGCGCAAATGTAAATCCGATAGCCGGGTTTACCTGTGTTTGGTTCACGCGCTTCATTTGGTACTCGATTGGGTCTTCTACGGTCGAAATATTTACGCTTGGCGTATTCAAAATATCGAGAATCGTGTAGAGCGTGGTGGTCTTACCCGACCCGGTAGGTCCAGACACCAAAATAATTCCTGTAGTCTGCTTCATTGCCTGGTGAATGCGCTCAAGTGTCTCCCCGTGGAAACCGAGTGTTTCGAGCGAGAATCCTTCGCCTGTTTCGCGAAGCAAACGCATAACGATTTTTTCTCCGTAATACGTAGGCAGCATCGACACACGAAATGACACCTTGTCGCCGTCTGTTTCCATTTTGAATCGGCCGTCCTGCGGCAAGCGCTTCTCGTCGAGCTTGAGTGAGGAGAGCACCTTGATGCGCGCAATGATACCTGGGCCCGCGTCGCGCGGGAGTGTCATAGCGTCGTGTAGAATGCCGTCGATGCGATAGCGCACGAGCACTTGGTCCTCGAGTTGCTCAATGTGAATATCGGACGCGTCCTGAATAATCGCGTGACGCAGTAACGTGTCTACAATGCGTACAATAGGCAGATCCTCTGCCATTTTCTTGAGGTCGTCTCCGGTAATCTCTTTGCCGTCCGTATCCTTGATGAGATTTATCTTTCCAGACTCGTTTGAAATCAAATCGCCAAATTCCTCCTTGAGCGACTTCTGGTACTGCAACAGGGTGTGCTTAAGCGAGTCGTCGTCGGTAAGACGCGGCAAGATATTGAGTCCGGTCTTTTTGCGCACCGAATCAATGGCTGGCAAATCTTCTGTATCAAGCATCGCTACTTCTAGTTCTTTGTCCCCTTTGCGGAACGCCACAATGCTGTGCGTGCGGGCGATAGGTTCTGGAATAAGTGAGAGCACTTCCAAAGGAATCTTGCGGTCCTTCAAGTTTACAAACGGAATACCAAGTACGTATGCTTTGATGCGACGCAGTGCGTCAGAGGAAAGTTGTCCACCCGATACCAAAATATCGCCAATAGACTGTTTTCGTTTTTTTGCTTCAGCATCTGCAGCTTCAACTTCTTTGCGGGACACGAGTCCCGAGTCGAGAATAAATTCTTTTAGTTCGCTTTCAGATACTTGCATACAAAATGTTCGTACTAAAAGTATAGCGCGCCGCGATGAGAATCGCGGCGCGCATATTACTGAAGTCGGGGAAAGTGTTCAGCCGATGAGGGTGAAGCTGAGGACGACAACCTTCACAAACACACCGTTCGATACTTCCCGGATATTTTTCTCAATCGTGGAAATGTCGTCTGGGCCCCGAATGGGGTCGTTCAAATCGATAAAGCAGTTTGAGTATCCGGTCTGCACCTGAGTCCTGTGGTGGTAGCTCACGAAATAGCGATATTGCACAGCTCACCTCGCGGGTTGAGGGCCAAAAGAACGTGCTTGTACAGTACCGCATTTCATCATTGACGCAACCTACCTATATATGGTATGTTTTGACTATCTGAGATGTCCGGGAACCCGGGCATTTCTTGTTAGAAAGCCCGGACACGTGCGAAACTAGAGGCACGCGGGACACAATTACATACAGTTTCTACAACTAAATATCGGACATATGTTGGACCTCAAAACAATCAATTCAGTGCTCGTGGAGTTTGAAGAGCGCGGTATCACAAAGGAAGTAATGGTGGACGCTATCGAGCAAGCTATGGCAACTGCCTATAAGAAGGAATACGGAAAGCGCGGACAGGTAGTTCGCGGGATTTTGGATATGAACACCGGAACGGTGTCCTTTGAGCAGGTAAAGACCGTCGTGGACGAGTCTATGGTGCGCTTCCCCGAGGAGGGCGAGGAGGAAGTGATTGCGCCAGAGCCGCACGCCTACCACCGCGAAGAGACTGAAGTGCTCCCCGAGGGCGAACTTCCTCGTTTTGACGCTGAAAAGCATATGTTGATTGACGACGCCAAGCGCATTAAGCGCGACGTAGTCGTAGGAGAGGAAATGATTTTCCCTCTTGAGCCACAGGACGACTTTGGCCGTATTGCAGCTCAGACGGCAAAGCAGGTAGTGATCCAGAAGATTCGTGAAGCAGAGAAGCTCTCTATTCTCGATGAGTTTGGTCACAAGAAGGGCGAAATTGTGTCTGGTATCGTGCAGCGCATTGAGCGTGGTGCGGTATTTATCGACCTTGGTCGCGCTACCGGCATCATTCCCTACGAGGAGCAGATTCCTGGTGAGCGATTCCGTGCTGGAGAGCGCATTCGCGCGTACCTCTACGCCGTAGATGAGGGATTCCGTGGCGTGTACCTGCGCCTTTCTCGCAGCCACCCACGCTTCATCGTGAAGCTCTTTGAGCTTGAGGCTCCAGAGCTTGCCAGTGGTGCTATTGAAGTAAGGGGTCTTGCTCGTGAGCCAGGAAGCCGCACAAAGATTGCCATTGCATCTATCGATACGCACGTAGACCCAGTTGGTTCACTCGTAGGGCAGCGCGGTGTGCGCGTTTCTACCGTGATGAGCGAGCTTGGTGGTGAGCGCATCGACATTATTGAGTGGTCCGAGGACCAGGCGGCATACATCAAGGAGTCACTCTCCCCTGCTACTGCGCTTGAGATTGTGCTGGACGAAGAGGGGCACCGTGCAACTGTGACCGTATCCGAGGACCAGCAGTCACTTGCTATCGGTCGCGGAGGACAGAATGTGCGCCTCGCAGCAAAGCTCACCGGCTGGAACATCGACATCAACTCAGTTGGTGGAGCTCACACCGAAGCGGAAGCTGCGGTTGCAGAGCCTGAGGGTGCAAGCGACGAGGTAATCGAGGAGCTTGAAGCCGCTGAAGACGCAGATCCAGCTGTTGCTGCAGGTATCGACCCTACCGAAACCGAATCAGTTATCACTGAGGACGAGCCAGAGTCATCAGCGCTTCCTGCAGAGGAGGAGCTCACAAAGGGTGAGGAGTCGAACGATTCTATCGTCGACGAAGAAGAGTCTCGTGATAAAGCTGACTAAGTAATTTCACCAAACGTATGAACTTGCTACACGACATTCCTGCAGGAACCAAGGACGAAATCAATGTGATCATTGAAATTCCTTGCGGTTCTCAAAACAAGTACGAAATTGATAAGGAAACCGGGCTTATTATGCTCGACCGAGCAAACTATGGCCCAACTCCCTATCCAGCAAACTATGGCTTTGTGCCACAAACTCATTGGGATGATGGAGATGCGATTGATGTTCTCCTTCTCTCAAGTTTCCCTATTCATCCGGGTATCTTGGTGTCAGCGCGCCCTGTCGGTGTTATGCGTATGACTGACGACGGTGAGTCTGATGACAAACTGCTCTGCGTACCAGTAAACGATCGACGCTGGGAAGATGTGCAGGATGTAAGTGACCTAAACAAGCACACGCTCAAGGAAATTAAGCTTTTCTTTGAGACCATCAAGCAGTTAAAGGGAAAGCCTGTGGAAGTCACTGTTCACGGATTCGAAGACAAGGCGGAAGCACAAGCTACTTTTGCTCGCGCGTGCGAACTCTACGAAGCGAAGAAGGCGTAAAAGCCTCTTGAGGAAAATACCAGGAAGCAGTGCTTCCTGGTATTTTTCGTTTCACAACGCTTCAACGTATAATACGAATACCATGGAACCAACACCCGCATCAAATCCTCCCGTTAAAAAAGCGTACGGAAGCGTACTCTCTATCCTGCTTATCGTGCTCATTCTCGTGGTGGGAGCCTTCTACGTATGGAACAAGCGAGTGGCACAGCAGCCGCAGCAAGCAACTCCCGACGATGCCACCATCACGCTCTAAACTCGTACTTACCTACATTCTTTGCTACTATCCCTATCTATGAGTACCCCAACACCCCGCGCTTCAATGCTTGTCCCGATGGTGATTGAGAAGTCACAGTTTGGCGAGCGTGCCTACGACATTTATTCGCGTCTCCTTCGCGAGCGCATCGTGTTTCTTTCTGGTGGAGTGGATGATGACACCGCAAACCTGGTGATTGCTCAGCTTCTGTTCCTTGAGGCCGAGGACCCAAAGAAAGATATCTTTCTCTACGTAAACAGCCCGGGTGGCTCCGTCACCGCAGGTCTCGCTATCGTGGACACTATGAACCACATCAAGCCAGAGGTGGCTACGGTGGTAGTAGGAATGGCTGCATCTATGGGCTCAGTAATTCTAGCCTCCGGCGCAAAGGGTAAGCGATTCGCACTTCCAAACGCTGAAGTGATGATTCACCAGCCGTGGGGCGGCGTGCAGGGACAGGCTGCCGATATTGAAATCACGGCGCGCCACATCCTTGCTACTCGCGACCGTTTGAACCGCCTCCTTGCAAAGGCTTCCGGACAGCCACTCGCAAAGGTAGAGAAGGATGTAGATCGCGACTTCTTTATGACTGCTGACGAGGCCAAGAAGTACGGCCTTATCGATACAGTCTACAAAACGAAGTAGATTACGTGTGAGTACGCAGTAAAACCGGCGCCTCTGGCGCCGGTTTTACGTTAATTTGCACCGTTTTCCCACTGTGGCACTATGCTACTGACGGTTTTGTTCCTGAAGTACTGATACGGCTGAACTCCTGCATCGCATTTTTTGACCCTAATTACCACTCGTGCCCGTGACGATTGGGACTGATTCTATGTATGTCTATTAAATTAATACTGGCCCTTTTGGCCCTTTCTGGTCTCGCCGGCATCGCGCTCGGCTACACCCTGCGCCTTCTTATCGCTCTTGGTCAGCGCGGATCGCTTGAGCTTGAAGTAAAACAAAAGCTCCTTGAAGCAAAGGAGCGTGCAAACCGCATCATTTCTGAAGCAGAGCTAAAAGCCGAAGAAGTGGAGACAGAGCTTTCTGCCCCGCTCAAAGAGCGCGAGGAGAAACTGGAAAAGAACAGTGAACGCCTCGCTAAACGCGAGGAATTCTTGGACGAGCGCGAGCGCGCACTTGCAGACGACACTGAAGACGTACGCAACCGCGAAAACGAAGTAGCAAATCTGAAGCGCGAAGCAGACAAGCTGCTTGCGGAGCGCAGACTAGAACTCACTC
Source organism: uncultured Candidatus Saccharibacteria bacterium (assembly GCA_964577025.1). GTDB lineage: Bacteria > Patescibacteriota > Minisyncoccia > Phycocordibacterales > Phycocordibacteraceae > C7867-001. The sequence continues at coordinate 9,533 of CAZNVT010000002.1, forward strand.
GTCTGGGCCGACTTTCGGAAAAGGAAGCAAGTGCAATGCTTATGCGAGACCTTGAGGAAACCCTTCAGGAATCGCTACTTGCTCGCGTGCAAAAGCTAGAAGCACACGGTAAGGCACAGCTTGAGGAAAAGGCGCGTGCCATTCTCTTGACTACTATTCATCGTCTTGCGACCAACGTAAACGCAGACGTTATGACGCTTTCTATTCCTATCGCCTCTGAAGAGGTAAAAGGAAAGATTATCGGCAAAGAAGGCCGAAATATAAAGGCATTTGAGCGCGCCACGGGCGTAGACGTCATCATCGACGACGCACCAGACAAAATCACTATCTCTTCTTTCGATCCTATCCGTCGCCACACCGCAAAGATGGCACTGGAATGGCTTATCGAGGACGGCCGTATACAACCCGCAAAGATTGAAGAGGCAGTAGAGAAGGCACGTGCGCAGATTGGCGAATTGGTAAAGCAAAAGGGTGAAGAAGCTGCATACGAAGTGGGTGTGGTCGGCCTTGATCCAAAACTCGTAACACTACTTGGTCGCCTGCACTTCCGTACGAGCTATGGCCAGAATGTATTGCAGCACTCTATAGAAATGGCGCACCTGGCAGGAATGCTTGCTACTGAGCTTGGCGCAGATGCAGACATTGCCCGCGCAGGTGCACTCCTGCATGACATCGGCAAAGCTGTAGACCACGAAGTGGTGGGTACGCACGTAGAAATAGGCCGCAGAATTCTGGAGAAGTTTGGTATTGATGTGCGCGTGATACAGGCTATGCAGTCTCATCACGAGGAATATCCGTATGAAACACCGGAATCTATGATTGTGCAGGTGGCAGATGCTATCAGCGCAGGACGCCCTGGAGCGCGCCGTGACACCGTAGAGCGATACTTGGACCGTCTTGGCGATTTGGAGCGCATAGCAGGCACATTCGAGGGCGTAGAAAAGGTATACGCCATCAGTGCCGGGCGTGAAATTCGCATATTCGTAAATCCAGGCAAGGTATCAGACCTCGCGATGCACAAAATGGCTCGTGATATTGCCAAGCGTGTGCAGGACGAACTCAAATATCCTGGAGAAATAAAGGTAAACGTCATCCGCGAAAACCGCGTGGTGGAGTTTGCTCGCTAGGTAAAACAAAAGGGCCCAGCTTTTTCGCCAGACCCTCATCTCTTCCTTGCGCTTGTGGCAAGGCAAAAGGGATACGTTTTTTGCGTTTCCCGAATCTGAATAAAGTATAGCAATTATAGGTAGAAAGTCAATAGCAAAACAGCTATCCCCGTCAAGTTTTGCTGGCTATTGCAATATATGGCTCATTTCCTATACTTTCTTCGGTAGCCCTCTTGTGGGGCTCTCAAAGCCCTAGAGGATTTAACCCCTAACGATTTCCTATGAACAAAGCAGACATTGCAGGCAAGGTACAGGAGGTGCTTGGTGGCACCAAGGCTGACGCAGAGCGCGCAGTTGAGTGTGTGATCGAGTGCATCACTTCTGGACTTAAGTCTGGCGACGAGGTTTCTATTGCAGGACTTGGTATCTTCAGTGCAAAGGCTCGCCCAGCACGCACCGGCCGCAACCCTCGTACTGGTGAGACTATCCGCATCGCGGCTACTCGCACTCCTAAGTTCCGCCCAGCAAAGGCGCTTAAGGATTCAGTTAAGTAGTTTCCAACTATTTGATAGTAAAAGGCCCCGCTTATGCGGGGCCTTTTACTATACATAAACTATAGGCCTCGCCGTTCAGTGGGGCTTGCGAGTGGACGAGAAAGATCAGTGGCCGTTGTGCTAGTTCCTGTTCCCTGCAATCGACTTCTGGTTTAAACTTCAAGCATGTCAGGAGAATCCAATCCACTGAACACGACCCCAAAGAACGACAAGGACACTAGTGCCGAGAACTCTCCAGTTCCAACCGAGGAGTTGCTCCATGACTTTGATACTCTCCACGACGAAACCATGCGTACAGAACTTGCTCCCGAAGCACGAGAGGAGATAGTACACCGTCTTCACTCTCTCGCTGAGAAGTTTGAAAATAGTGAGATGCTCGTTGCATATGAAGAAGGCCGCGTGCCCACATTTGCTTCTATGCAACAGGCGGTGGATCAAGCTGATGCACATCTTGCCGCAGGACCCGAAGACGAAGATAGTATCCGCTTACGAAAACTACTTTCACAGAGAGTGAAGGAAATACGGCGGTGGTGTTCTAAGTATGAACAAGTCGTTGTCGTATTTCATCGCAGAAAGAAGCATATGCGCACACTCCCGAGCGTTGATGCGCAAGAAGCAATGACACGCATAGACACTGAGCGTAGGTTTTTGCACGAAAGCCTTATGAACTCTATTCGAAGCCTCGATACAATCATTACTGAAATTGACGCGCTAGATGCACTGCCCACCCCTATCGCTCGTATGAAGCCTCGTCAATTTCTACCCGAAAACTTTGCCAAAGAAAATCCTCTCGTTTTTAGTGCTGACTGCGCATCGGACGCCTTTCGTGACGATATTCGCGACTGGGCGCTTGTGGCCAACCTTGAACAAAAGCTAGACGCACAGCGAGCATTCTTTGAGAATAACACCGGGAAATAGAAACAGGGGCCGTCGGTCACGAAGACTGACGACCCCCACATTCCCTAGTTTCGTTCATGACTGAACAAGATGTCCGCCGCAAACGTGTCCAGAGCAAACAAAACACTCTGGGCCGAGACGTGCGAAACACCGAGAGCGTCTCGCATTTTTTGATTTTTCTCCAAAAGCCTTTTGAGCTCCTGGACTTCCGCGGAGCGAGCGGCCAGACCAACTCCCTCGGGAGTAATCCGGTCCATCGCAAGAATTTTTTGCGCGAGTTCCGAAATCATTTCGGCTTCTTTAGGAAGCTCTCGTTCGATTTCAGACCAGCGCGCGGCGAATCCCCGTCGGCCCCTGCCCTTGTGGGGCATAGTCAAAGCGCTCTTGTGCACGTCAATCCCCTTTCTAGGTTTGAGTGGTCCAAACACATTATGACATATCTACCTAGAAAATGCAAGCTACTTCATATCTTATACGTATAAAAAGGATCACGCCGGCGTTTATGGCCGGCGTGATTGATCCTGTTTGAGTCGTAATTGACTCTAGAAAATAAGAAGTAATTCTTAATTTACACAGGATATTGGTTTTTGAGGAACAAATAAAACCTTTTGAGATTGCTAGTGCTTCGTTTGCACGAAGGTACTAAGCCACTCATCAAGGAACTCTAGACCAGCCTCCGAAGAGACACGGTTTTCAAGCCACAGGGCTCGAGCAAGAGCGTCCTTCTCGGAACGAATGTGGTGAGAATACACCAGACGCATATATCCACGGGACCATGTGCGCGTTCCAAGTATGCGATTGTCATATGAAGAAAATAGTATTTCCACGTATGCAGTTTCCTTTCTCTTTGGCACTCCCGTAATTGAGAGCACGAACAACGAAGTGCGGGTTGCACGACGTTTCCTTGCGGACCATACACCCCGCCATCTCTTTTGCAAAAGCAAAACCCCTTGCGGAGACAGCCATTTGTGCGGGATAGGAGAACCAGGGATTACCCTTTTCGGTCACAGATAATTTCCTGCTGGAAATTTCCGCGACCCCGCCTCAGCGCCGTCGCGCTTCCGGCTTTCGATTCTCCACGTCCGATGTCCCACACCGGACTTATCCCGAACATAACAAAAGCCCTTTCGGGCTTTTGTTTCGTGTGCGGGATAGGAGAATCGAACTCCTGCTAACAGTTTGGAAAACTGTAGTTCTACCATTAAACTAATCCCGCTTCAGTGACGAGAATACCATATTCATTCCCCAAAGATAAGGGGTCGGGCTATCTTTTTTCCGCATTATGCGATATGCTAGCGGTATGTCAAAAGAGAACTGGCTAGCTGTGGGCGCAGCCCTAGCACTCGTAATTCTCATCTCAATCTTTGGGACGCGCAGCCCGTTTATGGCGCCCGACCAAGCACCAGAAAGTATTATCCCGCTTGGCACCTTTGACGGCTCGGGAAACTTTGCAGACACCCTTACCGCTACCTCGAGTCTGATAGCGTCTCCTTCTGCCGCAAGCAGCAAAGCAGCCACCGCTACTGCGCAAACTACCGAAACAAAGAAAACGTCAGACATTGCGCCAGGACTCCCTCTTGCACTCGGCGGACTGCGCAATGCACTGGTAAATGTGCTGTGCGCATCTCGCGACCGCTCAGTTAAATCCATTTCAGGCTCCGGCGTCATCATTTCCCCGAATGGATTGATTCTCACCAACTCGCACGTGGCGCAGATGTTCCTGCTTCAGGACTACCCCACCAAAAACAACGTAGTCTGTGTTATTCGTGTAGGAAACCCAGCACACACCGCCTACTACGCAAAAGTAGCCTATGTTTCTACCCCGTGGATCGAAAAGAATAAGTCGTCGCTCGTCACCAAGAATCCAAAAGGTTCAGGTGAGGACGACTTTGCCCTGCTCGTCATTACTGACTCTGCTACGAGTGAGTCGCTCCCAACCACCTATCCATACGTAAAACTCTCTACTGATGTTCCCTACGACAACCAGCCCGTAGCCTACGGCTCGTACGGCGCGCAGACACTCACCGGTGCACAGATTAAAAACGCACTCTACCCCACCCTCGTGTTTGGCAAAGTCACTGAACGCTTTACCTTTACCGCAAATACGGTAGACGTGCTGTCGCTCGGTGGTAGCGCGGTAGCTCAGGAGGGTTCATCAGGAGGCGGTGTTGTGGGCACAGACGGCAAACTAATTGGCATCATCAGCACCAGTAGCACGAGTGGTGATCTGCTCTCGCGCGATCTGCACGCTATTACCTTGGGACACGTTCGTCGCAGCTTTGAGGAAGATATGAATTACGACTTTGATGCGTACATTGCGTCGCATACAAACCAGAAGCTTGTGCATGATTTTGCTAGTCGCGCCTCTACCCTTTCAAGTATTCTTGCGGGCGCTGTGAGTGCGGGGCAGTAGAAATAAGATCGCCCGATTGGAGCGGAGAAACGTGGAGTACCACTTTTGGTCACGTATGACTAATTCGCTACGCTCATAAGTCACGCGACCCCGGCTCACTGTCGCTGCGCGACATGTTCCGACCTTCAATTCTCCGGCGCGAGCAAAGCAGTTTGCTCGCTCACCTCGCCCAATTTCTGCTTCGCACAAATTTGTCGGGGTGCGGAGAATTGAACTCCGTCAACTACTTCCCAAAAGTAGCGTACTACCGGTATACGACACCCCGTGAGTGAGGCAAATACCAAGTGCGCGCGGAGCGCATATTTGGTATTTCGCCGAGCGAACGGGGAGTATCGGTGCAAGCAACCGATACAACCCAAACGGGGGAAATACAGGTCAAGCAACCCATACAACCCGTGAGCGAGAAAGTCCCCTTGGGGACCATCTTTACTTTTACAGACGCGTGCGTCTGTCCGTTCCCAGCTATCCTACCAGGTTTATACGATTTGTGGGAGGTAGGACACATAGGCGGCTCCGTCGCGTGCCCGCAACCACACCAGAAGCCCGTCTACCTGCCATTCCCCTTCCCACCCTTTCTCTGCCACATACCACTCGCTTGTGCGCGCTACACGGCCAATTTTTGCGTTGTGGAGGTTTGCTGAAGGGTCGAACGCAGTGTCGCCCGTATCGTCGCGGGGAAACTCTCTGCACAGCCTGGCTTTCACCTCCACAAAGTGAAGCGTACCTTTCCGCTTTGCGACCACATCAATCTCCCCTGTTTTGCGTACTACATTCCTGTCGAGAATAGAAAATCCCTGCTGTTGCAGATACTTCACCGCCGCATCCTCGCCCAAGTTGCCGATGGCTTTTGTGGAAAAGGCGGATATGTCCGTCATTGCCAAAGTATACCCGTCCAATACAAAGGTTTTGTTGAAATCGTTTCATTTGCTGGTTATTTTTCGGACGGAGCCATTACGGACGCGTGTTGTCCTACTGAGTTGTCCCCAATGTCCCCCTAGTTATCAACACCTGTCCCCAATGTAAAACGACCCGTCGCGGGTCATTTAACATTCAAAGTATTTGGTGCGGATAAGGAGAATCGAACTCCTACTAGCTGATTGGCAACCAGCTGTTCTACCACTAAACTATATCCGCTTCGGGGTATATATTCGCATAATACTCCTTTTTCATCAATTCTTTAGGGAAAGATTTAAGCCACTCAACCATTTTCACCTTGAAGTACGTACTCGAAACAGTGACCGTGCAGACTCCGTAATCAAGTCGTCTTGTCTTATGTCTGCCCTGTATAACAATGCTTTTGGTAAAGCGATCAATACTCACACCCGAGTGTTGCGCCCAATATTCTCTACACAGTCCCTCGTCCAGATCTGGATATACAAGCACTGAGGCCTTTATTTTCTGTCTAGGAATTCTACATACTCTTTCCAAAAATATTACGTAGAGTGCAATTAGTTCAGGGTCTGTGTTGGTTATTCTCACTGCGGCTTTGGAGATTTTATCCCCTTCGCCCCAATACAACATAAGCCCTGCGATAAAAAGCGGGTTATATCGATAGTTCTCTAAGTCTCTGCGCGCCTCCTGTCGTGCTTCCTCATACACTCGCAGTAGATTCTTTCCACGAACCTTATTGAGTTCCAAAATTCGCACGGTGTGCTGCTTCTGCGCAGAGGCTGTTAGCTTTGACCGAACGGCGCTGGACCATTCTTCTCCTGCGAACCAGTCTGAGAGAGTTGAAAGTGGAACCTTTAATGCTTCCCTAATGTCACGATAGCTTTTTCCAGCCTTTCGCATTTCAATTGCGTTCTGTTTATCGTTACGCATACTATACTAGTATACGACACGAGTACGGAAATTCCCTGTGTGCTAGGCTGCCTTCTTTCGTTCCTCCTGGTGCCTGGCCTCTGCTTGCTCTGCCTGAAGTAAATCGCGGTTGTATTGCTCAAGCTTGCGCTCATTCTCCTCAAGCTTCCGTCTCGTGTCGGTAATGGCGCGCTCTGCTGTTCGCACCTCCTCCTCTAGCTTACGCCTCACTTCAGGGAGCTTGCGCGTTGCTTCGTCCACCTCACGCTGATTCTTGCGCACTTCTTCGCTGTACCAGGCTATCTCACGCTTAATTAAATAGATGTCTGCCATATGTAGAAAGTGTAGCACCCGATCTTATTTGTGCTCCCGCCAGGACTCGAACCTGGAACGACTGATCCGAAGTCAGTAATGATATCCATTTCACCACAGGAGCATATTTTGTCAACCACACGTCACTCACTCGCTATTTGCGTAGCGTGTATGAATACTACAGCGGAGCTAGGAGATTGGCGAGCGCCGTACTAGTATTTTCCTAATGGACTTCCCTATTCCGCTTGAAGTACGCACGGTCACCAACACCCTACGTGAGGGCGGTTTTGAGGCATATCTTGTGGGCGGCTGCGTGCGCGACCTACTTATTGGCCGCACACCCAAAGACTGGGACGTGACTACAAACGCCAAGCCCGAGGATATCGTGCGCCTCTGCCCTGAATCCTTCTACGAAAACGACTTTGGTACGGTGGGGGTAAAGACCGGTAGTGAGGACCTCAAACTCGCCATTATTGAAGTGACCCCCTACCGCACCGAATCTGGATATTCAGACAAGCGCCGCCCAGATGCTGTGACATTTGGGGATAACCTGGAAGAGGACCTGGCCCGCAGAGACTTCACTATTAACGCCATTGCGCTTGATGATTCTAAAGGACAGCTTGTAGACCCTTATCAAGGACAAAAGGACATACAGCACAAGGTACTGCGTACGGTTGGCTCCCCTGCTGAGCGCTTTGAGGAGGATGCGCTGCGTCTTATGCGAGCTATTCGCTTGCTCGCAGAGCTAGATTTTGCGCTAGATAGCGAAACAGCAGCGGCAATTAAGGAAAAGGCGGCCAATTTGAGCCATGTTTCACGTGAAAGGGTTCGTGATGAATTTGTGCGCATTCTTAACTCAAAGCAGCCAATGATGGCCATTGTGCTTGCTCAGCAGCTCGGGTTGCTTGAGTTCATTGCTCCTGATCTTACCCGCGGTATCGGTGTGGACCAGAACCAAGCACACAGCTATGACGTCTTTGGACACCTATTGCGCGCTCTACAGCACGCAGCAGACAAGGACTGGGGCTTTGATATACGTCTCGCTGCCCTGTTCCACGACGTATCCAAGCCAGAGACCCGTCGGTGGTCTGACGAGAAGAAGGATTGGACCTTCCACGGCCACGAAGTGGTTGGTTCACGTGTAACAAGAAAGGCGCTCGAGGACCTGCGCTTTTCACGTGAAACAATCGAAAAAGTGAGCAAATTGGTACGTTGGCATATGTTTTTCTCTGATCCAGACCAAATTACCCTTTCTGCAGTGCGCCGTATGATAGTCAATGTCGGTGAGGAGAACATACACGAGCTCCTAAACCTCCGTATTTGCGACCGCATAGGCACCGGACGCCCAAAGGAGCAGCCGTTTCGCTTCCGTAAATACAAGGCAATGGTAGAGGAGGCGCTTCGCGACCCGATATCAGTAGCAATGCTTAAGACGGACGGAAACCGACTAATGGAGGTGTTTCACGCGAAACCAGGACCAAAGATAGGCTGGACACTGAGTGCCCTCCTGGAAGAGGTATTGGAGGACCCCAAGAAGAATGACCTAGCATATCTAGATGCCCGCTCAGAGGTTCTGTTGGCGCTCGAAGACGCTGAGCTTAAAGAGTTGGGGGATTCTGGGAAGAAGAAGCGAGAAGAGGCGGAAGAGGCGGAATTGCAGAAGATACTAAGCAAGCATCACGTCTGCTAGGAATCGTCCAGAAACCAGCCATCTACGTTGTTACGGGCCCCACTCGTCATTGCACCGTACTGCTAGTACGCCTCCATTCCTCACTTTCCCGTGCCTAGTATCTGACAGATTTCTGAACAATTCAGTTCCACGCGAAACACTTAATTTGGGAGATGTTTCGTGTGAAACACAAGAAAACGGCCTACATAGGCCGTTTTCTTCAAATTATTAGCTGTTTCACGCGAAACGAGCACCAATAGTGCAGAAATTAAGAAAGCCACCCTAGTGAAAGGACCAAAAGGAGCGGGGGCTGTTTTGGGGGTCCTTTCGGAGAATTGCGGGTGGCTTCTTGGTTTGTGCGATTCGGTTCACGTGGAACATCCTATATGGCTGGACCCAGTCGTAAATAGCGGGAATACATCCCGAAGGTGTTGGACGGCCAGGAACACGTGGCGAAACGCGAATGATGTGAAAGATCTATAAAGAACAGCCGTATCGTGGGCTGGCCTTCACTTTTCTTTCACGCACGGCCAGCCCTCGTCTTCCATTACTATATACCCGTGCCAAATCGTGTAAAGGACACAATAGCAGGGAAGTGGGGATAATGTCCTTTATGTCCTATAGAGTGATAGAAACGGGGCAGTGGTCTGAGCCCATTATGTCGTCGTGTATTTCTGCAGCAGTAATCTGACTCGCAATGGCTTTGGAGGCAAATATGTAATCAATACGCCATCCTACGTTTCGGGCGCGTGCCTGTCCCCAGTTGCTCCACCAGGAATAGTGACCATTACCTTGGGTGAATGTGCGGAACGTATCCACAAATCCAGCAGCGAGTATACGGTCTATTCCTTCGCGTTCTTCGTCTGTAAATCCTTTCATTCCTTTGTTCTCCTTGGGTCGAGCGAGGTCGTCAGGGGTGTGTGCAACGTTTAAATCCCCGCAGAAAATAACGGGTTTTTCTTGCTCGAGCAGCTGCACGTATTCAAGAAATGCTGGGTCCCAGGCTAGGTGTCGCAAGGGGATTCGGGACAGGTCGTCTTTAGCGTTTGGGGTGTATACCGACACCACAAAGAACGCACCCATATCAGCTGCTATGACGCGCCCCTCCTCGTTTGGATCGCCGTATTCGTCTGCGAGCTTGTATTTACTTGCTATTTCAGCAGGGAAGCCGAAGCGCACATCAAGCGGTACCTGCTTGGTGAAAATTGCCGTCCCGCTGTATCCCTTTTTCTTGGCAGAGTGCCAGTATTCCTCGTACCCCATCAAATCAACAGGGGACTGGTGTTGCTCGGCTTTGGTTTCTTGGAGGCAGATAATATCGGGCTTTAGCTGCTTAATAAACGGCATAAATAGCTCTTTTCGGTGTACTGCCCGTATGCCGTTTACGTTCCAGGAGACGATTTTCATACCCGTATTGTACTGTACCTAAGCGTGAAATCAGTATGGTACCCTTATTGCATAGAAATTACCTCGTGTATTTTGATATGAAAACAATGACCTGTGCGCAGATGGGAGGAATGTGTGATACCGCACTACACGCGGCCACAAAGGACGAAATGATGGGGGCGGGAATGGCACACCTGGAAGTCGCGCATCCAGAAATGGCAGAAAGCGTAAAGAGTATGCCAAAAGACGACCCTATGATGGTTGCCTGGGTAGAAAAGTTCAACGCAGACTGGGAAAGCGCTCCGGAGGACGCGTAAGGAATTGTTGCGCCAAAGGTATGAAAAAAGTAACGGAGAAAACAAGTGTGTTTGTGGATTGCGGCTTGGTGATCGTCGCGGCCTTACTTTCTGTTGGCGTGGGGGC
>CAZNVT010000002.1:20102-54197 GCA_964577025.1 uncultured Candidatus Saccharibacteria bacterium
ATTTGGGAGGGGCGTCTGGCTACATAGTAGTCGCACTCTTAGCCTTGTTTGCGCTATATTTTCTCTATATCTTTCTCGCTTTTATCTTTAAGCTTCCGTATCCTGTTTTATATCCTATCTGGCCTTGGTAATTTCTATTTGGTCTTGCTAGTGAAAAGGAAAACCGCCCCGTGAGGGGCGGTTTTCCTGTATTAAGTGCTTACGCGCTTAACGCTTCTGAACGCGGGTAGCGTAGGCTCCTTTCTTGCTCTCCGTAAAGTCGAAGCATACAGCGTCGCCAACATGAAGTTCATTAAAGGTGGTGCCCACCAGCGAGTCAGCGTGAAAGAACATAGGTTCTTTCGACTTTCCGTGCTTGATGGTGCCTGAATTTCGCTCACCGAGCTCTGTGATTGTGCCATCTACCATAACGGGGTGGGGTTATGCCTAGTAATCGCCCGCAGTAAACCAAAGCGCCCGCAAGCGGGCGCTTAATGGCTTAGATCTTGCTGACCTTGATAGCGTTAGGACCCTTAGGACCTTCCGCCTTCTCAAATTCAACCTTGTCTCCCTGACGAAGATCATCGAAACGCACGTTCACAAGCTCGTTTGAGTGGAAGAAGAGATCCTTCTCCTCACCCTCGATCTTAATGAATCCGAATCCCTTGTCTGTGAGTCCAGCAATAATGCCTTGCAACATAGATTTTGTAGAGCGATACACCTGATAACTATCAAGTGCAGTTGGCTGAATTCGGAAACTCGACGTTACTTCTTCTCCCCAGCGCTGCGATTTGATGTATTAAATATATAATATCCACCCGAAAAAGTCAACTATTCGCGGGTTGGTTGCTATACTAGGGGAATGATTCGAACACGTGGGTTTACTCTCATCGAACTACTCGTTGTTATTGCAATTATCGGTATTCTGTCGTCCGTGGTCTTGGCGTCTCTAAATACGGCTCGCGTAAAGGCGCGCGACACCGCCAGGATAGCGGAGTTAAACCAAGTCAGGTCTGCACTCGAGCTGTACTTCACCACTAATGGTGTGTACCCAGGGGCTACGTTTGGGTCCTACGCCAGCACCCGCGACTCTCAGAGTGGTTCAAGTGGAGACTGTGGGTATCAAAACAATTGGTGCAATTTTGAGACTGCGTTGCAGCCCTACATAAACAAACTTCCGCGCGACAACGCCGGAGGATCTACCTTAAACCGTAGGTACAACTATAAATCTGACGCACCATACCAAATGTATGGCTTGGAAGTAACGCTCGAAGCCGCAAATAGTGTCAGTAGCGGTGACGGTGGGTACTACCCAGACAGATACGAGGTGGGCCAACTTCCTTCATACTGCAAAAATAAATACAGTTCCAATAATTACTGGGACAACTGGGACGGTGCGAATCTCTGTGGCGCCGGGAACTAGCGTCCGCGAGAGTGAAATTTCTTGTGGACTTCGCGCAAGTGCGCGTCGGTTACGTGGGTATATATCTGGGTGGTATTTATTGACGCGTGACCCAGGAGCGCCTGAACAGAGCGAATATCTGCGCCATTCTGTAGCAAATCGGTAGCAAATACGTGGCGCAGCGTGTGGGGCGAGACTTTGCTGGTGATGCCCGCACGCGCGGTGTACTTCTTTAGATGGCGCTGAATATCGCGTGGAGTTATGCGGTGCAGGGAAGTGGGGCGTCCGTCCACAAAGAGGGCCTCTTCCATATCTTTTCGCCCCTTTAGATACTCACGAATACATTCTTTGCTCGCGTCCGAGAGAAACACCACGCGCACCTTGTCTCCTTTTCCACGTACTGATACTTCGTCGCGAGAGAGATCTATATCAACATTCAGTGCACAGAGCTCAGATACACGAAGCCCGGTAGAGAATAGGAGCTCCAAAATTGCCCGGTCACGCAGATAGGCCAGTTTCTTACCCTCGTCCTCTTCGGCCTGGTACGCGTCCATTGGCGCCTTCATCAGCCGCTCCAGTTCACTACTGTTTATAAGGTCCAAATGGCGCTCGGGAACCTTTGCCAGCTCAATACGCTCGGGGGAGAGGCTTTCTATACCTCGTTTACGGAGAAATTTAAGAAATGCCCGCAGGGCGATGAGGTAGTAGTTCTGAGTCCTGCGCTTCATAGAATCGCGCCCCGTGCCCGGCTGGCGATTAAGCCAGAGCCTAAATTCACGAATGTTTTGCTCGGAAATGTCGGAAACGCTCACTATTTTCATCTGTTCGAAGTACCGAGAGAGGTAGTGATCGTAGTTTTCCACGGTTTTTACCGCGCGCCCGCGCTCAATCTCGATATATTCAAGAAATTCCCGCTTCATCTGAGCTGCGTCCATACCTTCACAGTATAGCGTGCATATTGTGCGCACTTCTTAAGTAGCGAATCTTCGGCTGTCTAGGGGCTCTAGAATGCAGATAGATGCTAGGCGCGGGCAGGTTGGGGAAGTAGACGTGCAGAAGCACGGCGGATGACCCAAACGGGGCCCACAACAACGTAGTTGCCCCATTCTGGAGGCACTACTATGTAACACTTGCGCGATTAGACAAGGTGTGGTAAGGTACTATCAATGCTTACGAAACGCGTAAAGACAGCCGTTATCAAGGATGCGGCCAAGCACGACAAGGACACCGGCTCTGCCGATGTTCAGGTTGCCGTACTTAGCCGCAAAATTGACGAGCTCGCTGCACACCTTAAGAAGAACAAGAAGGATTTTCATAGTCGCCGTGGTCTTCTCCAGATGGTGGCAGATCGCCGCGCTCACCTTCGCTACCTAGAGAAGAATGATAAGAAAGGCTACACCTCACTTATCAAAAAACTAGGATTGAAGAAATAAGAGGCAGGCGGTCGAAAGACTGCCTTTCTCGTTTTGGTACGTAAGCAGGTGCTACCATATATAGGTAGCCAGTCCTTGGACTACAATTTTTAATACGTTTTCTAATTTCATATTGCTATGCCTGTAATCAAGCATCCAGCGCAACGAGTGGGAGTGTTTATAGACACCCAAAACCTCTATCACAGCGCAAAACACCTGTATAAATCACGCGTAAACTTCCAGAACGTTCTGGCTGAAGCAGTGGGGGACCGCATCCTCGTGCGTGCCATTGCCTATGTTATCTCTACTGAAGGAGGTGATGAGAAGAACTTCTTTGAGGCTCTCACCAAAATTGGTATCGAAACCAAAGTGAAGGGCCTTCAGATTTTCTCTGACGGAGCTAAGAAAGCCGACTGGGACGTGGGTATTGCTATCGACGCGGTAAAGCTCGCCCCAAAGCTCGACACGGTCATACTCGCCACCGGCGACGGTGACTTCGTTCCACTTATTGAATACTTAGAGAACGACGGCTGCCAGGTGGAAGTTATTTCATTTGGAAAATCTTCTTCACAGAAACTGAAGGAGGCTGCGCACGCATTTACGGATATGTGTGAGGACCCAAAGAAATTTATCATTGGTCACCGCGGATAGTATTTGCGACGAACAAAACCCCGAAGCCAAGAGGCTTCGGGGTTTTGTGTACTTCGTAGTAGTTGTGGGCACCTACTGGGCTATAATCAGTAAAGCAGTATGACACCAAGCGATCCAAAAGATGCTCCCCAGGTGAACGAGCCAACTCCCGCTGAACCGCAGGATATGTCTCAGTTCATTCGCACATACGCAAAGGACGTGGCGCACATAACAGGAAAGGGAAATGTGGCCGCGGTACAAAAGCCTCGACCAGTTGCAACGCCGGCTCCCGTGGTTCAAGCAGAAGCAGGAAAGGGAGAGTTGTCCGACGGTGTGCAGTTTGAAGCCGTTACTGAATCTTTGCAGGGAACAGGAATCGATAGGGAAGAGAAGCCGCGCGAGCGCCTGCAAGTAGACTCGGCTGCAGAGCTTGAGCAGTATGTTGAGCACGGCAAAGCTCCGTCTATTACCCCAGCTCCCGTTATCCCTGAACCAGTAGTCACCGAGCATCGCGAATCCATTCTTGACCGATTGCGCGCACGGATGACACCGGCTCCACAGGCGCCATCAGATCCTGCATTTGTTCCAGCGCCAACGTCAGCTCCGGTGTTTGCAGAAGCGCCGCGCCCAGACGTGCACGCGCTTCCACCACTTCAGAAAGCCCCTCCGACGCCACCAATCTCTACTCCTCCAGTTGAAGTTGTACGAGCACCAGAACCAGCCGCACCCGCTCCCACAGTTGCGCCCGTGCGCGAACCGTACCGCGAACCAATTCCTGAGCCGGTTACCGTTGCTCCGCTTCCAACTCCCAAGGCACCTGTTACTCCTCCCAGTATTCCTGTGGACGCACCTGAACGGTTTCACTCATACTCTACCGATTTCAAAGACAACGTATCTAAAACAGGCGCATCAGATTTTTCTGTGCTTGCCGCTGAGCAGGACGCAAAACGAAGTGAGCAGCCAGCAGTGCCACAAAAGAAAACCGGGCGCGGATTGCTTCCTGTACTTGCTGGTGTGTTGCTACTTATTCTTGCTGGTGGTGGGGCCTATGCGGGGTATCTCTATATTGGCGCACGTACGAACGTGCCCGCCATAACGTTGAATGTGCCGTCTCTTATTTTTGCGGACGAATACAAGAAAATTGAAGGGCAGGGAACTGAGTTGCAGCGCGCACTTGCCATTGTTGCTGACGGTCCACTCGTCACCGGAAACGCACTCGTGACCTACATTGCACAGCCAGCTACCGGGGAAGCGGGAGTGATTGCGGGTACTCCAGCACCTGGCGGCTACTTGATAAAGGCGCTCAATCTTCCGGCTCCAGATTTGCTCCTGCGCAACATTACGCAGGACAGCACGGTGGGTGTGATTCACGAAGGAGGAGAGACCCGAGCATTCTTTGTGCTTCGTGTGTCGTCCTACGAGCGAACATTCGCAGGTATGCTCACCTGGGAGCCACTTATGATGCGCGATTTGGGACTACTGTACCCACTCTATCCAGAAGAAGTTGTAGCAGAGCCGGTTGTTGATTTGTCTGCCACCACCACACCAAAGGTGGCGAGTACCACTCCTCGAGTTGCACCTGTCCCCGCAGTGTCACGAGTTAGGTTTGAAGATACCGTCGTCGCAAACCGCGATGTACGCATACTGCGTGACACGCGCGGTCGCTCGCTTCTCTTGTATGGCTACGCTGACAAGGAGACGCTTATTATTGCTCGCAACGAAGCGGCGTTTGCGTCCCTCCTTACTCGTCTAGCGGCAAAGAGTAAGTAGACACATATCGAATGTGCTACAGTAGCCCTGATGAATACCGAACACTACCAGTCACTACTCGAGACCGAAAAAGAGGAACTGATTGCTTCACTCAAGACCGTTGGGCGCATTAATCCTTCAAATCCGGGCGATTGGGAGCCGGTGCCACAAGCAGTGGGACAGGAAGCTGACCCAAACGACCAAGCTGATTTAATTGAAGGATTCGAAGAGAACACTGCGATATTGAAGGACCTTGAGATTCGCTACAACCACGTACTGGCAGCACTACTTCGCATTAGTAACGGCACGTATGGTACCTGCACCGTGTGTGGCGAGGCTATTAGTGCCGACCGACTTGAAGCAAATCCAGCGGCCGCCACGTGTATTAATCACGCTTCGTAATATATGAATACGCACGTTGTTGGTATCAAGGAAGCATTTGCATTTGGATGGGCAACATTCAAGAGTCGTCCGTGGTTTTTTGTTCGGGTTGGTTTGATTATTGTTGGATTCTCTATCTTGATAGGTGTTGCAGAGGACATTGTGCGTGTTGCACTTGGTGAGGGGGTAGCGGACTTCGTATCAAGCATTGACTCAATCATTAGCACTGCTCTACTTTCTGCTGGCTCGACCGTGCTGTACCTTAATGCTCACGCTTCTGTTCAATCCGCAACCCTAAAGGATCTGTGGGCACCAAAGCTATTCTTGCGATTCCTCGGTCTTACGATTCTGGGAGGAATTCTCACTATGCTTGGGTTTGTCTGTCTTATTATTCCGGGCATCTTCTTGATGATTGCGTTTTCATTCTCAGACTTTGCCGTGATTGAGAAGGATATGGGCCCTATCGAAGCACTCAAAGAAAGCTGGCGTGTGACAAAAGGACACAGGCTACACCTCCTTCTGTTTGGTCTTGCCGCACTTGCGATAAATATTCTCGGGTTCTTACTGCTGTTTGTGGGGCTCATTGTTACCGTAGCGGTGACTCAGCTCGCATTCGTTCATTTGTATCGATCTATTGAAAACAACCAAAAGATCGAGAGTCCTGAGGTAGTGGGGTAGTTGCGTCTTGTACAAAATCCCCGCAATGCTGCGCATTGCGGGGATTTTGTTTTTTAGCGCAGTACTATAGTCGTATGGATATCGTGTCGGAGGAACAAACTCCGGAAGCACAGGATGGTGAGAAAAAAGGATACGCGTCGCTCCTTGCCGCACAACCCGAAGGTGCTGTTGCGCGCATAGTCACTATCGAAGCCGACCTTACCCGTGGACTCCACTCGTTTACCATTGTGGGCCTTGCAGACAAAGCTGTTGAAGAAGCGCGCGACCGCATCTCGGCCGCTATTAAACACAGCGGATTCAAAGCACCAAAATCCGAGAACAAACGAATTGTCCTGGCACTTTCTCCAGCCGACGTGAAAAAAGAAGGTTCGCACTACGACGTACCGCTTGCGCTCTGCTACTTGGCAGCAGCGGGACATATAAAACTTCCAGAAACTCCTGCACTCTATGCGGGGGAGCTTGCGCTCGATGGCACCATTCGCAGTGTGCGTGGCATTCTTCCACAGGTGATTGCGGCAAAGAAAGAGGGAATAGATACCGTGTTTGTTCCCGAACAAAATGTAGCGGAAGCACTCCTTGCAAGTGACATTCGCGTGTACGCACCAAAGACACTAAAAGAACTCGTGCTTCATTTGGCGGGCACTATCGAATTACCGCTCGAAACAATGAAGGAGGGTCCTGTTCCACCTCCTCCAGCGGTAGACTTTAGTGACATCAAGGGACAGGAGAGTGCCAAACGTGCGCTCATTATCGCAGCCGTTGGCCGGCACAACATTGTGCTCTACGGTCCACCAGGCACAGGCAAGACCATGCTTGCTCGCGCACTTCCAGGTATTTTGCCACCACTCACCAGCGACGAGCGTCTCGAAGTAACGGCACTTCACTCCACCGCAGGGCAACTGCGCAGTGGGGAAGCAGTGTACTATCCGCCCTTTCGCGCTCCTCATCACACTATTTCGCACACCGCCATAGTGGGTGGGGGAGCGTACCCAAAAGCAGGCGAGGTAACGCTGGCTCACTTGGGAGTGCTGTTTCTCGACGAGTTTGCGGAATTTGATGCGCGTACGCTGGAGAGTTTGCGCCAGCCCCTTGAGGACCGGACTGTCACTGTGTCGCGCGCGAGGGCAAGTGTGACGTTTCCGGCAGACTGTATGATTGTCGCGGCAATGAATCCGGCTGACACCCTTAGCGCACATAGCGAAGTAGCCGTACGCGAAGCACTGAAGCAATCAAGAAAAATTTCACGACCTATCGCTGACCGCCTCGATCTATGGATAGAGGTGCCCCACATAGCACACGAAACGCTGCAGGGACTTGAGCGGGGAACAGACTCGAGCAGTATTCGCGAGCAGGTACAAACAGCTCGCGAGAAAGCGCAGGAGCGAGGTAAAGTAAACGCGCACCTGTCGGCGCGCGAACTAGACGAGCCCACGTTTACTACTCCTGAGGCGCGCACCGCACTCCTGCAAGCAGCGACCAAACTAGATTTGTCTCCGCGTGCCTATCACAGGGTGCTTCGCGTGGCGCGCACTATTGCTGATCTTGAAAACTCCATTTCTGTCGAAGCTCCGCATATATTTGAAGCGCTTCAGTACCGCCCGCGCGGAATGTTTGGATTTGAGTAGTACCTTGCCCTTGTAAGTCGAGAGAGAATTTTCAGTGTTCTAAGCGTTCGAAAAGGAAATAGATGCACGGCGCGGGAAGACGAGGAATGGAGACGTACTTATAGTACGGCGCAGTGACGAGTCGGGACCCGCAACAAAGCAGATGTTCCTTTTCGAACGCTTAGTGAGGACATTTAAGGGAATGATGAGTTCGAGGACTCACTGTCATTCCCTAATTAGCGAAAGGGTTTTTTGCGCCTCTCACTTCAAAGTGCAAATGGAATCCCGTCGCCTTCCCCGTACGTCCTACTGCACCAATCTGCTGGCCGCGCGACACCTTTTGTCCTACTGAGACACTGTCTGCGGACAAGTGCGCATAGAGTGTTTGTGTACCGTCTCCGTGATCAATCACGATGTAGTTTCCGTATCCTCCATTCCATCCTCCCATTCGAGAAATAATCACCGTACCGCTTGCAGCCGCAAGCACTGGAGAGCCTGAAGGAGCCGCAGAATCTATACCGTTCCAGCCGTGAATACCCTGAGACACGCGGCCAGCGGGAGCGGGGTTGGTGAGAGACACAACTTTGCTGGTGTTACCCACTGCGTGCACTGCACCCATACTGCCTCCTGTCTTTATCTTCACCGAGCTTACTGTTGCAGGCTTCTTCGCCGTAACCACTGACACTTCACCTCCAGGAACAATAAGTACGGTACCGGCCACGAGACTACTTCCGACTTCAAGTCCGTTATAGGTAGCAATATCTTCAGCGTCTGCCGAAAGGCTCTTTGCAATTCCCGCAAGCGTTTCACCCTTTTGCACCGTGTGGCGCACACCAGAGACTGGCAGAATGACCAGCGTCGTGCCCGGACGAATAGCGCTCTTACGTGTAAGGCCGTTTGCCCACAAAATAGTGTCTACTGACACGCCGTGACCGGCTGCAATGGCAGAAATGGAATCACCCTCCTGCACCACATACGTCGTAATGCTTCCGCTCGAAGACGTATGGTCAATTTCAAGAGGAACGGTGCCGTCTATACCAGCGTTTGCAATAAGTGCAGAGCCCTCACTTACGGAAAGGTCGCTCGCGCTTTGCGCAGGGGAGGGGTCGCTATTTATGGCCGCCTCGAGAAGAGCCAGACTGCTGTCGTGAAGTATGGGTGCGTTTTGTTCGCCCTCGGACGCCTTAAGTATGGAAAATGGCCAGAATGCCGCAACGGGTTGCGGAAAGAGGGTGACTCCTATGCCTAGAATGAGGCTTGCGGCGATTAGAGCGCCAGGAATCCAGTATGCAACCGGACCAGAAAACGAATCTGAAGGTCTCGGAGGCTCAATTGGGGGCAAAATAAAGAAAACGGGGCGCTTCTACTGTTCGTTCGTGTGCAAAAACGGCTTACCTAAGCCATTTCGTTTGTTCATCCAAAGCTGGCGTTCAGTCAGTATAGCCTGCGGGCGCCTGCACGCAAGCGGGCGATGGGGTGGGTGTGGAGAGTCGAATCTACGCTATAGTGTAAGGAATGCAGTACCTACACGGCCTCAATGATGCCCAGAAAGAAGCCGTTTTGACTACCGAAGGGCCGGTATCCGTTCTTGCGGGGGCAGGAAGTGGTAAAACAAAGGTTCTAACGACGCGTATCTACCACCTCATACGAAACGGCACCCCTGCCGAGCGTATTTTGGCGGTGACATTCACCAACAAAGCTGCCCGAGAGATGCGCGAGCGCCTTTCCCACATGCTCGACGACGCAAAGCTTCCTACCGTTGTCACATTCCACGGGCTAGGTCGTATTTTGCTTGAGCGATTTGGTAGCCGTATAGATGTTCCTCGATACTTTGCTATTTTTGATCGTGACGATTCTGAACGCGCCATAAAGGAAGCCCTGAAGGCACTTGATGTGGACCCAAAAGAAGTGCCTCCTCGCGCTATTCTTTCGCGCATAAGCAAAGCAAAGGGAGACGGACTTGGTGCGAAGGATTTTCGTACAAAGCACGCACACGAGAGTTTCCGTGCACGCATCACTGCTGAGTGCTGGGTGCGTTACGAAGAGACACTGAAGCGCGAGAAGTCTCTGGACTTTGACGACCTCATTGCACTTCCCGCTACATTACTTCGTGAGCACGCTGATATTCGCGAACAGGCGCAGCAACTTTTTTCGTACATTCACGTAGACGAGTTTCAAGACACGAACGCACTACAGGCAGAACTTGCGAATATGCTTTCGCGCACGCATAAAAATATTTTTGTAGTGGGGGATATCGACCAATGCCTTATAAGGGGCACCAAAGTGACCGTCTCTGACGGCTCTGCGCGAGCTATCGAAACTCTTACAGAGGGTGATGAGGTACTTTCTAACTATGGTGGCGGACGAATAGAATCAGCAAAAATAACCAGAGTGACGGCACGTAGCTTCTCAGGAGAACTTGTTAGAATACGTACCGAAAGTGGGCGAGAGCTTGTAAGTACGCCAGAGCATACACATTTTGCAGGGTATCGACTGGGGATCGTCCCTCAGAAATATTTCACGTATCTAATGTATAAAAAGGACAAAGGGTGGCGCCTGGGAGTTTCGCAAACCTATACCAGAGGCCAACGACAGGCAATGATTGGGTTCCAGCAGCGCTGCAATCACGAGCACGGGGACGCGGTGTGGATTGTAGGTGTTCACGAAACGAGCCAAGCCGCACGCGTGGATGAATATAAGCTTTCGCTCTCTCACAGCATTCCGACACTTCCTTTTGTTGCTCGCACGGGCAGTGTTGGAGGGTACGTGCACGATCAAAAAACTCTTGATGAAATTTTTTCTTCTTTTGATACGGGGCGTGGGGCGTGCAACCTACTTGCAGAGCGCGGTCTATCTTACGAGCACCCCCACCACCGTGCCCAGGCAACGCGTTCAAACCGTAGAAATATTGTGGTGGCATTGTGTGGCGACCGACGGGGCACAACACCCATGCACACCATTGCGCTCTCAGGCAGTGACGCGGAGGGACGAGAACTTCTTCAAGAAGCGGGGTTCTCGATCCGTACGTCAAAACTTTCGCTCAAGAACTGGCGTTACGAATCTTGTTTTAAAGATTACGCAGCGGTGCTTGAGATAGTTAAAAAAATAAAGGTGGTGTTTCCTGATGCACACCTCGTTCAGACTGCACGGCTAGGTGGAAAAAAGAAAAACCCTAAGGACGGGAGTGCGCTTCCGTTTCTTCCTGCGGGTTCTGTGCTTCCAGGTATGGCCGTATTTGGTGCGGATGGTGAATACGATATTGTGCAATCCGTAGAGCGCGTCCCTACAATTGAAGAAACTGTATACGACATCGATATTGCAGGTACTCACAATTTTATTGCGAACGGCATAACAACCCATAACTGTATCTATACCTGGCGCGGAGCAACGATTGAAAACCTGCTTTCGTTTGAGGATACCTATCCGGGGGCGCACGCTATTGTGCTTGCGCACAACTACCGCTCTACCAAAACAATTGTAGACACAGCGAACCGCATCATCGAAAAAAACAGAAACCGAAAGGAAAAAGTAGCAGTGACCGATAACGATGAAGGGGAGCCGGTCCGCATTCACGTGGCGTTTACCGCAGATGGTGAAGCGAGATGGATTGCAGACGAGGTGCGGCACCAAATGCTCGGCGGTGTTCCCGCAGAAGAAATTGCGGTGCTGTATCGCACCAACTTCCAGTCGCGCGCACTGGAAGAGGCAATGCTCCGGGGCCGGATACCGTATAAGCTTTTGGGTACACGGTTCCTAGATCGCAAGGAAGTAAAGGACGTTTTGGCGTGGGTGCGCCTAGCGCTTGAACCAACACGCGAAACAGATCGTATGCGCGCGGTGCAGTTTCCTGCGCGCGGTATTGGGAAAGTCACCCTTGGAAAACTCGCCGCAGGACAGCGTGATGTACTCAAGGCAGGGGAGCGCGCCAAGGTAGAGGCGTTTGAGTCACTTGTGAATGAGCTACACGACGCGAGCCAAACTATGGAACCGTCCGCATTTGTGCGTCTGGTTATTGAACGCAGCGGTATGGAAGCCGCTCTTCAGAAGGGCGGAGAGGAAGATGCGGAACGCCTGGAAAACGTAAAGGAGCTTGCGACACTTGCTAGTCGCTACGATGCAACACCAGGCACAGAAGGTGTAAATAATTTTCTTGCAGACACTGCACTTGCAGGAGACCAAGATGAGATAGACCGCGACCAAAGTAAAACTGGCGTGACGCTTATGACCGTGCACGCTTCCAAGGGACTCGAGTTTGAAACAGTGTTTGTGACGGGACTAGAAGAAGGACTGTTTCCACACCAGGGAATGGATGACGAGAAGCGAGATGAGGAAGAGGAACGCAGACTCTTTTATGTTGCAGTGACACGCGCACGCAAGCGACTGATTCTGACGCTTGCTCGAGTACGTAAAATTTATGGAGTGGATACTATGTCTGCACCGTCATCATTTATTCATGATATTGATGAACACCTCCTGCACCTGGAAGAAGGGGATGAGCACGAGACTATAATTGAATAGTATGCCTGGCCCGTTAGAGAATCACGGAACCTTTCTTGCTTCTGCACTAGAACATCACTGTGCGGTATTCTATACGTACTATGTTCTCTAACGGGCTGAAGCCAAAGAAATCCCTTGGTCAGAACTTCTTGATGCACGCACAGACTGCGGAGCGCACCGTGCTTGCTGCCGGCGTGACTGATACTGACACCGTACTTGAAATAGGACCGGGTACCGGTATGCTCACACGCGCGCTACTAGAAAAAGCAGGGAAGGTGATAGCAGTGGAGGCCGACCACACGCTACTTGAGGGGTTGTCTCAAACATTTGCGCAGGAAATCGCTGACGGGCGACTCACACTTGTGAGCGGGGACGTGCGGAACTTCCACATTGAGCAGTATCTAATTGGCGCGAAAAATCGCGGGAGTGCGCGGCGTGGAGAAAGTGGCGAGGGAGCCGTACGTTCGTACGGTGAGCGAGACACTGAGGCTCCACAACAAAGCAATCCTGATGATTTTTTGGGTCAATACAAGCTCGTAGCGAATATTCCCTACTACATAACCGGTGAAATCATTCGCCAATTCCTCACCGCAGCCCACAAGCCAGTATCTATGACGCTTTTGGTGCAAAAAGAGGTGGCGGTGCGCATCGCACGAGAAAAGAAGGAAAGCCTGCTTTCCTTGTCCGTGAAAGCATTTGGGACGCCCAAATACTGCTTTACGGTGCCGCGCGGGGCATTTCGTCCAGCACCAAACGTAGATTCTGCGGTACTTTCAGTCGAGCATATCCGCAACGACGCGTTTACCTCTCTTGCTGCTGAACAGGCGTTTTTCGATATTCTACGGGCTGGTTTTTCACAAAAGCGTAAGCGATTGGCAAAAAACCTGGAGCAACTCTATGCGCCCGGAACTATTGCCAGCGCGTTCACTGCATTGTCCCTCTCACCAAACACGCGAAGTGAAGATGTGAGTGTAGAGACCTGGCGGTCGCTGGTCGAAATTCTGACTGTTTAATGCACAGATACCCTATATAGGTAGAGCCTAGGGTATGCGTATGCGTGCTACTATTTTTGTATCGACGCGTATGAATACTCACTATCGCACTCTTCATCTAGCTCTTGCGTCCTCGGTCGCCGTTGCATTCATTGTGTGTGCGTATCTTTTTTCGGGCCCGTTCTCTTTCCGCCCAAGCACCGTAGATGCCGCTACAGCAGAAACACTGCTTAAAGCATATGCAACAAAGGATTCTGATTCTGATGGACTGCCTGACTGGCAGGAAACACTCTATGGAACTGACCCCGCAAACCCGCAATCAGTACAGGTGGGACTCAATGATGGGGAAGCGGTGGCACAGGGGCTTGTAAAACCTAAGTTCCAGAGCGAAGCCCCAACCCCAACACAAGCTTCAAGTATCCCAGGCGAACTACCGAGCGATGACTCAGTCACCGCACAATTTTCGCAAGAGTTCTTTAAGAGCTACATAGAGGCTGGGGGACAAACGATGACTGCAGCTCAGCAGCAAGCACTGCTAACTAAGCTAATGGCTAGTTTCACCACGCGCGCAGAAAAAGTTGTGGTCTCTCCTTACACCGCTGTTTCACTACACCCAGACCAGAGCGTAACGGTTTCATCTTATGCGCGCGCAGTAGAGGAAATAATCATTGCCAATGATTCTCCGAAGGGAAGTGAGAAACCATTGGATTTAATGGACGCATACATAAATGGCGGGGACACTGCTGCAGGTAAAAAACTTCTCTCGCTTGCAAAGCAGTATGAACGTGTAAGCAGTGCGCTTTTGGCCCTACACGTACCGCCACAGCTTTCAGCGTCACACCTGCTACTGCTGCAGTCGTTTGACTCTCTTGCTCGTTCTACTCGCCTTATCGCCAACTACCAGAAAGACCCTGTTGCCGTACTTGGTGCCGTTAGTATGTACCAGCCTGCTTCTACAGGAGTTGTCACTGCGTTTACTGATATTGCCACAGTCATCTTGGCTGGGGGTGAGCCAGTGTCTGGGGCTCCTGGGTTCATTATTGTGAGTTTTGCTCGTAGCGCACAAACACAATGAGATCTTTTCGATTAGCTTTCACACGCTTCGCGGCTGGGGGCATGATGGTTTCAATATTGGCAATAGGAGTATACCTGCCAGTCACTGCTCCGCGCGCGCACGCAGTTATTCCTACTGTAGAGACAAACCCAGTAATGCTCGGAAATATTTTGGCAACCAGTCTTGCATCTGCGGATCAGTTGTTAATCTCAAAGGTACTGAAAGGACTTGCGTGGGCGGTGGCGAAGACCGCCATTCAAACAATGACCAAGAGCATAGTGAACTGGATAAATGGCGGATTCGAAGGTTCACCTGCATTTGAAACGGACCTAAACAACAGCCTGCGTCGCTATGGCGATGGGGTTGCGCAAGGATTCCTTTCACAAATGGCAAACGAGGCTGCAATTCAGTCACCATTTAGCGACCAACTCATTACCAATGTGGGCGCTGCGTACTACCTATACAGTGGACGTGAAGGGACTAAGGAAAAACTACGCTACACCCTTAACCAGTCTGCTGCAGACGACAGAGCATTCCTTGCTGGTGATTTCAGCCAGGGAGGATGGAATGCATGGCTCAGTGCATTCCAGAACCCGGCAAATAATCCGTTTGGTGCCCAAATGATAGCGTCACAAGAGCTCGCAAGAACGGTATCAACAGCCGCAAACCAACGAGTCGCGGAGCTCGGGTGGGGAAGTGGTTTTCTTTCGTGGAAAGGTGACTGTGTGAAAAGCGGAAAGAACACTGTCGCAAGCACCGGTGGCTCCAGTACTGCGGGTACAGCATCTGGAACTTCACTTGCCAACAAGGCCGGGAGTGCAAGCAAGAGTTCTGGAGGTTCGACTGCGGTTACCGCCGCGGGGGCCACAAACGCACAGTCACTAAGTGACAGTGAGAAGTGCCCGGAGTCTGAAATTAAAACCCCGGGCTCAGTTATTGAGGGTACTCTTATACCAAACCTAAACTCTCCACTACATCAGCTCGAGCTTGCCGACGATATCAACGAGATAGTGGGCGCTCTCGCTCAACAACTTGTGTCCAAAGTGATTGGAGGTGGTGGACTTAGTGGCGTCTCACAGCCTTCACAGGGTGGCGGCCGGTCTGCACTTTCTCAAGCTAGCGACCCATCACAATACACACAGAGCGTGACTAATCTGAGCGGCGGGTTTAATCAAGGTGTAGATACGTCGCGCGCGCAAGCACAAACATACCGTGATTCGTGGCAGAAAATTGCTACTGCTGCAACTGAAGCCAAGAGAGTGTGTTCGTCTCACGCAACTGAAGCTCAAACCGTTCTAGATAGAGCAACCAGGGCAATCGCACGAGCAGATGCAGCCATTCAGGCACTCGACGCAATAAAAGAGCAGACTGGTACCGTAGACCCATCGATAGATGGGGGAGCAGGACGCTTGGTTGATATAACTAACGGCTACTTGAATTTGCTTTCAAACGGAACCCTTCCGAGCGCGGCAGAGATAACAGAAGCGTCTACTGAAAGTCAGGACACTGGCGACGACAAGCCCGGCTCTCTCTACTCACAAATGAATCGTCTTTCTAACCCGCTCCTTTGTGTCCGCTCAGGCAACTAACGCTATGAACAAGCTCCTGCGAGCATCATTCTTTACTGTCGCGCTGTTCTTAACGGCGACTGCGGGTTTTTTGAGCTACCCTCACATTTCTTTTGCAAAAGGGACTGCTGAGGTTGAAGCAGTAATACTAAAAGATAAGGTGGTGCCGGCAACAGAGGTTACAAGAATTGGGAATGACACCGATCTCTGTAGTCCAGACGTCGCAGGTGGGGGGAGTTTCCTTTGTGAAGAAACTTACCCCGGTAAAACTCGTGTGACAATGACCGGATCAAAAGCCGGGTGGGTGATAACGATTAGAGACAGCACAAATAAAGTTATTACTCAGGAGACCGATACGGGTGGAACGGGGACTGTGCGAGATTCAAATGAAGATTTGGTAACTGCGCGAGATTCGACTACTGGAACTGGAGCTGGTGGCTGCGGCATGGCGAATCTTGATCAATGTATCCTTAATATTCCAGGATACATATTTTCGGCTCTCGGCTTCCTGCTACTCACTCTCTCGAGCATTATTCTTGGTATCGCGGGTACCGTATTTAACTGGGTGGTGATACGTACCGTATTCCAATTTGCACTTTACTTCGGGACATCTGCAGGAATGCTGGTGGCGTGGGGCGTACTGCGCGATATCGCAAATATCGCACTGTTGTTTACATTTATTTTCGTTGGTATTGCCACCATTCTCAACACCTCGAGCGTGGAGGGGTACACGGCAAAGAAAGCACTGCCGCAGCTAATTATCTTTGCAGTTCTGCTTAATTTCAGCCTCTTTGCTACGCAGGCGGTTATCGATGTGGCAAATGGGTTTAGTTCTGTGTTTGCGACATATGCAGGGCAGGATAAAGAGTGTAACCAGGCCACCTCATCAACAGCTGGCGGCGGCCAGGAACTCGCCGCGTGCGCCAACCTTGGCATCTCTAGCAAGATTCTTGAAGCTGCTGGTATGCACCAGATATTTCCACACGGCGACCAAGCAGGAGAGTTATTTAAACAAGCCGCGGGAGCTCCTTACTCGTATACGGTGATGCTCATACTGCTCTCACTTATGGTGACAGTAACGGCAATGGTGCTGTTAGCTGCCGCAATAATGCTAATAATACGCGTCGTAGTGTTGTCATTGCTTATGGTGACGTCGCCGATTGGCTTTGCCGGTATGGCCATACCAGCACTTCACCCAATTGCAAAGGATTGGTGGCACAAGCTCATCAATCAAGCATTCTTTGCTCCATTGTTTCTGTTGATGGTGTTTGTGAGCTTGAAGTTGGTAGAAGGACTTCAATCCGGACAGGCAAGCATAGCTGATGCGATGTTGGGAAACACTGGTATTGCTGGCCAAACCGCTGCGGGAAATATGCAGGTGGTAGTGGTCTTTATGATTGTTATTGGATTTATGATTGGTGCGCTTATGGTTGCCCAAAAGATGGGTGCGTATGGAGCAGGTTTTGCAACAAACGCCGCAAGTGCTGTTGTATTTGGAGCCCTTACTCGGGGCACGAACGTTATTGCCGGTGGCGCGTCCCGCGCAGCTCGTATAGGTATACAGAAAACAGGATTGGGAAATACTGGAATTGGTAAGGTTGCTGTTAATCGTGTCTTTAGACCTATTGAGAATGCTAATTTGGATCTGCGCCGAACACCTGTATCTGCGATACTCAAGGCTGGCGGTGTAACTGCAGGAGCAAAGACGGCCGAGCATGCAACCTTTGGAGATATCCGTCACCAGGTGATTGACCGAATGGACGGTAAGGAAAGTCGAGAACTTGAGGCAACGTATAAAGCCGAAAGAGCCACCCTGAACCTTGAAGACAATGCGCACCACAGCACAGATGGCAGCCTTAGTGCGGATGATGCGAAGCATCTCCAAAATATGTCATCGAAACAACTTGAAGAGCTTCACGGAATCAAGACAGGTGTGGAGGCACTTGCCCAGAATCTCAAGCAAAGCCAGTACGACGATTTGATGAAGGGTGACAAACTTTCTCCTGCTGAAAAGTCAGCCCTGAAGGAAGCTCGTGACAAGCGATTTGATAGTACGCAAGTTAATATCGCGGCACCCGGACAACCTCGACAAATGGTTGATAGAGCACAGCGCACACTATCAGGAATGAAGCCGCAGGACGTGGCCGCTCTCGACGGAGCGCTGCTCACCAAAAAGGATGCTGCGGGTAATCTAATTGTTATGCGGAACCTTAAGGCTTCGCAACTTGCCGCCATTGATCCAGACAAGCTAAGTATTTCCGAGCTTGCTGAAATAAAGAACTACATACAAGCAAATCAGGCGCATCCTGAGGTACAGGCATTCCACACAATAGTTGGGCGCGGACCAGTAGGTCCTGGAGGGGTAGGAACTCGCGGAACCAATCCTAACGCCTCTCGACGTTGGGCTGGTAATCTTCCATAATTAAAGTATGGCTAATTACTCAGATGAGGATGTTGAAAAAGCGTTTGACCACGCACCGGAAGTAGTTCAAGAGTCATTATCTGGTGGAAGTGCCACCAACTTTATAGCAGCCGCGCAGTCTCGTTATTCACTGCATGTAGATGTCATCGGCGGGGTTTCATTACTTATACGTGACCTGTTGCTTGGCCTTATTAATCCTGCTCAGTTTTTTGACAGTCTTTTGTCGCTCGGACTAGACACAACCCTTGCTCAGAAGGTCGCTGGTGATGTTAATCAGGAAATATTTATTCCTCTTAGGAACGAGATGCAAAAGAATGGTATTGATAGACCCTCAACTTCTGTTGTAGCGGCTCCGAGACCTTCTGCACTGCATTCACAGCCACCTGTGACACAAAAGCCTCCTGTTCGTGCACCACAAATAGGAGTCCCTGAGCTGGCGCCGGTTCGTTATCCTCAACCACAAGCGGTGTACGCTACACAGACCACCTGGACAGGACAGCCGGCAGGGAATTGGCAACCGGCAGCCGCCATTCACGTATATGTACCTGGCCCTGTCCCACTAGACACACCAGTCGCTCAACGTCCACAGCCAGCACCTTTTGACTGGACCCCTCCACAAACAGCTGAGCCTGTGTCGACACAAACTGAGCAACAAGCACAAGCGACACCTGTTCAAAATGTCCCGCGCCCAATCCCTAAACCACCAATAAACCTGCCTGGTTCTGGCACCGTGCCACTTGAAAAGGAGCGTGCGAACGATCCTTACCGAGAAGCATTCTAATTTTTCGCAACCAGTAGTTATTTGATACTCTGTATCTATGTCTGAAAAACCACCAAGCACACCGGAGTCAGTAGGGGAATCTCATGAAGAAGTTCCTTCTCAAGGAATAGACTCTGACGTTGTTGAGAAACTTACCGTTCCTCCCACCCCAGAAGCACCACATGAAGAAATTGAGGCTCGTAAATCTGCACTTGCCGATGGCGTGCGCAGGCGCGAATCTTCGAGCAACGAACCGGCGCAAACCGTAATTACATCGACCCCGAATGCCAAAAAGTCGTTTCTTCGCCGTTCGATTGAGTGGAGTGGAAATGTTACAAAGGCTGGAGGAGTTGGTATGTTTGGTATTTTCACGTGGTTTTTTATAGACGTAATCTGGCACGCAATAAAGCACGCGCCGTCTATGGCGGGCGGAGGTCACAAACCAAGTGGCGGGGGTGGTCACGGTGGCGATAGTCATGGTGGAGGTCACCATTGATGCATTTCACACACGGCCCGGATACTATCCGGGCCGTGCTGGTATACTAAATCGTAATGGAGTATCAAGTACCGCAGTTCATTGAAGTAGAGGACAAGATTTTTGGTCCGTTTACGCTCAAGCAATTTATTTATGTTGCTGGTGGTATTGGGTTGTGTGCAGTACTCGTGCTGTATCTGCCGCTCACCATCGGTATTATTTTGGCTATCCCAGTGGCTGCCTTCTCGGGCGCTCTCGCGTTCTACAAAGTAAACAACAAAAGCTTCGTAGATATTCTTGAATCTGGCATTAAGTACTACACCACTGACCGTCTGTACCTGTGGAAGAAGGAGAAAAAGAACGAGTCAGTATCCGTATCTGCGCCCGCCGCACCCGAGCGGGCACCTGTCTCGCCGCTTTCGCGCAGTAAACTGCACGACTTGGCATGGTCACTTGATGTTAAAGACACAGGAGTAAACGAAAACACACCGTAATATGGCGCAGACAAAAGCTACTCAAGCATTTGTTCCCGTACAGGAGGTCCGTAATGGCGTCATCATTCTAAAAGACGGCGGGTATCGTGGTGTGCTTATGTGCTCTTCTATAAACTTTGCGCTTAAATCAGAAGACGAGCAGCGTGCCATTGTGGGTGGGTTCCAAAACTTCCTCAATACACTCGACTTTTCAGTGGAGATTGTGGTGCACTCACGCAAAATGGATATACGTCCATACTTGGCACTTCTTTCAGAGCGAATGGAGGCTCAATCAAATGAGTTGATGCGTCTGCAGCTACGCGAATACATACAATTTATTCGCGGCTTTATGGACTCTACAAGCATTATGACTAAGCTGTTCTACGTCGTGGTGCCCTATACCCCGGGTCTGGGGAAGGGGGTGAGTGGCGCGGTGTCTTTTCTAAAGCGCAGTGGTGATACCGCAGAACAAAAGGCAACTTCGTCGTTTGAGGACGACCGCACACAATTGGAGCAGCGTATGGCACTCGCAGCTGGCGGCCTTTCTTCTGCGGGTCTGCGTGCGGTAGCGCTTGGAACTGAAGAAATTATCGAGCTTCTCTATCGCTCATTCAACTTAAGTGAGTTGGAAAGCCCAATTCGACTATAGTATGGCACTACTCGATTTTCTCGGACGAGGTAAAAAAGAAGAGACGCCAAAAATGGCGGCAGTATTGCCGCGCGATATTTATGCCGAAGGCGCGCTTGAACTTGCCGACGCTATTGCGCCAGCCGCACTTAAGGTAGGTGCTCGCGAAATTGAGCTTGGCGAGAAGTTTTCACGTACGTTCTACACTATCTCTTACCCGCGCTTCTTGGCAGATGGTTGGTTCACACCGGTTATTAACCTCGACAAGGTATTTGATGTCGGTATTTTTGTGCATCCTGTGGACACCGGCGCAGCCCTTCGTAGTTTCCAGCGAAAGGTGGCGGAGGTAGAAAGCCAGATAGAGGACCGCGCGGAGAAGGGGCTCGTTCGTGACCCAATGCTCGATACTGCGTACCAAGACCTAGAAACATTACGCGACCAACTCCAGCAAGCAGAGGAGCATTTGTTCGATGTTGGGCTCTACATCACCATATACGGAAACACTAAAGAGGAGCTCGACAAGATAGAAGGGGAGTTGCGTGGGATTCTGGACGCAAAGCTTATTTACACCAAGCCGGCGCTCTTTCAGCAGGAACAGGGCTTCCGCTCTACACTTCCACTAGCACTCGACCAGCTCGAGGTACACAGCAAACTAAATTCTTCACCGCTTTCTTCTATTTTCCCATTTGTCTCCTTTGATCTCACCAGTGATTCAGGCATTCTCTACGGCATTAACCGCCACAACTCCTCCCTTATACTCTTTGATCGTTTCTCTCTGGAGAACTACAACTCAGTGGTGTTCGCAAAGTCTGGGTCCGGAAAGAGTTATGCGGTAAAGCTTGAGATTCTGCGTTCACTTATGTTTGGTACTGATGTCATTGTGATAGATCCCGAGCGCGAGTATGAAAACCTGGCAAGCGCTACGGGCGGACGTACATTCAATATTTCACTTTCAAGTGAACACCACATCAACCCGTTTGATCTGCCGCCCGTAAAAGAAGACGAGGAGCCCGCAGAAATACTCCGTTCAAACATCATTAACCTGGTGGGCTTGTTCCGCATTATGCTTGGCGGCCTTACTCCCGAGGAGGACGCGATTGTGGATCGTGCTATCACGGAAACCTATGCATTGAGGGATATTACGGGAGACAACGATTTCTCTGGCATTGAGCCACCGCTTCTTTCTGATTTTGAGCAGGTACTTTCTGGTATGGAAGGTTCACAGTCGCTCGTCACTCGATTGTCGAAATACACTCACGGCACCTGGTCAGGTTTCATAAACCAGCCAACAAATATTGATATCAATAAGCAGTTTGTGGTGTTCTCTGTGCGCGATATGGAGGACGAACTGAAGCCGGTAGCGATGTACATCATTACGCACTACATCTGGAACGCAGTGCGCCACGAACTTAAGAAACGACTGCTCGTCATTGATGAGGCGTGGTGGATGATGAAGTCCGAGGATACAGCCTCATTCCTCTACAGTCTTGCAAAGCGTGGACGTAAATATTTCTTGGGCCTTGCCACCATTACTCAGGACGTGGAGGACTTCTTGCGCAGTCCCTACGGCAGACCGATTCTCACTAACTCTTCTATACAGCTACTCTTGAAACAGTCACCAACGACTATCAATGTATTGCAGGAAACGTTTAACCTAACCAACGAGGAGAAGTTCTTGCTCTTGGAGAGTGGGGTAGGGGAGGGACTCTTCTTTGCGGGGCTTAAACACGTGGCCATAAAGATTGTAGCTTCATACACCGAGGACCAGATAATTACTTCAGATCCGTCCCAGCTTCTTGCGATACAAGGAGAAAAAGACCGTCTGGAGCAAGCGGGTGCGCAATAAGTATGGAGGGTAAGGAACGCATTTCCACCACAACCGCAGCATTCATTATAGGAATAGCCCTTATATTGGACCTTGTGCAGGGGTTTTTGGTACTCACCGTTGTTGGATCCGTGGTGTCAGTCATTCTTGGACTCGTGGCTGGGTTTGGATTATGGCTTATCTTTGCTCTCCACGGCGTAAAGTATTCAGGCTCAGGCGCACTTAAAAAGGCTGGGGCGACATTTGGCACAATGCTTGCGGAGATGGTTCCGTTTTTGGACATTCTCCCGTTTATTACCATTGGGGCGATCCTTATTATTAGACAGACACGCAAAGAAGATAAAGAAGCGCGTATACAGGCGCGCGCAAAGCTACAAGAGCAGCAAATGGCACAAGCTCGCTACCGAGAGTACGTACAAGAACAGCAGCGAGCGCAGGAGTTTCAAGAGGCGGCGTAGTGTCCCCGAATTTTTATACAAACGCGATACAGAGGCGGTATACTGTGCGTATGTTGAAGGTACCGCTTCTCGCTGTCGCATTGATTGGCGTGCTCTTTTTTGCACCCGCTACGCACGCACAGTACTCCACCCAGGATGCGCCAATTTCATTTATTCTTACCCCTTCGTACCCGCGCCCGTATCAACAGGTCACCGTCTCCCCGCGCAGTTCGCTCATTGATTTGTCTGCAAGTTCGGTCACCATTTCTGCGAACGGTGTCGTTATTCAAAAGGGAACCGGTACCCAGTCGGCAAGCGTGACGGTGGGAGGGTCTGGTGAGGTAACCAAAATTACCGTGTCGGTAATTGGTCCTGACGGCAAAACATATAGCGCCACGAATTCAGTGCGTCCTGCGGATGTGGCGCTTGTGGTGGAGCCCGATACCACCACACACCCCCTCTATAAAGGCCTCCCACTTGTCGCTTCCGAAGGTGTGGTGCGACTCGTCGCCATTCCTGATTTGCGCACCACAGCGAAAGTGGCTATGGACCCCTCCACACTGGTCTACCAGTGGAAGCTGGGGTCGCAGGTACTTACCAGTGCGTCGGGTATTGGCCGCTCCGTACTCGTTGCCACCGCGCCTGTTCGCTACCGCGACGCAGTTATTACACTCACCGTCACGAGTCCAGACTCGTCCGTGGTGGCTGAAGCCAAGACAACCATCACCCCAACAGACCCAATTGCTCGCATATATTCGTATGATCCACTCTTGGGCCCTGATTACGATCACGCGCTCACTTCGGTATTCTCCCTTTCGGGAACCGAAGCATCGTTTCGTGTTGTACCATACTTCTTCTCTGCGCCACCTACTATAGAGTGGTCGGTTGGTGGCAAGGCGCAAGGAGCACAGCAAGATATCACCGTGCGCCCCACTGGCTCGGGTGCGGGAAGTGCTACGCTTGAAGCACGTGCCAAGAATACGGCGAACTTGCAGACGGCAAGTAGTCGAACAACCCTACGGTTTGGAGAGGGAAGTTCTCCCTTTAGCATCTTTGGCTTTTAATCTATGAAACGAGTACTTATTTTGCTCACGCTCCTTGTGCTCCTGCTGCCGCAGGCTTCTTTTGCTGCAGGCACCGCCACCCCAACTACCGACACAAGCACTCAAGCACCAACTTCGCTTGGATTTGTGCCTCTTACCAGCATCCCTGGTATAGACGCCGCAGGGAACGCCGCAACATTGCCAGATTTCCTAAACAATCTATACAAGCTCCTCATTGGTGCGGCTGCAGTGCTCGCGGTTATTCAGATTGTTCGTGCAGGAATTCTGTATATGGGAGGAGATTCTGTGACGGAGAAAAAGGAAGCTAAAAATCTCATTGCGCTCTCCATTGGAGGACTTATTCTTATTCTTTCTCCTGTGGTGGTCTTCTCCATAATTAACCCAAGAATTCTTGATCTGAAGATAAATGGACTGGACGCGCTGGGGAATACACGCTTTTCTGGCGACACCACATCCGCACTAGACCGAGCAGAGACGGTTGTTTTTAGCAGGAGTGATCTTAGCCGTAGCGCAGGAGAAACAAAATGTAAGGCCGAGGGTGGAACTAAGTTTTTGTTCCAGTGTCGCGCCGCTGATGGAACACTTCGCGAACCTACAATAAGTCAGTCGTGTAAGGGAGGTGAGGAGCAGTTGGCGACGTGTACCAAGACAGGGCCGTCCACACCAGCTTCGGACGCTGAAACGCAGAAGATGTGTGAAAAATATCATCGTCAAATAGCGCCATCCCCGGGATCGTGTTCAGTTCTGGCTGGTGAAAATTGGTCTTCCATAAACTCTGCATGTTGCTTTAACGTGCAAGCAAATCAGCAATGTTGTGCTGTTCCCAAAGATACATATACCTCCTACGGTGCTCCTATTGGAGGAGCTGACGTGACCAAAAATCTCGTCACTCGTTTTTATGTACACACCCTGCCCAAAATAACCCTTGAAGGTCCCGTTCCAGAGCAAAAGAATGTCTATGGAGAATATGTATCTGCCTGTGTTGCCAAAAAAGGTACTGTAGACAAAAGGATTTCGCGTAGTCAGGCCTGTACGGATGTAGAGCTAAACGCGTACACAGGTGCCGAAAAAGCTTCCGTTAAGTGTATGCCAGTAACCGTGGCGTGTATTCTTCCATAACCTATGAAAAAACGAATCTTGCTCATTGTCTCCATACTCATAGTTATCGCAGGCCTTGCTGTGGGCGCTTATTTCCTGTTCTTTTCTAGCGGCTCTGTTGGTCTTACTGCGGGAACACCCAACCCATTCAGTGGGGCAGGGGACCGACAACCGCAAACAAACACGGTCGCAGGCCCGGTAGAGGGCGCCGGCACAGTTGTGGCGCCCCGTCTCACACGCATCACTGCAGGCCCTGTCGCAATGGGGAGTGTGGCGCTTGCAGTGCTTCCAGCATCTATGGGCTCAACATCTGACGACTTGGGCGATACAGAAATTCGCTACATTGAGCGCCAAAGTGGAAACGTGTATTCGTTCCGCCTCCACGACCGTGTACTTACACGTATTGGCAACAAAACACTTCCCGGAGTGCAGGAGGCGGTGTGGCTTCCGGATGGTTCAAATGCATTTGCGCGCTTTGTCACCAGTGAAGAGGGTGTCGACACGGTGGCCACGTATGCACTTCCCGCGGAAGGGGGAGAGGGGTATTTCCTTGAGTCAGGGGTGTCTTCGGTTGGGGTGACGGGTTCTTCGAGTGTCTACACTCTGCTGCCACGAAGTAATGGCTCAGTAGCTACTATTGCAAGCATCGCAGGAACAGGTGCACGCACACTCTTTACCTCTCCGCTGCGATCCCTCACCCTTCGCCCGCTTGGCGCAAACTTTATAGCGACCACCAAGGCATCTTCCGAAATAAGCGGGTATGCGTTCTCTGTTTCTAACAAGACAGGTGTGTTCACGCGTATTTTGGGCCCTTACACGGGACTTTCAACACTTCCAAATCCTACCGGGTCTCGCGTACTGTTTAGTTATGTATATCTAGGGAAAGTCTTCGCGGCAGTTCTTGATGTAGACAAGAGAACCGTCACCCAGCTTCCCGTCACCACACTGGCAGAAAAGTGTGCGTGGGCTCCAAACGGCACAACACTCTACTGTGGAGTTCCAGTAGCGCTTCCTAAAACACTCCCAGACGCGTGGTACCAGGGCGCAGAACCACTCTCTGACCGCCTGTGGGGGATAGATTTGAACACGCGCCTTGCAACACTGATTACTGATCCAACCACGGTGGCAAGCATCACTATCGATATGGTGTCACTTACGGTAGACCCGGCCACCGACGCGGTGGTGTTCACCAACAAACTCGATGGGTCACTTTGGGCCTACGACCTTTAGGGAAATCCTCAAAAAAGCATCTCTGCGTTGTTGCTCGCTCCGGGGCTCATTCACCGTACTATTCAGTACGGCTCATTGCGCTCCTCGCGAGCGCCTAGCATAGACCTCATTTTTGAGGATTCCCAGGAATGCGACTATTTTTTGCTCATCGAGCGACGCACAAAGTATTCCTGCACGATTCCAAACAGGTTGCTGGTGATAAAGTACACCGCGATTGCTCCGGACGCGTAGGCAATGAATCCCATAATAATAGGGAATACGTAACGCATTTGGAGTGTCATTGCGCGCGAAATATCGGCTTGCATACTCTTGTCGTCAGATTGCTTGGGTGCGGCTGGAATAGCGTAGAGCGCAAGCAAGTACTGCGTGAGAGCGGTGAGCACCGCAAGCACGATGCTTGTCCCGGTTATCGTAATGAGTCCCAAAAACAGCGGCGAAATAGTCATCGGTACAGAAACAAACGAGTACAGCAAAGACGGGTCAACGGTAAGTAGCGTCTTGTTGTGAAATACCCAGAACAGCGTCACCACAATGGGGAGCTGAATAAGAATGGTGAGAATGCTGGCGAATGGGTTGATGCCGTACTTCTTGTAGAGTGCCATCATCGCTTTCGCTTGCTCCTCTTTGTTGTCCTTGAGGCTGTCGCGAATGACTTTGAGCTCTGGCTCTATACCTTTCATTGCGCGAGCTGTTTTCTGCGCAGAAAACGAGAGCGGCATAATAATGAGCCGAACAATAATGGTGACGAGCACCACCGCAAGGCCAATGTCCGCCCCAGGAAGCTTGTCTACAAGCAATATAAGGAGGTTATAGATCGGGACGTAGAGTACCGTGTGAAAGAAGGCGGTCATAGTATATAGAGTTTACCGTACGGGCGACGTGCCGAGAAGTTTCTCTAGCAAACCAGACAGCTCGACCTGC
Organism: uncultured Candidatus Saccharibacteria bacterium; assembly: GCA_964577025.1. Classification (GTDB taxonomy): domain Bacteria; phylum Patescibacteriota; class Minisyncoccia; order Phycocordibacterales; family Phycocordibacteraceae; genus C7867-001. The sequence continues at coordinate 47,382 of CAZNVT010000002.1, forward strand.
AGGAGCTTGTAGGGGAGGGAGGAGCTCCCAGCACGCGCATACACCACAACTGAGCGGGTATCACTGCACCAGGGCGCCATGACCGCGAGTATTCGACGCTTAAGCCGGTGCCTGCCAACAGAGGTTTTCTCTGTCTTTTTGGAAATAATGGCAGCTGAGCCAGAAGCTCCCACACGTACAGAAACGGAGAAATGAGGGCTCGCAGCCCTCATTTCCTTGCCGGTGTGCGTCATTCGCCCCCTAGTTAACCGTAGACGGCGGGGAAGCATAGACACTATTAGACGGTGAGCTTGGCGCGACCCTTGCGACGACGAGCAAGAAGTACGCGGCGGCCGTTAGCCGTTGCTGAGCGAGCACGGAACCCGTGAGTTCGGGCTCGCTTTCGCTTTTTTGGCTGATAGGTGCGCTTTGGCATAGTGTTTGGATACTAGCAGTTTAGGGGTAAGAGGGCAAGGCGTGCGGGTACTTTGCGCATTTATAGGGAGAGGTATACTACCACCACGATGAGTCCCGCGGATATGAAACTGGTGCAGATAACCGAGGAGGGCCTTTGTGATTATCAGCACCTTTTCTCCGAATACAATGTCTACTAGTACTGCAAGCAGGCTTGATCCACGCGAATTATGGGAGCACGTGCTCACCCAAGTAGAGCTTTCCGTCTCCCCTGCAAATTTTAATACGTGGTTTCGTGAATCTTCGATTGTAAAAATTGAAGACGGTATTGTGCACGTCGGTGTTCCTAGTCAATTCTTTCGTGATTGGTATTTAAAGAAGTTTCATACGTTGTTGCTCAAGATTGTTCGCGGTATTTCCTATGAATATCGCAATATTGAGTACCAAATAGTGAAAGATGACCGCCGAAAGCCAAAGACTGAGCGCAGACAACCCACTCAACAGGTGGCGGAACTTCCGCTTGATGAGTTTTATATCAACAAGAGCGACAACCTTAACCCGCGCTACACCTTTGATACGTTTGTTATTGGCGCCTTTAACGAACTGGCTCATACCGCCGCCCAAGCAGCGATTCGTCGTCCCGGTATTACCTACAACCCATTCTTTATTTATGGAGAGACGGGTCGCGGAAAGACACACCTTATCCAGGCAATAGGGAACCAGTTCAAAAAAATGTACCCGACCCGTAAGGTGTTCTATCTTACGTCTGAGAAGTTTGGTACCGACTACACCGACTCACTTCAGCAGGGAACTGCGAATCGTTTCAAAGAGAAATACCGCCAATACGACTTACTGATAATGGACGATGTGCAGTTCCTCTCTAAGAAAGAGAAGATGCAGGAGGAGCTATTCCACCTGTTCAACGCCTTTCACGACAACAACAAGCAGGTAATTTTCTCCTCAGACCGCCCACCCGCAGCAATTCCCGATATTGCAGATCGTCTTCGTGGCCGTTTTGCCAGTGGTATGTCCGTAGATATTGGTGAGCCTGATATGGAGAGCCGTATGGCCATTGTGCGAAAGAAAGCTGCCGTACACGGAGTAAACCTCTCAGACGAGGTGGTTGAACACATCGCTACATCTATTTCGGGCTCTATTCGTGAACTTGAGGGGGTTATTAACTCAGTGGTCTGCCACACCCAAGTAAAAGGGACGCCGCCAGACCTGGCTGAGGTGAAGCAGTCACTTCGTTCATTTGCGCGTCCTCAAAAAACCGTGTCGGTTAAACACGTTGTTTCAAAGGTGGCGGAGTTCTATGGCATAGACGAAGAGAGTATCTACGAAAAGACTCGTAGAAGGGAGGTGGTGCGCCCACGCCAGGTGATTATGTATCTGTTGAGAGAGGATTTCAGCGTGTCGTATCCAACTATTGGCACAAAGCTTGGTGGACGCGATCACACCACCGTTATTCACTCCTGCGAAAAGGTGAAGAGGGAGGTGCTTGAAGACACCGAACTTGCAAAAGAAATCTCGGATATTCGTTCAATCTTGGCCTAAGTGTGGATATCTCTGTGAATAACCTATGAAAAACTTCCGACAAACTCTGGGGACTAGATGTGGAAAAGACACCATCTGCCGTGGACAACACACGGGGACAATAAAAGTAATCCCCACCTGTGCTCGACTACAGGCACGTTTTTCACCAGGATGTACAATGGGAGGAGAGGATTCTATGGCTCACCGTATAGGTCGTACGGGTTATCCACGCTATCAACACCCCTAATAATAGTCGTATGGTCATTATTTTAGATAAAAAAGAGTTCGCAGAAGGAGTGGCGAGTGTTGCACGGTTCGCTCAGAGAACATCAGCAAGCCTTCCTGTGCTGTCAGGGATAGCAATTATTGCAGGAGACGACGGTATTAAACTGCGAGCGACAAATCTCGAGACCGGTATCGACCTCTCACTTTCAGGCACGATTAAGGAACCTGGAGTTGTTGCGCTTCCGGCAACCGTGCTTCGTGAAATTACCTCGTCTATTTCAGGAACTGGCGCGCTTACACTGGAGCAGTCTGGTAGTACGGTATCCGTTAACTCCGGAACTGGTAAGAGTACGCTCAAAACGCTCGCGTACGAAGATTTTCCAGTGCTTCCGCTCCCAGAGTCACCGACCGCCACGTTCTCGCTTCCTGGGGCTGTTTTGCGCGCACTCATAAGCTCTGTGGCCTCATACGCGTCGGTATCAACGGTGCGTCCGGAGCTCTCTTCTGTACTACTTCGCGCTGAAGGGGGAACACTCACCGCAGTCGCAACTGACTCATTCCGCTTGGCCGAGAAGAAAATAGCGCTTTCAGACAGTATTCCGCCGTTTTCACTACTTATTCCTGCAAAAAATGCGCTCGATATAGTGCAGGTGCTTCCAGATACGGATATTGGTATTTCTCTGGATGACCACCAATGCGTCTTTACGTGGAAGGGAGGGCTCGTCACTACGCGTTTGGTGACCGCTAACTATCCCGATTACGCACAGATAATCCCAAAAGCTTCAGTAGCGGAGGCAACAGTGCTTAAAAAGGATTTTGAACAAACGCTCAAGCGAACCGCGGTGTTTTCAGACGCGTTCCAAAAAGTGCGTCTTGGTTTTGGTGATAAAAAACTTACGCTAAGCTCACAAAACTCGGATGTGGGCGACTCGACCGAAAGTATTGCAGGAAATGTAAGTGGAGATTCAATTGAGTTATCGTTTAATCACCGCTACCTGGGTGCACCACTTTCTTCGATTACCTCTGAGAGTGTGACGTTGTCTGCTTCAGGAATTGGTAGGGCTATGATTCTGCGTGGGACAGGGGACTCCTCGTTCCTCTATCTGGTGATGCCAATGAACCAATAAAAAAGGCCCCGTTCGGGGCCTTTTTTATTGAGTACTGCTTGTCGCTTGAGGTGTAGAGGACACTCCGCCCGCAAGCCAGACGCTAATAGGGTATTCCCAGTGATTGAATTGTGGATCAGCCCCTGGGTTGAATGGACCGGGACCAAGTGGGTTATCTTTATTCACCCAGAACAACAAACTGTGTGCAGTGGTTGATCCGTCCGGCAGTGTGATACGGGATACGCCACGAAGAGCAGGGTGTGCATTATCTGGGATAGCAGGAGGGTCATTGAAGTATTCCTTTGGTTGTTTATCTATGGCCGCTTGCATAAACTCGTGCCACATAGGAGCTACGATGTATCCCGCGATTTCTTTTACCATTGGTGAGTTGTCGTTGTTTCCCGCCCACACACCTACCGCAATACTTGGTGTGTATCCAACCGTCCACGCGTCGCGTGATTCGTTTGTGGTACCCGTCTTTGCCGCCACATCAAAGCCAGGGAAGTAGAACGGGTTTACTGGAGGATACTCAGGCTGACGGGCCTGGTTATCAGAAAGCATTGCTGAAATATTTCGAGACACACCGCTATCTATCGCTTGCTCTGGTGCCGCTATGTATTTTTCTAGCACCATACCTTTTCGGTCCCGCACCTCAAGAATGCTGACAGGAGGATTTCGCACGCCATCGTTTGCAAAAGTCGCGTACGCACTGGTGAGCTCAAGCAGTTTTACCTCTCCAGCACCAAGAGCAAGAGAAAGACCGTACTGTTTTGCGTTTCCAAGAGTAGAAATACCTGCAGACCGAGCCAAATCAAGCACATTATCCATTCCCGCCAAGTAGAGCGCTTCAACTGCCGGGATGTTAATTGATTGTGCGAGTGCTGTAGTAAAGGTCATTGGGCCACGGAACTTGTTGTCGTAGTTAGACGGTGCGTAGCACGGATAGGTGTCGTTAGCGGTGTCAGTTGCGGAACAGGAAGTAGAAAACTGAGTAGGGAGGTCAAACACCACTGACTGTGGTGTATAGCCCTTCTTGAGCGCCGCTGCGTACACAAAAGGCTTGAACGAAGAACCTGGCTGACGCTCTGCAAGAGCGATGTTAAAGTTCCCATCAATTTTTGGATCAAAGTAATCGCGCGAACCAACCATGGAAAGAATCTGTCCGGTCTTTGGATCAATCGCGACGAGCGCTGCGTTGCTTGCATTAAACTTCGTGGCATTTGCGAGTGCGTACCTGTTTACAATTGTTTCAGCATCTCGCTGCAGGTCGGCATCAAGTGTTGTGATAACCGTAAGTCCTTGTGTGGCAACATCAGAACCGTACTTTGTTTCAAGTTGCTGCTCGATGTAGAACACAAAGTGAGGAGCAAGTATGGAATTATTCTGCTGGCGACTAAAAATAACTTTTTCTTTCTTGGCTGCTACATACTCAACCTCGCTTATGTAGTTGAGCGCGCGCATACGAGAAAGAACCAAGTTCTTGCGCTCATCAAGTGCGGCACGGTTGTTGCCGTACGGTGAGTAGTAGGTGGGAAGTTGTGGAATAGCTGCAAGATAGGCGGCCTCAGCAATACTCAAATCACTTGCTGATTTTCCGTAGAACGAGCGGCTCGCTACTTCTGCACCATAGAGGGTGCCGCCGTATGGGGTGACGTTGAAATAGAATTCAAGAATCTGGTCCTTGGAGTACTTCTGTTCGAGTTTAAGTGAGAGAATCAGCTCCTGAACTTTTCGGGTAATGCTTTTTTGGCCCGTAAGTATGGTGTTTTTTACCACCTGCTGGGTGATAGTAGATCCGCCCTGAGCAAACGAGCGCGTGGTGATATCGGTGATAACCGCGCGCGCAATACCACGAAAGGACACTCCACCGTGCGAGTAAAAACCAGAGTCCTCAATAGCAAGCGTGGCCTTTTGTAGATTTACAGAAATTTGCGAAAGTGGCACGACGTTTCGGCGCACATCGTGGTTGAGGTCATACAGCACCGTCTTTCCGGTGCGGTCATAAATCTTGGTAGACTGCGCCACTTTGCGCGAGTCAAAATTGTTGAGATCTGGAATAGGACGAAGCGCTATTACCATTACTCCAATCCCCGCAGCCACAAACACGCAGCCGGCAAGAATGTACAGGGTGCGCAGAAGGGGATTGGGGTTTTCAAGTATTGCTTTAAGGCTTCGCTTTTTCGCTTTGGTTCGCGACATGATAGTGATAATGCTAACACAAAACCGACCAGTAGCTGGTCGGTTTTGTGTGAGGATTAAAAAGTGTCTCCCTCCTCTTCTTCGCCCATTTCTACCGCGTCGTCGTCTGTATCTTCTTCGTCTTCATCCTCGACTTCCGCCTCGTCTCCCATATCAAACTCATTGTCGTCCGACATTGTCCTGTGTGTTAGCTGTGAATACTCTCATACACGAGAGCAAGTCCATAATGTATACAACCGCGCAGGTTTGCAAGTACCTTACCGGCGCAGTGTGGACAGTGCCGCAATACCAAGTGCAATAGCGTCAAACTCATCATCGAGGCGCTTCTTTTCCGGAAGCGCTATGAGCTTTGGAACCATTAGCATCACTGCTTTTTTGTCCGCATTTCCGTATCCAGTTACCGCAAGCTTTACCTGCTGAGGTGAAAACTCAAGCACGGGCACACTGGCGAGCCCTGCCGCAGAAAGCACGGCACCGCGCGCCTCGGCCACCCCAATGCCGGTGGTTTGGTTCTTGGTAAAAAACAATGTCTCGAGTGCAAGTTGGGTGGGGGAGTAGGTAGTGATAGCATCCCGTACAGCCTCAAACACACAGGCAAGGCGCGCCTCTTTCAGTCCTTTGGGTGGAAGTACCGTATCACTCCACACCAGTACCGGCTTGCTCGGGTCGCCCTCTACTACCGCCAAACCCAAGCGGTCGTATCCCGGGTCTACCGCAAGTACTCGACTACTCATCGTCGGTGTCAGTTGTTTCGTACCCACGAGCGTTCGTAAACACACGCTGCACATCATCGTGGTCGTCGAATAGCGTAAGGAGAGATTCGAACGTCACCTCGTCTTCAGGGGAGAGGTCAGTGAGAGGTTCGTTTGGGGACAGGCTCCCATCACCGCTCTTTGTGAACGCCCAAAGGGCGCTGCCTTGGCCACCGAGCTCAAATCCATTCTTGGTAAGCAAGTGCTTTACCTCTGCCGTTGTTCGATTCTTGTTGTCGGTGAGCGCGTCTACCACCACCGCTACTCCTCCCGGCCCATACCACTCGTACACCACCTGCTCCAGTGTTCCCGCGTCCTTGCTGGTGCCTTTTGCAATTGCGCGCTCGATGCTGTCCTTGGGCATATTGATTGCCTTGGCGCGCGTTATTGCCGCAGCAAGCCCTGAAGAGGAAAGATTCCCTGCAGACTTCTTTGATTCCAGGGTAATCAGCTTAGAGAAGCGCGAGAACTCACGGCTTTTAGCAGCATCTGATGCCCCCTTCTGTCGCTTAATTTGTGACCATTTGTTGTGTCCGCTCATACGCCCCAGTATACAAAACTAACCCAAATACTCACGGCCTTTTTGGGTGAGGACGCGACCACGC
>CAZNVT010000003.1:0-4256 GCA_964577025.1 uncultured Candidatus Saccharibacteria bacterium
GATAAATGGTCGTCCGTGGCTTGCCACGACAGAATTCGGCTTATCGAGCCAGTCCAAAACAATTATGTGAAATCCGCCTCTTATCTGGCGGATTTCGCTTTTCCCCTTGTTTCTTGCGCGTCGTGCGTGAGTATGAGCTATACTATCTAAGATTATTAGGGCGTATTAAGCAGATACTATGGAGCAAGAGAATATATCAACGAATGTTGTGGGTGCGCCAAAGGCGCGCCGGGTTTCTTTCGATGTTGCAGCGGTATGGGCAGTGCTCGCCACCGTCGTGCTATCAGCTATTGTGTTTATTCCGTTAGCAAGTGTTCCGTTTATTTTTACTAAAGTTTCTGTGCTTGCTATAGGTGCACTCGTGTCGCTCGCGCTCTACATCTTGGCCAGGCTTAGTCGCGGCAACGCAATCGTGCCACCACTTCCGCTTCTTGGCGCTCTGTGGATTGTGCCATTTGCGTATCTTTTGTCAGCGCTCTTCTCTGGTGTGGGTATCCATACTGGATTCTTTGGGACAGACCTCGAAACAGACACGCTCGGGTTTGTGCTTATACTCGCGACGCTCGCGACACTCACGGCTCTTGTGTTCCGTCGCCCGGGAACATTCCGCACCTTCTTCAAGGTAGGAGGAGTAACGCTTGGACTCGTGGCAGTAGCACAGGCGCTCATATTTGTTGCCAGTCGCATTGCTCCAACAAAGATTGCGTCAACCACAAACCTCATTGGCTCCTTCTCTGACCTGGGTATGCTCCTTGGTCTTGGTATCACCATCACCCTGCTCGCTCTTCGCTCAGTATCTATTGCTCCACGCGTTCGCAAGGCTCTCTGGGTGGGTCTTGGGCTCTCGCTCGTAGTGCTCGCGGTTGTTAACTCCACAATTATTTGGGCTTTGGTAGTGCTCGTTGCCTTTGGTCTCTTTATTGAGGCAATTATGAAGCACCGTGCTCCAAGTGACGATGGCGACCTCGACGGAGTAGCACTCATGCTTACCGAGACAGAGCGCGACACCACTGACACTACACACCGTTCTCTAGTGGCGCCTCTTGCAACCCTTGCGGTGGGACTCTTCTTCTTGGTTGGAGGCTCAACACTTGGCAATGCTGTCGTAAACGCTCTTGGTGCCAACGTTATAGATGTGCGTCCATCGTGGCAGTCTACGTTTGATGTAGGAAGTCATACCTACGCATCGTCTCCAATCTTCGGTTCTGGCCCTGGAACATTCGCTACACAGTGGCTCAAGTTCCGTGACCGCTCATTGAATGACACCGTATTCTGGAACATCGACTTCACGTCTGGTATTGGATACATTCCTACCTCGTTTGTGACCACCGGTATCATTGGTGCACTTGCGTGGGTAGCCTTCCTCGCTCTCTTGCTGTTCTTTGGACTTCGTATGCTTCTCTTGCGCGCTCCAACCGATCCATTTGTTCGATTCACTGCGGTGGCGTCGTTTACGGGAGTGCTCTACGTGCTTACGCTGGCGGTGTTTGCGGTGCCTGGACCAGTAGTACTCCTCTCCGGATTTGTACTTACGGGTATCTTTGTCTCAACGATGCGCTACAGTGCGGACGCTCGCGAGTGGGGAGTTATCTTCACCCGCAGTCCACGCGTAGGATTTGTGATTGTATTCGCGCTTACGCTCCTTCTTCTTGCCTCTATCCTTGCTACCTATGTAGTAGTAGAGCGCTACTTAGCGTCAACAAGCTACAACGAAGCAAGCATCGCGCTCGCAGCCGGTGAGCTTGATAAGGCAGACGCAGCCGTAAATCGCTCAGTACTCTTTGCTCCAAGTGACCGTGCCTACCAGGTAGCAACCGCTATTGGTATCGCACGTATGCGCGCTGTGGCAAATGACACCACACTTACTGCGTCAGACGCACAGCAGAAGTTCCAGACCTACCTCTCAAAGAGTATTCAGGACGGACTTACCGCTACGCGCCTTGGCCCAAACAACTACCAGAACTGGGTAATGCTTGGAAATGTGTATGGTGTAGTTGTTCCGCTCAAAATTGACGGAGCCTACCAGAACGCAAAGACCGCCTACGCACGCGCTGAAGCTCTCAACCCTACCAGCCCAACTCTGCCGTTCATCCTTGGACAGCTAGAAGTAGCACAGGGAAATGGACCGGCAGCTGAAGAGGCACTCATCCGTGCCATTGGACTCAAGCACGACTTCACGCAGGCTATCTTCCTTCTCTCACAGATAGAGGTACAGCTTGGTAAGGCAAAGGAGGCACTTGAGGCAGCTGAAGCAGCAGCGTACTTTGCGCCGTCTGACTCAACCGTACTCTTCCAGGTGGGAATTCTCCGCTCTGCTAATGGAGACACGAAGGGAGCAATCCAGGCCCTTTCACGTGCAGTGGATCTCAATCCTCAGTACGCAAATGCGCGATTCTTCCTTGGAGTTATGTACGCTATCGCGGGTGACTACACCAAGGCACTTGAATCTCTCGAGTCTGTAGCAGCGCTTTCACCAGAAAACGCTACGGCAGTTGCTCCTGACATCGCAGCGCTCAAGAATGGCAAAAACCCATTCCCAGCGTCTCGCCTTGGCGCACTCGGTATTCCTCGCACGGTCACTGAACCAGCACCGTAGTCGAGAAGCGATAAAGAACCACGATGGTCAGCGCACTATTACAGACCATCACCAAGCCAGTACGCGGCCTACACCAGGCTGCGTACTTGCTTGCGTCTCTCACGCTAGCTTCGCAACTTCTGGCACTGGTGCGTGACCGACTATTCGCGCATCAATTTGGTGCCGGACAAATGCTCGATCTGTACTACGCAGCATTCAGGGTGCCGGACTTGGTGTTTGCGCTAGTAGCGTCACTGGTGTCGGCCTATGTGCTTATTCCGCGCATTGCAGGAGGAACGGACGAGGAGACAAAACGACTCATATCGCAGACGGCATCGTTTCTCTTTATTGTGGGTGGCGTGTTGTGTGCGGGCATTGCAATCGTTGCGCCAAACATACTGCAGGTGCTCTATCCGACGCTTATGCGCGGAGAGCACGCTGCTGAGTTTGTTATGCTCGCACGCTTGCTACTCCTGCAGCCAATTATCTTGGGACTCTCGGGCATTGCAACAAGCGTGACTCAGGCAAAACGCCGCTTCGTACTGTTTGCGCTTTCACCCGTGCTGTACAACGTGGGCATTATTGGGGGCACGCTCTTCCTGTACCCAATCTACGGACTGGTTGGGGTGGGAATGGGAGTGGTGCTGGGTGCGTTGCTGCACCTTGCTATTCACATTCCGGTGCTCAAACAAGCACGACTACTTCCTGTGCCGACTATTCCAGATCCAAAGGTGTTGTGGTCGGTGATGAAAGACTCACTTCCACGCTCTATGGCCTTGGGTATGGGGGCGTTTGTCACACTCGCACTGACGGTGCTAGCGGCGCGCACTGGCGAGGGCGGTGTCTCGGTGTTCACCTTTGCCAGCAACCTAGAGGCGGTGCCACTGTCGCTCGTGGGTGCAGCATACGCTACAGCAGCCTTTCCGGTGCTTGCGGAGCACCACCGGAAGAAGCAAGGTGTGGCATATCGCGACACAATAAGTGCTGCTGCGCGTCACATTATATTTTGGTCCACCATTATTATGGTGCTCACTATTGTGATGCGTGCGCATATCGTGCGCATTGTGCTTGGGACAGGCGCGTTCTCGTGGGACGATACGCGACTTACAGCTGCGATCCTCGCAATACTTGTGGTGGCACTTGCTGCGCAGGGACTCATTCTGCTGTGCGCGCGTGCGTTCTATGCCGCACAACGGTCTTGGAATCCTCTCATTATGCAGTTGGGGGATGCTGGTATCTCCGTGCTTGTAGCGGTACTTAGTATGTCGCTTGCTGCTTCAGTCCCCGAGGTTCGGTACTTTGTGGAAGCGCTCTTTCGTGTGACGGATGTCGCTGGCGCAGATATTTTGTTTATTGCGCTCGGTGCTACGGTGGGGCAATTGATTGTGGCTGTTGTTGCATTGTGTACGCTTGGTAAGGTGGCGCCCGGAGTCGCTCGCTCGCTTGTGCGTCCCCTACTTGAGTCTCTAGGTGCCGCTATTTTGGGCGGGGCAGCTAGCTACGGGGTGTTGTCGTTTATGGGAAGTCTTGAGCCACTCACGACCACGCACGCAGTGTTGGCGCAGGGCACTATCGCTGGTATGGTGGGTCTACTGGTGGCCGTTGGGGTGCTTGCAAGCTTGCAGAACAAGGAGTTCAAGGACCTGCGCGATTCCCTTAAGCGCCTCACGACCAAGGATAT
>CAZNVT010000003.1:4356-44824 GCA_964577025.1 uncultured Candidatus Saccharibacteria bacterium
CAATGAACATACGAAACTTCAGCATCATCGCTCACATTGACCACGGCAAGTCTACTCTTGCGGATAGGCTTCTTGAACGTACCGGCACGATAGAGGCACGCAAGATGCGCGATCAGGTCCTCGATAAAATGGATCTAGAGCGCGAGCGTGGGATTACGATAAAGATGCAGCCAGCGCGTATGAAGTTTCGCGCGGCTGATGGTGTTGAGTACATACTCAATCTTATCGATACGCCAGGACACATCGATTTTGCGTATGAAGTGTCGCGTGCACTTTCTGCGGTAGAGGGCGTTATTTTGCTCGTGGATTCTACGCAGGGTATTCAGGCGCAGACACTCACCACACTAGGAATGGCAAAGAAGGCTGGGTGTGTAATCATTCCAGTTCTATCCAAGATTGATTCCCCTGCTTCACGTGTAGAGGAAGTATCGCTCGAACTAGCTGAGCTTTTGAATATAGATCCAGAAACTATTCTCGCAGTGTCTGGAAAGACAGGAGAAGGTGTGGAGGCATTGCTACAGGCAATTGTGGAGCGCGTACCAGCTCCAAGAGAAAGTAGTGGGCAGGACGCTCGTGCGCTTATTTTTGATTTTTCATTTTCTACCCACCGCGGTATCACGGTGTTTGCGCGTATTTTTGACGGAGAGTTTAAGAAGGGGGACGTGTTGCGATTTGCCGCAGCGGGTCAGAAATTTACCGTACTTGAGACGGGCATCTTTATGCCAGACGAAGTAGTGACGGCGTCACTTGGGCCCGGAGAAATTGGATACATTGTGACCGGAGTAAAAGAAGCTGGTGTGGTAGCGGTGGGTGATACCGTGCTCACCGACCGAAAGGGAGCAGAGCCACTGTCTGGATTTGAGCTTCCGCGCCCGGTAGTGTGGGCGTCTGTGTACCCTGAAAATCAAGACACACTCACCGAACTGCGTCAGGCGCTTGAACGTTTGCGATTGTCGGACTCGTCACTTTCGTTTGAGGAGGAATCGTCAGGAGTACTTGGGCGTGGGTTCCGCTGCGGGTTCCTGGGGATGCTTCACCTAGAAATTGTGACTGAGCGCTTGAAGCGCGAGTTTGATTTGGAACTCATTGTCACTATTCCAACTATTGCGTACGTGGTGACTGATAAGCGAGGAGTGCGCGAGACTATTTATACCGCTTCGAAGTTTCCTGCGTTTGGCGATATTGCTGCCATAGAGGAGCCGTGGGTGAATGTGGTGCTTATTACTCCTGCCGAGAGTCTCTCAGGTATGATTCAGCTGTTTCAGGATCACGAGGGCGCGATTATGAACACCGAGACGCATTTGGACGGACGTATTGAGCTTGCAGCTGAGATGCCGCTGCGAGAGCTGATGCGCGGATTCTTTGATCGTGTAAAGAACGTGTCGTCGGGGTATGCGTCCCTCTCGTACGAATTTCTTGATGAGCGCCCTGCGGATGTGGTGAAGCTCGAGATATTTGTTGCAGATGAAGCGGTGCCAGCATTTGCTCGTGTGGTATCGCGCAGGCGAGTTGAGGAGGAGGGGGAGCGAATGGTGGAAAAGTTGCACGGCATACTTCCCCGTCAAATGTTCGTGGTAAAAATTCAAGCGCACGCACTAGGGCGCATTCTCGCTTCTCGCAGTATTTCAGCGCTTCGCAAAGACGTGACGGGGTATCTGTACGGAGGTGATATCACTCGAAAGATGAAGTTGCTTGAGAAACAGAAGAAAGGAAAGAAGCGCCGCGGTGAGCACGCAAAGATGGATATTCCGCAGGAGGTGTTTATGAAAATGGTGCAGGACTCAGAACGATAATCTTTGCAGAAAGTGCACAGCCCGCTCTCACGTGTCGTTTGTTTCATAGTCGCCTCGTTGCAGAATAGCCCTCGATCGCTGCGCTAACCGGGCTATTCTTTCTCGCCTTCTTGAAACAATACTCTGCGTTCGGTTTAGTGCACTTTCTGCAAAGATTATCGTTCTTCGTGAGAGGGGGGGTGGGAGGTGCGGTAGTATAGAGGGATGTCACGCAGACCAAACAACAAGCGTATTCAGGAATATGTTTTGGCTGGAGTGCTGTCGCTCGCTATTTTGTGGGTGCTATGGCTCGTATGGGGCATTGCTCGCAAGGAGGAAATTGCTCGCCACGCAGTGCGGGGTACAGAGGCTGAGCTGGCTACCCTTAAGGAGCGCGAGGATGTACTGCGGGGCAATATAGCCGAACTAGAGACTGAGCGTGGGCGTGAGGCCACTCTTCGTGAGACTCGGGGTGTCGCCAAGCCTGGTGAGGAGGTAATCATTGTCGTTCCACCAAAGGAGGCCACAACAACACCAAAGCTACCGTGGTGGAAAAAGGCCATAAACTGGGCCGGATTCTGGTGATTTTTGATACAATAGTATTGACAAATAAGCAAATATAGTCTATTATGGTAGGTAGACGTAAGAATTGGTCTTGACGTCACCTAGGAGGGGAAACCCCAATGAATTTCCGTGCTCTCACTCTCGCGATCGCTTCGATCGCCGTCTTCGTTTCCTCGCCGGTCCTCGCCGCCGAGCACAACCTGTACGGCACTGTCGCTGTGGGTTCCACAGATACCGAAACCAAGAACCTCGGCAGCCTGTCCCCCTCGGGGACGGTGGTCGATGTCTCCTTTGGGGACAGTCTCTACCACAACGGCGACCTGGTGGTCTCGGTCGTTGCCGGCATCACGCTGGGCAAGGTCGAGGCCTCGAGCTACGGGAAGATCTGTGATGCCGCTGACTGCGGCGAGAACGTCTTCGAAAAGAGGACCAACAAGCTCGATGGCACTGTTCGCGCCGGCGTTATGTTCTCGGACACGGTCGGACCCTTCCAGGTCTCGGTCGGAGGCGGCGTGATGGCGGCGCGGTACACCGCGACCGCCCATTACACCTATGACGTGAGCCCCGACTCCACGTGGTCGGAAACCAGGTCCGCCCTGGGCACCTACGGCGAAGTCGTCGTGAGCTACCCGTTCACCACTTCGATGGCCATCATCGGGCGCTACGGCACATCCAGCCTGACGATCGATGAGTCGAGCGGCTGGAGCAGTGAGGTCAAAACGACCACTGTGTCGGTCGGCCTCGGCTGGCAGTTCTAGACCTTTCGGGTCTGAACGAACTAAAAAGGTCCCCTCCGCACTTCGCGGCGGGGACTTTTCTTTTTGTCGCCCGATTGAGCCTGCGTGCTATACTTTCGGAACATAAATCAGCACACTATGGATACACCAGTCACTATTTACACCACGCCAACCTGTCACTTTTGCCAGATGAGCAAGGAATTTTTTAAGGAAAACAATGTTGCGTACACCGAGTACAACGTCGCAAGCGACCTGGAGAAGCGCCAGGAAATGATTGATAAGAGCGGTCAGATGGGCGTGCCTGTTGTGTTCATTGGAGAGGAAATGATCATCGGGTTCGACAAGAACAAGTTTGTGAGCTTGCTTGGGCTTGGAGAGACTCCAGCTGCAGTGTAAGTAATCCTCTACACAAAACCCGCCAGTCGTCTGACTGGCGGGTTTTGTGGTAGTCTCGACGTACAGTCCCTTTAGTTCAATGGATAGAATAGAAGTTTCCTAAACTTTTGATCCAGGTTCGATTCCTGGGAGGGACACAACTATCGAGTGGTATACTTTTCGCATATGGATTTTTTTAAGAAGAAAGAACCCACAATAGTGGCTGATATGGCTGCGGATGTGGCTCCGGCAAGCCCGGCACAGCCTGGCGGGACGACTTCTTTTATCGCCAGCAGTGGAACCCTTTCTCAAATGGTAGAGCGCTCGTTGGAGCTTAGTGAGGAAAACAATACAATACTCAGGCGTATGCAGGCGTGGGACCGCATTGCGCTGTGGGTGAAGCTATTTTTTTGGGCGTTGGTGCTTGGGCTTCCCGTGTTGTTCTTCCAGCCAATTGTGGAGTATGTGAAAGCTAGCGTTATGGAGAATCCGTCAGCGTTTGGCATCCCGTCGCAGGAGGAGTTTCAGAAGGCGTTGAGTGGGTTTGGTGGTCGGTCAGACTCTAAATAGAGGCGCGTTTTTACGGCTGGTGGCCAGGTGAAAACCTTTGCTTCCTGTGCTAGTATGTCCCTACTTAGCTTGAGTAGCTCAGTTGGTAGAGCGCGCCCCTGAAGAGGGTGAGGTCACCGGTTCGACCCCGGTCTCAAGCACTATGGTTGCAGCCATTTCGAAACTTCTTACGTGGGCTGCTAAAAACGAACGGCACCTAGGCGCCATCGCGTTTGTTCTTGGTTTTGGTATTGATTTGTTTACGTTCACGATTCTGTCGGTAGCGTATGCGAATCTCGCCTTTGCTGGATACTTGGTGCTTGCAAGCGTGAGTGTTGCTGTCGGAAGTATGCTTCCTCGCTCACGCGAGTATGTGGGCACGTTTGAGCGTGGAGTGTCCATCGTGGCGCCGCTTGTTGCGCAGTATGCCATTGGAAGTCTGTTGTCGGGCTTTATGATTTTCTATACAAAGAGCGCAGAGTTGTCTGCGTCGTGGCCGTTCTTGCTGCTTTTGGCAGCGGTCTTTGTTGGAAACGAATTCTTTCGTACTCACTACAAGCATCTGGCATTTCAGCTTGCTCTTTTGTACTTTGCGCTCTACGCGTATGTAATTTTTGCTATTCCGCTTTTGTTGGACAGGCTTGGTCCGCTCATTTTCTTGCTTAGTACTGCCACGAGTATTTTGGTAGGTGGTTTGTATGCGTATGTGCTTTCGCGCATTAACCCGCTCGAGCTTCGCTCGAGCTTGCGCTACGCACTGCCTGGCGTCCTAAGTGTGCTGCTTTTGGTAAATGTCGCATACTTCACTGGAGCACTGCCACCCATACCGCTCACGATGAGCGAGTCAGGCGTGTACCACTCACTTACCCGCACTGAAGACCGCTACGTAGTTCTCGCTGAGCCTGCACGCCCCTGGTACGCGCTGTTTACTGCTCGGACCATTCATATGGCTCCTGGCTCTACACTTTTTGCGTACGCGGCGGTATCGGCTCCGGTAAAGTTTTCTGCTACAGAAGTGCACCGATGGGAGCGGTACGACGATACAGCGAGAGCGTGGAGGACAGAATCTCGCGTGACGTTCTCAATGTCTGGAGGACGACCAGGAGGGTTCCGGGGGTATTCGGAGTTTGTGCCGGCAGTGTCGGGGAACTGGCGCGTATCCGTAGAGACGCCGGGCGGGCAGGTGATTGGACGCATCCCGTTCACCCTTGTTATTGGAGGAGCGGCGCCAGTACTACACGAAGAAACGCATTAGCTAACAGTGCACCTCCACGTTTTGCAAACAGATAGGTCAAATGCGCTAAAAGGCCAAAAACGAGACAACGTCTGGGCGCCAATAAACAGACTCAGATTCGAGGCGCGGGTAAGCGAGGAATGAAGGCGTACTAGCAGTACGGCGAAATGACGAGCTTGGGCCCCGCAACAAAGAAGATGAGTTTGTTTAGTGGTGAACAACTAACCGGATTTTACTTTGAGCTTAGTCTGCCGAGTCTTATCCATCTTCGGAAGCATAATGGTGAGAAGACCGTCCTTTGCTGTTGCTGTAGACGCATCTACATCAATCTCTTGAGGAAGGAGAATGGTCTTGGTAAAACGGCCCCAGAACAATTCGCGTGCAAAATAGTCCCCGTCGGTGATAGTGTCGCGCTCCTCGCGAGATCCTTCGATTACCACCATATCTCGACTAATAGATACATTCATTTCGTCAGGGCGAACACCAGCAATAAATGAGCGAATGATGATGTCGTTTGGTGTTTGATATACATCTACCGGAAGCTGTCCCTCGGCCTCTTCCTCCTCAACGGGTGCGGCCGTCATTGGTACTTGCTGTGGCATAGAGCCCTGGATAGGTACTGAGCGCACCACAGGCTGCTTGGTAGGCATTCCTGGATGGGTAGTGATAGGGAAATCGTCATCGAATGAATCGAAGTCGTCGGTGCCGCCAGTTGCGGAGAGGCGTTCAAAAAAGGAGCGTTTTTTCATACATCAGCAGGTGTTCTTGGGTACATTACGGTAGCGAAAATATTTCAGGATCTCAAATACCGCAAAGAAAGCGACTGCGCCCATCCATACGATGAAGAACGCAAAGAGTGTATGTGATCCGTCACCAGTAATGATAAGGAAATTAAAGGCACTATGCAATGCGATGGCGAGGATAAGTCCAGCAGCAGCGTAGATCGCACGCACTGCACGGTGCGCGCGGAATCCAAATGCGAGCGCAAATCCAATAGCAGCAGACGCAATGATGTGCAGAAGTGACGAACCTACAAAACGCAAGTTCCCCGTTGCAAGCGCTCCTTCACTTCCCCAGAAACCGTGTGCAGTAAGTGCCTGGAAAAAGAACAGCACGTTTTCTAGTGCGGCAAACCCAAGTGCTGCCGTAATCATATAAATGACGAGATCAACTGATTCGTCCACTGCGCGCCGCCACAGCACAGTAAGCGCAACTATGGCGTACTTGAGTGTTTCTTCGATGGTGGCCCATGCGATAACTACAGAAAGGTCGCTGCTGCCCACTAGGAGCTTGGAAATGTGCTCCAGAGGTAGTGCGAATGCAACTGCGAGCATGCCTGACAAGAAGGCAATCATTATGAGGGGGCGCGGCTCAGGACAACGCTCGTCCTCTTTGAGGAGGAAATACAGCCACACGAGCGCGGGGAGAACGCCGCCAATGAATGCGTAGCCGAGTGTTTGATAGGACATCAATCCTATTATGCCACAGCAGACTGGAGAGCTCGTGGTCTAACAGTGACTAGCTACAGGGCCACGGAGCAACCATCAGGAAATCGGTCGTCTTGGTAGGAAGCGATTGATATATTTCCTCAGTTACAAATGGCATAAACGGATGCAGGAGGGTAATGGTGTCGGTGAGGAGCGAAAGCAAGAGTGCTTGGCGCGAGGCTTTTGCGTCTGGGTCGTCCGCAAGGAAGATAGGCTTTGATTCCTCAAGAATAGTGTCTGCAAGCGTGTGCCAGGCGTAATGGTACAGCTTTTCGGCGGCCATATAGAGGCGATGCTCCTGCATATCAAGAGTCACGTCCTGTATAAGCGCAGTGAGGTCGTCGCGAAGTGCCTGGTCTGTTTGCGTAAGTGGTGCGGCTGGGTTTGCGTCCTTGGTCTGGTCGAGCACAAACCGAGTAATGTTCCAGAGTTTGTTCGCAAAATGCTTGTAGCCTTTTACTTTGTTCTCATCAAATCTGACATCGTTGCCGATAGCGGTACCCACAAGAAGTCCCATACGAAGCGCGTCTGCTCCATACTTCTCAATCATTTCAATAGGATCGATACCGTTTCCAAGTGACTTACTAAACTTCTTGCCTTTCGCGTCACGTACCAGGCCGTGAATCATCACGGTCTTAAATGGTGGCTCGCCAAGCAGGAACCCGCTCATCAGGATCATTCGAGATACCCACAGAGGAAGTATTTCGTATGCAGGAGACATAAACGATGTTGGGTGGAAGGTCTCTAGGTCTTTTGTAGCTTCTGGCCAGCCAAGTGTGGAGAATGTCCAAAGCGCCGACGAGAACCAGGTATCGAGCACGTCCGGGTCTTGCTCCCATCCGTCTCCTTCGGGTCTGCTGTCGCTACAGATCATTTCAGTACCCCGATGCCACATAGGAATGCGGTGTCCAAACCAGATTTGGCGACTGATGCACCAGTCGTGGAGATTACTAATCCAGTGGAAGTATATTTTCTTAAAATTCTCCTGGGGCATTACTACGTCACCACTCTCAACTACGGTCTGCATCATATGTTTGAGCGTAGTCTCGCTACCGCTCGCAATGCCCGAGAGCGATGACTTGGAAACGATAAATGACTTGTCTACAGCAACAAACCACTGCAATTTAGGAAGGGGTTCTATAATTCCGCCCGTGCGCTCAGCGGTGGAGACGTTTTGTGTCACTTCCACTTCGCTTTCGAGCAACCCTTCCTCACGCAGCCACGTTGCGACTGCCTCGCGTGCTTCAAGCACCTTGAGTCCGTTGGTGCGGCCTGGGGCAGTCATTTTTGCATACTCGTTTATGACTGCCTTGTCCTTGGGCAGGTTGTGACGCTCGGCAATGTCCCAGTCTATCTGGCTGTGTGCGGGAGTGACTCCAAGTGCGCCGGTGCCAAACTCCGGGTCCACTTCTTTGTCGGCAATTATTTTGATTGAGAGAGGTGCGTCGCAAAACACCACATCGAACGTCTGTCCCACAAATTTCGCGTACCGTGCATCGTCTGGGTGGACTGCTACGGCGACGTCTCCTACTTTGGTTTCGAGGCGCGTTGTAGCAACGGGAATTGGAAAGTCTTTGGAGTAGCGGAACGTATAGAGTGTGGCAGTTCGTTCTTCGTAGGCAATTTCGTCGTCAGAAATAGTGGTCTGTCCCTTTGGGTCCCAGTTCACAATACGATTGCCGCGATAAATAAGTCCGGCCTCGTACATTCGCTTAAACGCTTCAAACACGGCACGATTGCGTTTCTCATCGAGCGTATAGGCGTAGCGGGACCAGTCGAGGGATGCGCCCATTCTCTGTATCTGTGACAGGATAGTGTTCTCGCTTTCCTTTGCAAACGCTGCTACGCGCGCAACCAGCTCCTCGCGACCAATGTCGTGGCGACTTTTGCCCTCTTCTTTCTGAATATTTTTTTCTACGCGTGCCTGCGTAGCGATAGCAGCGCTGTCCGTACCAGGTACCCAGAGTGTCTTCTTGCCGCGCATTCGTTCAAAGCGAATGACCGCGTCCTGGAGGGAATCCTCATAGGCATGCCCGATATGAAGCACACCGGTCACGTTTGGTGGGGGAAGGGTGACCGTAAAGGACTCTAGACGCTCTCCGGGTAGATTATCCGGGTTGAAGTACCCACTCTTTTCCCAAGCCTCGTATATTCGGCCTTCCGTTTCGTTTGAATTATAAGGCTGCGTAAACTTCTCATTCATTACCCCAAATATAGCAAAAACCGGGCCATTTGGCCCGGGCTATGCATCTGGTGCCAGTCCCTGGTTGCCGTTTGCCGCTAGGGTGCCTATGTCAGCATATTCCCCGCGGAGCGCTCTGAAGTAGCCGGCCACGCCAATCATTATGGCGTTGTCACCGGTAAGAAATGTCGAAGGAATGGAAAGGTGTACGTCGGGCAGATCTTTTGCAAGACGATCCGTGAAAACCCTGCGGACGTGCGTATTTGCAGAGACACCGCCACCAATGGCAAACGTACGCGCTTGGGTCTCGTCGAGAGCGCGCAGCGACTTACTATAGAGCACATCGCCTACTGCGTCTTCAAATGCGCGAGCGAGTTGCTCCTTCTCCTCATCGCTTCTATCTTTGCCTTTGGTGAGATAGAGCACGGCGGTCTTGAGTCCAGAAAAAGAGAAGTCGCAGTGCGGATCGTGAATCATTGGTCGCGGAAGCGTAAACGGATTGGTACGAGCGTCCTCACGATCCTTTTCTGCAAGGCGCGAGACTTCCGGGCCGCCGGGATATGGCAAGTCAAGCATACGAGCCACCTTGTCGAAGGCTTCTCCCACGGCGTCGTCACGAGTGCGGCCCACGAGCGTATAGGAAAGCCAGTCTTTCATATGCACCAGCTCGGTGTGGCCTCCAGAAATAAGAAGCGCCAGAAGCGGAAGCTTTGGTTTTGGAAGTGAGAGTGACACATTGTCTTCGCTCACGAGCAGTGAAGACAAAATATGACCCTCCATATGGTCTACCGCAACGAGCGGCAGGTTCCATACAAGCGCGAGCGCCTTTGCAAAACTAATACCCACCCAAAGGGCAGGTTCGAGCCCAGGGCCTGCCGTGACCGCGATAGCGTCTATGTCTGGCTTCTCACACTCAGTAATGAATGCAAAGAAAGCCTCGGCAAGTCCAATCTCGCGAGAAAGCACCAGTGAAAGTGCTTCGCGAAGATCCTCGGGTATCACCTGCGTATCTTCCACAAGAAGCTCGGCTTCTTCAAGAGCGCTCGCCAGAAGTGGTACCAGGTTCTTTGCGTGTTCGCGCTTAGCAAGAGCGGGGTACACACCCCCGTATTCACGGTGCAAATCTATTTGAGAAATAAGCGCGTTACCGAGTATGCGAAACTCCGCGCCCTGCTGGTCGCCGGTACACTCAAGTATGGCTACTGCAGTTTCGTCGCAGCTAGTTTCAATTGCTAGTATTTTCATCCCGTTAGAAGCAGGAGGAAACGACGTGTGTTCAGAATACTGACTCATATACTTTAAAATGAAGTCCCGCAGTACTTTTAGGAGGGTCTGCTTCTAACGGGATTCATCTTCTACTAGTGCCCACGGCATCTGTCCGTCAGCGGCAATTATGAAACCCGCAGAATCGTGATGACCATTACCACCGTACTTTGCGGCAATTTCTGCTACGTTTACGGAGCCATTTCCGCGAATGGACACACCAAAGCCTTTCGGGTGAGCTGACACCACGAGAGCAAACGGCGGGAATTCCTTTGCCAATATGTTTCCTACGAGTGACTTCATCACCTTGCTTGGATGCGCATTTGCAAACATCACCTCATACCCCTCGAACGAAATTTTTGTAGCCTTTTCTGCTGCTGCCTGCGCAAGCAAGTTTGCATACTCTGCATAGGCACGCGTTTTCTCGAGAAATGTTTCTGACTTGTCTTCATCTTCAAGAAGTGCTGCAACAGTGTCCCAACTCTCAAACGTGAATGGGTGAACCGTTAGATAGGAAAGCACCGCCTTGGTGTCTTCAAGTGCAAAGCGAAAGAGATCGTCGTCTTGGACGAACTCCAACAACTTGGGAAGGGGAAGATTCGCATTGAAAAACGACCAGGCAATACCAGCTCCTGATTTGTTGTTGTCGAATACATATGCGGGCATAGACTCGACGACGTCCTGCATACCACTGTGGTGGTCGAGTACGGTGACGGTCTTTGCAATGGATACAAAGTGGTCCATTACTTCTTGCTCGTACGTGAAGTCTACAAAGTACAGGTTGTCACCCTCGAGACCCTCGGGAAGTTCGTCGCCTCGATGCAGCGGAATATATTCGGCACTGTCGCCAAAGCGCTTCCAAGCTGCGTACGCAGCCCCAAACCCGTCTGGGCAGGAGCCGTGATAGAGAATAACGGTGCGTTCCATATACGGCGAGTGTAGCGCGTTTGGAGCGGTTCTGCGAGTGATAAGGGAATCGCCGTGGTCTTTCAATCAGACCACGGCGACAGAGTCAGCGCCCGTCACTTTCTGAAGAGCTTGTGTAACTTACAAGCGATCAGAGCTACAAGAATAAGCGCAGAGGGAACGCCGACTCCAATCCAGGCTGGAATGATTCCGGGCATGGTAAACACCTCCCAGAAGTAGAATAACAGTTAAAGAACAAATGAAATGCACTGTGCACCGTTAGTCTGCATTGTGCGCGCTGAGGAATTCGAATCCCCGACCTTCTCAACGTCAATGAGACGCTCTAACCAGCTGAGCTAAGCGCGCGTGAACCCTCGCACAATACCCTTTTTGGCGATACGATTCAACTATGAAATTTCTGCGCATAGCAGATGTGGGCCACGATGAAGCTGTTGCCGAAGCTGCCCGAGCGCTTCGCGCAGGAGGGATTGTGCTGTATCCCACCGACACCTTATATGGTCTTGGGGTAGACGCTCTTAATGAAGAGGCAATAGAGCGATTGCGGCAGTTGAAGGGTCGTGAGCGCAAGAAACCCGTATCAATTCTGGTAGCCGATGTAGACGCAGTGGCCGAACACGGGGATCTGCATAGTGAAGCGCACGCACTTGCGCAGCGACATATGCCTGGAGCGCTCACTCTGGTGGTAGAGGCCAAGCCGCACATTCCAGAAAGCCTCACACTAAACAATGCAATTGGAATACGTGTCCCGAACGACTCATTCGCGCTCGCCCTTGCGCGCGCATTCGGTGGGCCGTTTACGGCAACGAGCGCGAACCTGGCAGGGCATCAGACGCTCGCTACGCCTATGGATATTGTCGTTGCACTTGGCCCTTCTACCAATATGGTTGATTTGGTCATTGATGACGGACCACGCGATGGAGAGTATCCGTCCACGGTGGTCCTTTATACGGGCGAGCAACCGCTGATTTTGCGGCCGGGCAAGTTATCTCGAGAAGAGTTGGGAATCGAGTAGGGACCGCTAGTGCTTTTTGTAGAGAGCGTCAACATCGTTCCATACTACGCGGGACGCGCCCTGATTTGAAATAATTCTATACCTGATTTTTTGGGTGGCTAGTAGCCTAGAGTATCCATATCAGGAAATATAGTGCGATTATGGTTAGTCAACGCAAGCACTGTATAGGCCGTCCATCATCCCTTTAATCTTTGAGAAGTAGAGTCGTCCTGGTATGCGAATAGCGAGAGTGCCGTGGGGGAGGCGGTTCTTTGGTCTTTTACTTTGACTAGCAGAACTTACCGAATACGTATGCCAGAATCGCTCAGTGGGAATACCGGTAATTTCTGACCAATATCGTTTGGCAACAGATGAGTCTATACCCTCATATAAATGAAGTTCACCAGATATCTTGTTTTCTGGTACATGAAGTCCAGAGAGTACAAAACACATAAACACCTTAACCATCTTTGGGTCCGAGTTTGTGAACACAAGGCGTGGAGTATTTCGAGCACCTCCACTTTTAGTTCCTTCCCCCCAATAGAGTGCCGCACCTATGAGCATAAGCTCGCGGGAAGATAATTTTCCAATATAGTCTGCACCACTGTCGTACGCCGCGAGGTCCTCACTTCGTATTCTTTCCGTTCTTTGATTATTGAAGGCAGTGAACCCGACACGCGATGCTTTCTCACTATTCTTTTCAAGCAACTTTCTGGCCTTGGGACTAAGCATAAGGTCCTTAAACCAGTAACTCAGCGTACCGCGAGAAGATATCCCCAATTCTTCTTGAATCTGACGATAGCTGTGACCCGCCTCACGTAATTCAAATGCCCGCCTCTTTTTCTCAATTGGAACGCGCCTGGGCTGTATTGAACTCATTACTATATTGTACTAGGACTGTATCCCAATTCATTTAGTCCCGTCTGTGGCTGTGCATAACGCACAAAACCACCCTGAGGTGGTTTTGTGGTGTGCGAGTGACCCTACGGGGAATCGAACCCCGATTTCCTGCGTGAAAGGCGGGCGTCCTAACCGTTAGACGATAGGGCCGTTCCTTCTTGGCACTTATGCATCCTACATTTTAACGCCCGAAAATGCTAGGATGTCCAGACGGCAAGTGAAAATTGGAGGAGTGGCTGAGTGGTCGAAAGTACCACACTCGAAATGTGGCGTCCTGGAAACGGGACCGTGGGTTCGAATCCCACCTCCTCCGCAACATTGGTATACTGTACCCACTATGGGATTCAATTCGCCAACACCAGCTCCCTGCGCCGAATGTGGGGACGGAGCTATTTTTCATAAGATTACGTACTTCAGCATTCTAGTGGACGAAGTACTCGCTGCTATTTTTGGCAGTACACCCGGGGGTGTGGCAAAGCCGCCGAAGAGAGGTGCGCAGGCTCTTTACTCTTTTGAGCGCAGGGTAGTCGTGCCTATTCTCGACTTCTTTGTATTTATTCGCTTGGCGTCATATGTGACAGAACCAGATGACTACACGCAACTGCTCGCGCTTATGATATGGAACGAAGCAAAGGAGCGGGGCATTGAAGTGAAAGAGTTTCGACTTCTTGATTTGCCGCGCAATATTTTTGTAGCGAAGTATCCTGACGGTAGGCGCTTTGCGTTTGAGGGTATTCCGCTCCCAAGTACCGATACCGCCCGTGTGCCCTGGATGGACAACAAGGCAGTACTCAAAAAAGAGTTTGCAAAACTTGGCTTTCCAGTGGCTCGGGGCGGCTCAGCAAGGAACCTTTCCCAGGCTCTGCGTATTTTTTCCAAGCTTTCGCCGCCAGTCATCGTAAAGCCATATTCCGGCTCGGGCTCTCGTCACACGGTGCTGCATATCACGAACGAAGAAGAGCTTGAGCGTGCGTTTCGTATTGCGACACAGGTAGCACCAAGCGCACTCATTGAGGAAGAGTTGGTGGGTGCGGTGTATCGCGCCACCGTGGTGGACGGGAAGTTTGCAGCTATGCTTCGTCGTGATCAGCCATACGTAGAAGGGGACGGAGTGAAGAGTATTACTGAGCTTGTAGAGATTGCGAACACGCATCCAAAGCGACAGGGACCGTACTTCCACCATATCAAACTCGATAATGTGGCAGATGCGGAGCTCGCGTGGCAGCACCTCACTCGCGAGAGCGTGCTACCTGTTGGGAAGCGCGCCGTATTGCATCAAAAAATTAACTGGAGCGTAGGAGGGACTACCTGTGACGTGACGGACACTGTGCACCCAGACAATATCGCGCTCTTTGAGCAGGTGGCCAAAGTACTTGGCGCTACGATTGCAGGGATAGATTTCATCGTGGAAGATCCAGCACGTTCGTGGAAGGAGCAACAGCGCTGTGGGATTCTGGAGTGCAACAGTATGCCGTTTTTTGATAATCACCATTTGCCATTTGAGGGTTCTCCACAGAATGTGGCAGCTAAAATCTGGGATATGAATAGGTAGCTTGCAAGTCTCATTCTGGTATACTGTCTCTAAGGTCGAATTGCCAGCCAATTAAGCATTGGATGGCTTTGTCTTTCGCTCGTTTGCGAGAAACAAAGTCATTCTCCAAAACACTATGGAAGATGAAGTAATGACCCCTGTAGAGGGAGAGGAGGTAGTAGAGGCAACCGAGGCTCCGGCTGAGGAGGCTCCTGCTATGGAGACTGGCGACGAGGAGGCTGCATAAGCCCCCGTTAGCACAGAATAAAAAGAACCGCGCCCTCTGGGCGCGGTTCTTTTTATGTCGTCTGCAACACTAATCCTGGCGCGCGAGCCACTGATAGATATCTTCGAGAGCCTTCACCCCGTCTCCGGCGGCGATGTTGTTTTGGTGGTACAACTCATCGGTACAATCTCCCGCGGCCCAGACACCACCTGGCACCTCATCTGCTTTGTTGTGGGGCCCCGGTACTTCAGTCGCCGTACTCATCTGTACGTCTCCTTCAGTACTTTCCCCACGCCTCGCATCTGAGGCACCATCTGGCGTCTGGATTTGATATGCGCGTTGATTGCGAGCATTGGTTATGACACGACCCACCTCATCAAGCGACACAACATCCTTGGCAAAGTCTGTGTTTGGAATCACTCCCACCTCCACAAACACACCGGTGACTGGCAGAAGCTCTGTCTCACCAGTCTTCACGTTCTTCACCGTCATACCTGTCACAAATTTCTCGCCGTGCACTTCTACGGGTTCAGTGTCCGTCATTGCTCGTATGTTTGGGTGTTGAAGCACTTTCTCCACCGTGATTGCGTCTGCCTTAAACTCACTTCGGCGATGAATAAGCGTGACCGATTTTGCATAGGCCAGTAGCTGTGCGGCAGTCTCAAGTCCTGCGTTTCCTCCACCCACCACAGCCACATCCTGTCCGGCAAAAATTGGCCCGTCACAGCTTGCACAGTAGGTGACGCCCTTATGTTCAAATATGTCTGCGCCCGGCACCGTGAGCTTCTTACGGCCTGCTCCAGCGGCGAGGAGTACTGCCTTGGCATCGGTTGTTTTGCCACCTGTTGTAGTTGCTCGAAACCCGCCCTCTATCTTTTCAAGCTTTTCTACCTTCTCGCCCTCGGCGAGTGTGAGCACATCGTCCTGGTATGCAAGCAAATGCTCACGCAAACTCTTTGCCAGTTCTGCTCCCGGAATATTCACGGTGCCTATCCAGTTCTGGATACCGTCTGATACGGTAGACTGCCCACCAATTTCCTCTGTTATAAGTACGGTCTTCACTCGCTTTCTCGAGGCGTACACTCCCGCTGCAATTCCTGCTGGCCCACCCCCAATAATTATCAAATCGTTCATAGTAAAAGCAGTATACCAAAGTCCCCAGCACCTGAGTGCTGGGGACTTTGGTATTTGATTCTCCTAAAGCAGGCTATTTCTTATGCCTTTTGAGGAAATTCGGTATCGCTCCCCACGCATCTTCCTCCTCTACAATTGGTGGAGTGATAGTCTTTGGTTCCTCGCGACGCTGTGGCTGTGCGGTCACGATAGGCTCTTCACGGCGAAGCATCTCCATAAGAGGCACGGGTGCTGGTGCCGGAGCGGCTTCTTGCACTGGCTCTGGCTCAGGTTCTGGAGCGCGCACTGGCTCGTGGAAAATCTTTCCGCGTACCTCTGCTTTCTCTGGAAGCGGCATTGAGAAGAGTGAGCGCTCTGGCGCTGATGGTCCGTGTACGTTGCCGTCTTCGTCGGGGAAGCCGGTGGCAATAACGATGATGCGGATCTGGCCCTTCTTGAGCTTCTCGTCGCGCATAATACCGAAGATAACCTTGGCATCCTTGTCCACGGAGTCGGACACCACCTTGGCAGCCTCCTGCACTTCGAGGATTCCCAAGTCGTCGCTACCAGCAACCACAAAGAGAACGCCCTTTGCTCCGGTGATAGATACATCAAGGAGAGGGGAGTTAACGGCCTGTGCGGCAGCGTCTTGTGCGCGGCGGTCGCCTTCGGCAATGCCGATACCCATGAGAGCCGGTCCTGCACCCTCCATAATTGCCTTGATGTCGTTGAAGTCAGTGTTGATGTCTCCTGGCGTGGTGATGATGTCTGACACACCCTCTACTGCTTGGCGGAGAATTTCGTCCGCTAGAGCAAACGCGGTCTTTGCGGTGGTCTGTGCTTCCACGATAGAAAGGAGCTTGTCGTTTGGAATAACGATGTATGCGTCCACTTCGCGCTTCAAATCAATGAGTCCACGCTCTGCAATCTCCTTGCGCTGAAGACCCTCAAACGTAAATGGGCGAGTCACAATAGCCACCGTGAGTGCGCCAACTTCCTTTGCAATCTTTGCAACTACTGGAGCTGCACCGGTGCCAGTGCCGCCACCCATACCACAGGTGATGAACACAAGGTCTGAACCCTGAAGTGCCTCCTGAATTTCCTGACGAGTTTCCTCGGCTGCGCGCTTGCCGAGTTCTGGATTCATACCTGCACCAAGGCCCTTGGTGAGATTGCGTCCAATGTGAATCTTGCGCTTCGCTAGAGAGCGATGCAGATCCTGTGCGTCGGTGTTCACGGCGATGAATTCAACGCCCTTCACCTTTGAATTCACCATGTGATTCACAGCGTTTCCACCACCGCCACCACACCCTACGACGCGAATGCGAGCAAAGGTCTCGACTTCTGGTTCAACGCGCTTGGACATAGATAAGTAAATTGGGCCTATAAATAAAGGTTCGCCTTACTATACCAAGCATTCCCCGTATGCAAATATCGACAAGGTAAAGAAGCGTGCTGTATTTAGAAGCCGATTATGGCAAAAATTGGCGCAAAAATCGCAGTACTGACTCTATAAACGCGCCTCCTGATCGTTTTTTAGGAGTTTCGGTATCTCCGGTGAGTCCCCAGAGCGCTAGTCCATAGGCCACAGCCCAGGTGGCGTCTTGGATTTTGGTGTCTTCCGTCACGCGTACATCGGCAATGCGCGAGGGAAGGTTCAGCGTGCCTTTTGCGATGTCACTTATGGTGCCCTGACCGCTCGCGCCTCCTGAAATTATGATGCCGGCTGGAAGACTGCCGCGCTTGCCGAGCGCTTTCAGGTGCTTATCAATCAAATCAAACATCGTGCGGAACCTGGCCGTGACAATTTCCTCAATTTTTTTCTTTGGATACATTGCGCCACCCAAGTGACCAAGCTTCAATCGCTCTGCGTCTTCAAGGGACACCTTAAATCCGAGCGCCAAGTCGTCGGTGATGTTGGTGGAGCCTATAGGGAACACTTTTACGGAAATAGGGAGGCCCTCGTCATACACCACAATAGATACGGTCTCGGCACCAATGTTTGCGAGCACGCAGCCTTTCATCTTTTGGTCTTTGGTAAGCGTCACGTAGGAGCCGGCAAGTGGACTTGCCATGCGGTCTATGATTTCCACGTCAGCAGCTTCACTGGTGCGCGTCAAAATATCTGCGTGCTGCGTAAGGCAGGTAATGAACAAATAGTCTGCCGTGAGGCGCGTACCCTTCATACCAAGTGGCGTACCAAGCGAAAGGTGCCCGTCCACACGAAACTCAAGCGGGATCTCGTGTAGCACTGTGCGATTAAGAAATCCTGGGCGCGCTGCTTCGCGAGCGGCCTCGAGTGTCTTATCAATATCTAAATCAGTAATTTCTTGGTCTGCGCGCGAAATAACTGTTTCGCCGCTGGCGCGTACTTCGTCGAGCGACACGCCCCCAATAGCCAGGAAGCCCTTCTTGATAGGTAGGTGGGCAATACTTGCGGCCTGGGCGCATGCCTGGCGCACGCTCTCTGCGGCGTCTTCCACGTCCACCACGTATCCGTGGCGCATACCGCGCGTCTCAGCAAGTCCTGTACCGAGAATGATGAGCTCGGGACCGGTCGGTGTAGACACCTCTTCCACCACCACGACCTTGGTCTGGTGAGTGCCGATGTCTATTCCGGTAGCGATGCGCCGTGCCATTGTAAGGACGTAAAAAGTACTAGTTGATAAAACGCTTCAAGAGCGCGCGTTCTTGTTTATCCATTGTAGCCCCGTGTTGCTCTCCCTTCAAATGAAGTAGTCCGTGGATAAAGAGAAAACCTACGAACTTCGTGTAACTCATATCGTATGATGGCGCCTGTTTGCGAGCTTCAAGCAGACAAATGACTATCTCGCCACTGTTCTTTCCCGTCTCATACGAGAGCACGTTTGGGATGTAGTCCTTGTTGCGAAGTGTCTTGTTCATCTGCTGCGCTCGCGTGCTACCCACGAATGCAAGCGACACCTCATAGGAAGGGAGGATGTGCTTGTGGGCAGATTCGAACGGGAACTTCACCGTCTTCTGTCGGGTGAGATTGCGAATGTCGAGCGTGCTCATATCACTTTCAGTATAGCGCACGAAAAACCGCCCCTTTCGGGGCGGTTTTTCGTTGAACTACTTCTTGCCTTTTGTTCGGCGGGCGTTTGGATCAATCTTGCCGAGCTTTACTTGCTCGTTGTACGTCTTGATGACGTCTCCACGAACCATAGCGCGTGAGTGCATCACGTTCTTGCTCTTTGTGCGTGAGTAATAGCGAATCTTACGAAGCGCACGAACAAGACCGAGGCCCTGGCCACGGCGGGAAAAGCGACGAAGGAGGGAGGCAGAACTCTCGTTCTTGCCGCGGACTACTTCTATGCGAACAGCGTTATTCATACGACGGAGAATAGCACAGATAGTGAATACCTGTCCAGATATGCAGAAACGCCACCCGACCGTGAGGAAGGGTGGCGCTTGGGGTCCGGCGGGAGCCGGAGGGTCACAGTACGCTGGGGCGACGGTTGCTCTTTATGGCGGCTTGGATCCCATCGACCGCGACCAGGAGGAGAATGATCAGGGTGCTTACCCCAATCAGCCCCGTCAGGACGATGGCGCCCCAGTGGAGCACCGGCAGGATGAACCAGGAGTCCTGTTCCCAGCGGAAGCTGAGAAGGAGGCTTACAGCTCCGACCGAGGTCGGAACGGCGAGCGTCCACAGGGTCCCGAGCAGCAGCAGGTCCTTCAGGCCGAGCTTCAGCTCGAACTTCAGGAAGTGCACGATAAAGGGAATCGTCCCGAAGGTCAGCATGATCAGCGCGAGGATCAGGTCGCCGCCCGTGCTGGCCAGATAGCCAGCATAGGTGATCATGCCGCCACCGACACAGACGATGAGGGCAAAACCCCGTTCAGATTTCGTCATAGAACTTCTCCCGTAGTTGCTGGCAGCGCCAGACGTTAATGGGTACCTGTATATACTATACACCCATTCTATATAAAAGTCAAGTGCCCGTGACCGACTATGTCGATCACGGGCACCAGGGGCCAATCAGCCGCGCGCGACGAGAGCCCACGTGATGCTGAGAACCCCGACGGCGATCGCCGTCAGGATCGGCGTGTGTTCGGAGCGAAATCCGCGCGGCACAAACACCATAAACAATTTGTACATAGTTACCTCCCTATATGACGAGTCCGTCTCGTCATCTGCTCGTTATATACCTACCGCGTACTTTTTCAAGCCTGGCTGGGTTTATGCCACCAAGCGAAGTCGCTCTATAAGCCCATCGAGAGGAATCACCGACTCGGTGTAGCTGGAGCGCTCACGAAGTATCACCGAGCGTTCAAGAGCCTCTTTGCGACCCATAATAAGGAGATACGGAGGATTCATCATATCTGCGTAGCGCATTTGTTCAGTAAGAGAGGCAATACCAATGGACTGAGTGAGAGGAATACGGGCGCGACGTAAATCATCAGCCATTTTCATACTCTCGCGCTTGGCTTCGTCGCCAATGTGCACAAACACAAATCGCGGCGACGTCTTTTCCTTGATTGAAGGGATCACCTCGCGGGTCTCGGTGGTGAAGCGCATCACGGCGCCCACTGATGGCATTGAGGTTTTAAAGAAGAGCTTTGCAAAATCGTTGTAGCGGGAACCCCACGCTTCTACACTCTTGGAGCCATTCTCAAGAGACAGTTCGAAACAAGTGTCGCTCCAGGCATTGCCACGAGAAAGTAGCTCGGGCGACAGCTGGTACGACGTGTCGGTAGTCTCAAGGTACTCAAGCAAGGTTTCGAAGTGCTTGCGACTCGCTTCAGACAAATGGTCGGTAGGAGATGGCAGCAAACTGCATTCGTCTTTGTTGCACGCGAGCTTTTCTGCAGCGGTGAATACGTCGGTCTTTGCACAGTCGGTACAGTCGGCAGGCAACGTAGCGCCGTGCTTGCGGAAGAAGGTGGTGAGCTCGCGAGCAAAGCGTGTGCGGGTTTCTTTGTCTCCCATACTATTGAGGCGAAGCTTCACGTCTACCTTTCCAAGGTCCTGCATCAGCGAGCGCACTGCGCGTATGAGTACCGCGTCTGCGATAGCGTGCTCCACACCGAGAATATGAAATTGCACGATTACTTGCTTGGGGGCAGCGCGTCCAGGGGCTGCGTTGGTGTGCCAGAGGAACAGAGGCTCGCGAGTAGAGGGCGTGAGTCCCGCATCGCGCACGTGCTTCAGTAGTCCTGCTACTTCTTTGGCAACAGGATCAAGCAGGTCTACATTGAGCGACTCAGGGTACGGCGCTTTAGAGCCTTGTCCACGCTTTTCGTGAGCCAGAGCTGAAAGAGGGCGGAATCCGTAATAGGTACCAATCGCGTGCGCGCGCTTTAGAATGTCGTCGGGCCGGTGGACATGGAGGCTCATAGTGGATCCTTGAGTGAGCCAGGCATCATACCCGCGTGTGCGACTGGCAGAAGTCGCACGAACGCACGCCCGATTAAGTCTTCGCGTGGAAGTGGGCCCCATACGCGTGAATCACTGCTGCGTGGGCGGTTGTCTCCCATCACAAAGAATTGATCGCTCCCAAGCGTGGTGTCGAGGGTGTAGGTAGCGTCTTCTGCTACTACGTACGTCTCATTTAGTATCACCGTACTGCCATCAGTTTTAGAAATACTTGTCTTGCCCTTGTTTACGTGAACGGTTTCGCCTGGAAGACCAATGATGCGCTTGATGTAAAACACTGATGGGTCGCCAGGATAGCGGAATATCACGACGTCGCCGCGTTTTGGATCGCCTAAGCGGTAGGAAAGTTCGTCGACAACCAAATAATCACCACTTTCAAACGTTGGGTGCATTGATTCGCCCTCAACCACAAATGGCTGCGCTACAAGAAAGCGAATCGGGACGACAATAATGATGGCGAGTCCGATGAAGATAAGAATTTCCCGTACTGCGCCACCAAAGAACTTCATAGATAGGAGTATTGTATTCCTCTCACAGCGCGCGTCAAATATTTCGCTCGCTATGTATAAAACAAAAGAGAACTTCGCCTTTCAGGGCGCACGCAATGCAATCTCGCATTGCTGGAAAAATCACAGATCGCTACGCTAATGTGATTTTTCTGCGCACTGCTCGTGCATTGCGGCTGCTTGCAGGAAGTCTTTTGTTTTATACATAGCTCGCTCCCAAGGAAGCTAGGATTCTCATTGCATATCGTTCGCTCCGTCTTAAGTGCATTTGTTCTGCACACGCTCGCTCTAGAGAAAAGCAGGAGCCACCCGATTGTGTCGGATGGCTCGCCCGCTAGAACGGGATTTCCTCGTCGTTGACCGACGTTGAGACGAACGCTCCGTGGAAGTCACCTGGGTGATCGCTCGAGAGCTCCTTGAGGAACATTCCTCCGGCGTCGAGGAGCACGACACCAACGCCAGTCTGTTCCATCACCATCAGTTCGTGGCAGGCCAGACAGGCGTCAGTGCCGGGAATCAGGCAGACTTCACTGAGCAGTGTCCCGCAGTCGCAGTACAGCGAGCTGGTTGATGCATTGGTAGCTTCGGTCATTATCACTCTCCGCTATTTTCCGCACTGAATGTAGCACGTGCCTGGGATTTGATATACTTTCCGTATGAATACCTGCATAACCTGCGGAATGCCGTTCACCGGCGAGCACGCAAATGATATCGGACTCGAATTAGCAGAAGGCCCAGTGTGTATACACGACTGTGAAGACGGAGAGGTCAAAGAAGCAGAGGATATTTTTGCTGGCGGTGTGGCGTATTTCGCCGACGCAGTCACTGATGGTGACTTTGACGCTGCTGAGCGTCTGACGCGTCGCAATATGTTGTCGCTTGAATACTGGCAAGACCGACCATTCGAGGAACTCGAGGGACCTGTTGCTAGCGAAAGCGAGTTTGCTGAGGCAATGGCGAAGCTGTAGGTAGTGCGTGGACGACTGAGTGAACCGTGCTATAACACACGTGTTCCAAGCAAAGGGAGAATACAATGGAACTGAACTGTAAAGACGAGCAGGCTCGTGAGGCCTGCGCCGGCAAGGGTGAGATCGTGGTGGATCTTGTTCTTGCACACCTCGGAAGAGCCTCAGTGGTCGATGTGACTACGGTCGCGTCGCCCGCGGGTCTGAAGCTCGAAACGCACGTTGGCTTCATCGTGGTCAACGAAGCGTTGACTGAAGTTCTGTCTGGTCGCCAGTAGAAAACCGCTCGAGGAGCCCGGAGAAGCATCCACTTCCCGCTTCTCCGGGCGGTTTTTCCTTTTCTGCCCCGTAGTTGTGCGATTTGAGAATAGGCATACACTGCGCCAATGCGTATCGAACAGCAATATCGGGTCTCCGTAGCCATAAGCGCCGTTCTGGTGGTTATTTTTTGTGGCCTTCTGTTTATCGGGTGGCAGGAGTCTCACGATGGCGATGATGTGGTTGCAGACACTCCTGCAGCTGGCACGGTAGAAAAACCTGTCGTGGTTCCAGTGAAGGGTGTTCAATACCTCGAAGTAGTGGACGGTTGCGACTCTGCCTACAAGGGCACCTGCGTAAATATGCGCTCGGGCACAAGCTCCACGTCGCCCGTGGTGGAGCGTCTGCGCACTGGTGTAGTGCTTCGTGTAGAGGGTACCGTGCACGTGGACGGACACGACTGGTACAAAATAATGATGGACAAGAGCATTCGCTTCCCAGAGCGTGTGAAGAGTGATTGGTATGTGTATGCAGACGCCGTGCGTCTCTTTACCGACGAGGGAGATAAGAATCTTTCCAAAGCTTCCGCGACAACCACGAAAAATATTTACGTAAACCTCACCGAGGAAATGCTGTATGCATACGACGACGATGTGTTGTTTATGAAAGCACCTATTTCGACCGGGCTTGAGTACACGCCAACACCGCCAGGAACATTTACCGTGTTTCGCAAAACACCCAGTCGTTATATGCAGGGGCCACTGCCGGGCGTAAGCAGTCAGGTATACGACTTGCCGGGCGTACCGTGGAATTTGTACTTCACCAATGAAGGTGCGGTGATACACGGCGCGTACTGGCACGACAAATTTGGTCAGCCGTGGTCGCACGGGTGTGTGAATCTATCACCAGAGAACGCAAAGAAGCTCTACGAGTGGGCAGCAGTCGGTACAAAAGTGATTGTGCAGCACTAGGAAGCGTAAGTGCGTAGCACACTCATGTCGCGGGTGGAGGTGCTACAGTGAATGTGCATGTGGCAACTTCTCTCCTATACCTGGTCGTACTTCGTTCAAATTGCGGGCCTGGCTATAGCGTTTGTCTTTGCTGCCCTGTTTATATATTTGGCTTTACGTAAATCGCACTCACTATGGATGCGCATTGCACTCGTGGTTGGATTTATTGGCGTCGCCATGTTTTTCTACGTGCCAAACGGGCTGCCACAAGGAATATCGTTTCCGCTTTCTATGCGCACCTACGGTCCTGCGGAGGGCCCGGTATTGCCAGTGCAAAATGTTATGGATTTTTTTGCGCATTTCAACTCGTTTGAACGGGTGGCAAATATTGCGCGCGACCCAAATGATATTCCGCCACCAATCGCGCGTACCGAGCCTGCTCATGTGTATCTGGAACTCACTGCACGCGAGGTGATCGCCGAAATGGCGCCCGGGGTATACGAAAACTACTGGACGTTTGACGGCAAAATACCGGGGCCGTTTTTCCGAGTACGTGAGGGCGACACCGTAACGCTCACGCTGCATAACGACAAAACAAGTCTCCACCATCACAATATAGATTTGCACGCAGTCACCGGCCCAGGAGGCGGAGCTGCGTCCACTATGGTAGCTCCAGGAGAGTCGGCAACGTTTACGTTCAAAGCAATGAATCCGGGGTTGTTTGTGTATCACTGCGCCACAGCGAACGTGGCAAATCATATGACGCACGGAATGTATGGTCTCATTTTGGTGGAGCCAAAAGTACCGCTCGCGAAAGTAGATAAAGAGTTCTATGTAATGCAGGGAGAATTTTATGCTCGTGGTGGAATGGGGCGAACGGGTATTCAATTGTTTGATGCAGAAGCAATGCTGGACGGAAAACCTACATACATTGTTTTCAACGGTAAGGTTCGTGGCCTTGCAGACAGTATGCAGATGAACACAGGAGAGACCGCACGAATATATTTTGGGAATGGCGGTGTGAATTTGGTATCCTCACTTCACCTTATTGGGGAGATATTTGATCGTGTATATCCCGAAGCATCGCTTTCCTCTCCTCATACAAGTGTGCAGACAACGCTAGTACCTGCCGGAGGAGCAACCGTAGTTGAATTCAAAACAGAGGTGCCGGGCAACTATGTTTTGGTGGATCACGCGCTTTCTAGACTTGATCGCGGAGCGTGGGGTGTGCTCAAGGTGTCAGGCCCCGAAGACAAATCAGTGTTTGATGGAATTGTTGTTCCTGGTCACGGGCACTAGCTAAACTCTTGCCATGGGTATTTTTTAGTGTGACAATGTGGAAATGATTCCAACTCCCCCCGTAGTTGCTGTCGCCCACGTACCGTTTTATTCACAGTTTGCCGATGTAGATAGTGCACAATGGAAGCCAAAAGCCTGTGGCGTGGTAAGTCTCGCTATGGTGATTGACTATTATTCCAGCGAGCCTGTGTCTGTAAACAAGATGCTTACGCAGGCCATCAAATCTGGAGCGTATTTGCCTAGTGCTGGATGGACGCACCAGGGACTTATAAATCTTTCTACCAAATACGGTATGAAAGGGCAGGCGTATGACTTGTCGACATTGAGTGGTACCGCCGCGTTTACAAAGTTCAAGGGATACCTAAAAGACGGCCCGGTGATTGTGTCTGTGCACTACAAGTTTGAACCAACTAATCCCATTCCGCACCTGGTGGTGATAGACGGTATCGACAAAGACTTTGTCTATTACAACGATCCTGCCGCAAAAAATGGTGAGAAAAAAATTGCCATCGCTGACTTCCGCAAGGCGTGGAAGCAAAAATTTATTGTGATTCGTCCCGCAAAGGCGCTGGCGGTAGCAGATGCAGAGGTGAAAACAGAGAAAGGGTCAGAAAACCTCGCATTCTTTGAGACATTTTTGGGTTGGTTTAGAGGAGATACCGTCGCATAGCGCGCTCCTGGTATAGTGGATGTATGGCGTACGTCATCATAGGACTCGGGAATCCAGGAGCAGAATACGCAAAAACCAGGCACAACGCCGGGCGTATGGCTATTGAACTCTTGGCGAAAGAGGAAGGATTTGATGAGTTCAAACTAAAGAAGCTTGCGCACGCAAGTGCTGCAACAGGTGAAATAGATGGAGAAAAGGTCACGCTCGTGATTCCAGAAGTTGCGATGAACCTCTCGGGCAAAGCTGCGCCCGCTTTTGTGAAAAGCGTGAAGGCTGCGCACAAGCTACTGGTGGTGCGTGATGATCTCGATTTGCCACTAGGTACACTCAAGATGACCGTGTACGGACGCGGAAGTGGTGGACACAAGGGCGTGGAAAGTATTATGCGCGCACTGAAGACCAAAGAATTTGCACAGCTCAAGATTGGCATTTCGGGACAGACGCCAAAGGGAAAGACCAAGAAGCCAAACTCAGAGGAAAAGGTAATTACGCACGTGATTGGAAAGTTTTCACCAAGCGAAGAGTTGGTACTTAAGAAGGCACTCAAAAAGTCTACGGAGTCTATGCGCGTATTTGTGACTGGCGGTATAGAAAAGGCGATGCTTGCGACCAATACGCACTAAATTCGATACATTGCGAGAGATGTGCGTGCGCGGTAGGGTGGTTGTGGAAGATGCTGACACCAGCATCTAGTGGACGGAGGTAACCCAGATGACCATCACCAAATCCGGGATCTCAGTCCCGGCACGTGACCTACTGCATGCTGCGTTAGCTGCCTGCAGTATTGAGTACTTTAGGGCAAAAAAGGGCTTCGTTGAACCGCGGTGGCGGTTGGGAGACAGCGCGCCGCTTACAATTGCATTGCTGGCTACTGCCGCTGTGGCAGCCCGCTGGCAACTTACCGAGCGCGAACGAGTTGTGAGAAAGCTTTCTCTGGCATTTGTCGGAAAACGGCACGAGGAGTTCTCCGACGTGGCACAGCGACTCATGTATTTGCTCGAGCTGTTCCACACGACGCTCTTTAGCGTCCAAAGAACGCTCGGTGCTAACGTGAGGTGCTACGAGATGGAGACAAACGAACACGCTTGTCGGCGCATCATAGACCACGAAGCACGGGTGTATGGAGATGAAGTGACCCAGTTCTGTCACGACGTCGCCCATACCTTCGCATCTATGCGTGTGTTCATCGTGCACGCAGACGAAGCGAAGCGCTCGTGGCTGGCTCGCCGCACTCTGAACTAGCCGTACACGAGGTCCTAGCACCCGGAGCGAAAGCTTCGGGTGCTAGTTTTTTATGTATATACAGGGCTCTGTACCACTCACTCTTGCCTACTTGCAAGAGTGTTTTCTTATCTACTATCCACAGTACCGATACCTGGAATACGGGGGTACCATAGGGGAGTACGAATAGCCGAATGCAGTCGGGAAATGTGCGTCCGCAAGCGCTACGGTGCCCGGAAAGCCGCCCGAATTGGAGTATGTACGCTCTCTGCTGACGTGTTCAGTCAAGGCTCAATTATTAAAAAGTAACCTACGGGATACCACTATGAAGCAGATAAAAAAGCGCAACGGGAGCATCGTCGACTTTGAGACGAACAAGATTACTGATGCTCTACGTAAAGCTTTCCAAAGCTGCGACGTAGCTATCACGGAAGAGGGACTAGAAGCCGTCACCAGCGGTGTGCTTGGCATTATGGAGGAGCGCTATGGCGAGGAGGCCGTGCCATCCGTGGAAATGGTGCAGGACTTGGTGGAAATCGCACTGATGGAGGCCGGGCACGTGACCGTGGCCAAGCACTACATTGTGTATCGCTACGAGCACACCAAGATTCGTGAAGAGAAGAAACAGGAAGTGCTCGAAAAAATCGAGGAGAACGCGCTCAAGGTTATGACGCGCTCGGGCAAGCTTGAGCCGTTCCGCGAGGACCGCGTGCGTCAGACCATCCAGCACTTGGTGACTGAGATTGGCACTGACGCCGTAGATGTAGAACACATCGTTGCACAGTTGAAGTACGAGCTCTACGAGGGAATGAGCACTGACGAAGTACAGAAGGGACTTATCGCCGTGGTGCGTTCGCTTATCGAGCGCGACCCTGCGTACTCAAAGCTCGCTGCGCGCTTGTTGTTGAACAAGATTTACGCCGATGTATTCGGCGAGGGATTTGATAAGAAGCAGTTGGTAGAAGCACACACCCGGGTGTTCGAGCAGAACATGAAGCGCTTGGTAGCAGAGGGCAACTTGGATCCACGTATGGCCGAGTACGACTACGCCAAGATGGGCGCGGCTCTCAAGATTGAGAACGACTACTTGTTTGAGTATATGGGCCTTGAAATTATGGGCAGCCGCTACTGTATGGAGGACGTAAAGGCAAAGAAGCCGCTCGAGACTCCCCAGATGCTCTGGATGCGCATTGCTATGGGACTTGCTATCGCAGAAAAGCCCGAGGATCGCGAGGACGTGGCGCTTGAGTTCTACGACGCGCTCTCAAACTTCTACTACACGCCAGGCGGGCGCACGCTGTTCCAGTCTGGAGCCGCAAAGGCACAGCTGTCTAACTGTTTCCTGAACACCGTGCCCGATTCTCTCGACGGCATCTTTAAGACCGTGTCAGACAACGCACAGTATTTGAAGTGGTCAGGAGGTACCGGCACCGACTGGACCCCGGTGCGCTCCACAGGCTCCTTCATCAAGGGTACGGGTGTGCCTTCGCAGGGTATTGTGCCGTTTCTCAAAATTGCTAACGACGTAAACCTTGCCATTAACCGCTCCGGTAAGCGCCGTGGAGCTGGCTGTGTGTACCTCGAGACGTGGCACCTCGATATCGAGGACTTCCTAGAACTTCGAAAGAACACCGGAGACGAGCGACGTCGCACCCACGACATAAACACCGCAAACTGGATTCCTGACTTGTTTATGAAGAGGGTTCGCGATGGCGGAGAGTGGACACTCTTCTCACCAAGCGACGTTCCTGACCTTCACGACTTGTATGGCGCAGCCTTTGAAGCGCGCTATGCGGAGTACGAGGCAAAGTTTGACCGCGGAGAAATTGAATACGCAAAGCGCATTCCAGCCACCGACCTGTGGAAGAAGATGATTAGTATGCTCTTCGAGACCGGACACCCGTGGATCACGTTCAAGGATTCCTGCAACGTGCGTTCTCCGCAGGACCACGTGGGTGTGGTGCACAATTCAAACCTCTGCACCGAGATTACGCTCAACACCAGCAGTGACGAGACCGCGGTGTGTACCATTGGCTCACTCAACTTCGCAAAGTTTGTGTCCTACAAGGAAGACGGCACGCCATTCTTTAACCCAGAGCTCGTGCAGCGCTATACCAAGATCGGTATTCGTATGCTCGACAACGTTATCGATTTGAACTTCTACCCAACCGAGGACGCAAAGCGCGGCAACACTCGTCACCGCCCGGTAGGAATGGGTGTGCGCGGATACCACGATGCACTCTATATGCTCGGCATACAGTTCGACACACCAGAGGCGGTAGCATTTGCCGACGAGAGTATGGAAGTGGTCGCGTACTACACCATTCTCGCTTCGAGTGAACTCGCAAAGGAGCGCGGTACGTACGAAACGTACAAGGGAAGTAAGTGGGATCGCAATTTGTTCCCACAGGACACGGTGGACTTGCTTGAGTCTGAGCGTGGTGAGCAGATAGAGGTGAAGCGCGGTGGAAAGCTCGACTGGACCCCGGTGCGCGAGCATGTAAAGCAGTACGGTATGCGCAACTCAAACACTATGGCTATTGCGCCGACTGCCTCAACGGCAAACCTGGTAGGTTGTATCCCGTGTGTGGAGCCTATCTACAAGAACATCTACGTAAAGAGCAACAAGGAGGGAGAGTTCGTGGTGGTAAACAAGTACCTCGTAGAAGACTTGAAGCAGATTGGTATGTGGGACACCGGTATGTTGAACCGTATCAAGTACGCAGACGGCAGCGTGCAGGGCATCGAGGAGATTCCGTTCCTACTTCGCGAGAAGTACAAGGAGGTGTTTGAAATTGACGCACGTTGGCTTATCGAAGCTGCTGCACGTCGCGCCAAGTGGATTGACCAGTCGCAGTCACTTAACATCTTCTATAACGGCACCTCGGGTCGCGAATTGTCCGACGCCTACTTCACCGCGTGGCGTATGGGACTCAAGACCACCTACTACCTGCGTACACTTGGAGCGAGTCAGGTAGAAAAGGCAACGGTATCCACGAGTGAGCACGGCGCCACTCACACGCGCACGAGTGGCGGTCCTCTAGCCTACGCCGTGACCACTGCAGAGACGGTTATTGAAATGGCGCAGACGCCAGAGCTTATTCCTGCCGTTGCACCAAGTGTGCCGAGCGGATTTAGTCCGGAGGAGTGGCAGGCGAAGATGGCACGGGTGGCGGCCGGTGAGGAGGCGGGCGTGTGCGAAAGCTGCGAGAGCTAGCTCGTAAAAATAACGCATCTGCGTTGTTAGGGAGCCTCTGCGATTCGCTCAACGTACCAGGACGTACGCCTCGCTCATCGCCTCTCCCTGCCTAGCATCTGCATCATTTTTACGTCGCCAGAAGAAGAAGGAAGGGAAGAAGTGGCACAAGCCGAATTATTAAATCGAACAACAAACAATATGCCAATTAACGTAGGAGCAAAGCCAGTAGACATCAACTCTCGCCGCATCATCAACGGCGGAGACGCAGACGTGATGCAGCTCTACCCAATGCGTCACACCTTTGCGTGGGATGCGTACACGGTAGGAAACAGTAATCACTGGCTTCCTACGGAAATTTCGATGCAGCGCGACATCGAGCAGTGGAA
The DNA here is from genome assembly GCA_964577025.1 of uncultured Candidatus Saccharibacteria bacterium. Lineage (GTDB taxonomy): Bacteria > Patescibacteriota > Minisyncoccia > Phycocordibacterales > Phycocordibacteraceae > C7867-001. Next base: position 35,063 of record CAZNVT010000003.1, read on the forward strand.
GGCACCAAACGTGCTCACTGCAGACGAGCGCAAAGCGTTTGAGACGGTGCTCGGCTTCTTTACCACCGCAGACTCTATTGCCGCCAACAACGTGGTGCTCGCCGTGTACAAGCACATCACGAGTCCTGAGTGCCGTATGTATTTGCTTCGTCAGGGATACGAAGAAGCAATTCACACCCACGCATACCAGTACATTGTGGAGTCTTTGGGAATGGACGAGTCCAAGATTTTCAATATGTATCGCGAGGTAGAGAGTATCTACAACAAGGACAATATGGTGCTTGCCCTAAACGAGGGAATCTTTGACCCAAACTTCAAGACGGGAACCTTTGAGAATGATCAGAAGTTCTTGGAGAACTTGATTGTCTTCTCACTCATTATGGAAGGTATCTTCTTCTACTCATCATTCGCGGTTATGTTTGGCTTCCAACGCCAGAACAAGTTGACCGGCTCTGCAGAGCAAATTCAGTACATCATGCGCGACGAAAGCCAGCACCTGAACTTCGGCAGCAATATGATCAACGCCATCAAGGAGGAGCAGCCAGAGTTGTGGACTCCAGAGTTCCAGCAGCACATTGTGGACTTGGTGAAGCGCGCCGTGGTGCTTGAGTACACGTTTGCTACGGAGGTATTTCCACGCGGTATCTTTGGTATGAACGCAGACGGATTCAAGCAATACATTGAGCACATCGCAGACCGTCGCTTGGTGACTATCGGACTTCCAACTCAGTACAACGTAGAGAATCCATTCCCATGGATGGGTGAGGCAGTGGACTTGAACAAGGAGAAGAACTTCTTTGAGACCCGCGTTACGGAATATAAAACTGGTGGTCAATTGAACTGGTAAAGAAGCTCAATATTGTGCAATAGATTGGATTGTCTGACATGAAACAAATAACACCAGCAACAACAATAAGCTGGATTCTTGCAGCAATCGGACTTTTCGGTACAGGCATAGGTATTTATACTTATGTTTTTCCTCAGAAACCAGACATTACGTATGAGATTACTTCCGACAACAATCTATTAAATGCAGACGGAGATGTTTCAAATCTCAGCGTTATTTATGGAGGTGAAGACATAAGAAACAGCAATAGCAATATTAAAATTTTGTCACTAAAGGTTTCAAATAGGGGGACTGCAGGTATTCTAATTAACCATTATGATCAAAATGACTTACTTGGCGTAAGTGTTGAAAACGGTCGCGTTATTGAAACTCCGACGATAATGTATGCCAGCAATAATTATCTGAAAGATAGTTTAAGTGTCTCTCTTGTCTCACCAACGGAATTCCGTTTTCCTACAGTCATTATTGAGCCGCAGGATTTCTTCATAATTAGAGCGGTAGTTATTTATGATAAAAGTAAACAGCCCAGAATACTTAGTCTCGGAAAAGTGGCAGGAATTAAGAATATTAAAGTATTAGAACCGGTACAAGATACGGAAATACCATTTTTTAAGAAAGCTTTGTTTGGGAGCGCTCTGATTCAACTCGTGAGGCTTTTGGCCTATACGGTTGCTGGTCTATTTACTGTTCTAATAGTCATGGTCACTCTTGAATTTATTTCGACAACGAGAACAAAAAGCGAAAGAAAAAAGCTCGTTACGGAGTTCAGTAGTGGACGAGAGCATAGTAAAACAAATGAAATTCTCTACCATCGTTATGTAACGGATGGGCTCCCAACGCTCAATACTATGCGAGCGCTTCTTGGCGAACCGGACAGACTAAATAGGAAATATAAGGAAATAATGCAGTCGTCCAAGACAACTTCAGTAGACTATGAATTCCCATATTTCTCCGGAGGGTCTAGAAGGGCTATTAAGCTTATGTGTGAAGACGGTCTAATTAGTGAAGACTCGGTGGGTAATATAAAAGTGAACGGAAGTATGAATGATACTTTGATCGCCCTTACACGTTTTCTTATTAAAAAAGACCCTAGTTCATCAAAGTCAAAAGCAAAATCGACAATAATATCAGGCTAAGTGTTCCTAAGTTGCTACAATATAAGTATGGAGGTGAACAACATATGGTTCTATACATTCAGCACTTCGGCCCAAGTAATGGCATCTCTTGTGGGTTTGTTTGCAGTATTTGTTGTATATAAAATACAAGAGTTCAGCGATTTATTATCTGAAACGCGTGAGGCGACAATTAAGCTTGTTACATACCTTGGGGCAAATACTAAAGACTACGAGCCAGTATTGCTACACAGTACTGTCTCTATGAGTGATACAGTGCTTCTTAAAAAGTTTCGCGAACTCGTTGAGATAAAAGAAACTGAGCCCGATAGACTTAATGGGGTTGATCAAACCATTTTTCTGGGAACGATCGCCTACACATTAAATGAGGCAAGTCTAAATTTTTTCGGTGGTCTAGTATATAAGAAGCAGCAAATTACTGGACAACTCAAGAAGACTTTAGTTCTAAGCTTTACGGTAATAGCAATATCAATTTCAGCACTTATAGCTACTAGCCTAATTATTGGTTATGTTTCTCTGCTGATTTTCGGTATTTTGTTTTTATATACATTATTTGACATAGCGCGCGGAATATACCTAGTCGCTACAACTTAATTTAAGTATATGTTAATGGGGTCAGCCCTCATTAATCCTTGGAAACGCAGGAATGAGGAGAAGTAGTCTAAACGAAAGGGCGAGGACCGAAGTCCTCGCCCCTTGCATCGCCGTAGTGTTAGGCGATTGCCGTCACCAGCTCACGTACCCGTTTGGGATCCAGCTCTGTGTCGGAAATGCTCACCCCGGTGGCGACCAGGAAGCAGTCGGCATAGGGCATGTAGTCCATCACGTTTTCCGGCGTAATCCCACTTGCGATTGCGAGCGGATGATTGCCGATCGCCGCCTTCATCGATTGAATTTTGGACACATTCGCTGCTACGCCGGTGGCGTCTCCGCTTGTGGTGATGACGTCAACGTGGGGGACGGCGAGCCGTGCCTCTTCGGCGGGATTCGTCGAACCCCGTTGATACTTGAACGCAACGCCGCCGAAGTAGAGGAATTCCTTCTCTGACTCAGCGCGGTGCTTTGTGAACTCGCTCACTTCGTACGTAGGGTTCAACTGCTCCAGATCAATCCGGGCGTTGTCAGACCAGAGCCCTTGCGCACCAGGCGGCAGCCGCTGGAGCTGAGCGTATCTGTCTAGGTCTAGGTAGTTGAGACCTATCCAGAGATCTGGACAGTGGTGCTGCACGTAGGTGAAGCAGCTCAGCAGGTGCAGATGGTTCGTCTGGTGATTGATGAGGAAAACCCCATCAGCACCCTGATCTCGGGCGATCAAGACGTTGTGCAGCGCCTGATCACGACTTTCGACGTGCACCACCACAATCAGGGTGTGTGGTTTCGGGAATATGCTTCGATATTGGGACATTGTGTGTCCTCCAGAGGGTTACAGGTCTGGGCTGAATATACGTACGCAGCCGGCATTCGTCAATGAAACTCTGGAGCAGGCACCACCAATTCTCAGAAACGCAGGAATGATATAGTTTTGGTATGAAAGCAGAAAGGGCCCGGCGATTGCTCGCCGGGCCCTGTGCAGTTTTAGCGCTGCACACGCCTCCGTACTAAATCCGGAACGCTTATCCGGAGGACATCGTGAAGCAATGCCCACCATTCCCTCTCGAATACCTGGAACTCGCAGAGCTGTTTCAGGTCGCTCCTGAAGAACTTCCAGCTGCACTCGTTACATATGGTTTCTGTGAATTTCAACGGTTGCTTGCATTCGCAGCACCGCGGTCGTATTAGTTCGTAGAGAGCTGTTGCGCACTCATCACATTGGACTAGATGGTCCGCTATGGGAGTGGAACAGGTGATACAGAGTTCTTGCGTCGGTTCGTATTCAGCGTATTCATTTTCCATTTCTGTGCTCCTTGTTTGGCGAATCCAAACAAGAGCCCACGATCGGTTGCTCCTTTACGAAGTGAGATACGATCGTGCCTGTAATTCCTTCCTCTAGCGCCCCACTCTCTCTAGTGGGCGAGAAGGGTGGCCGAAGTGCCGTTTCCAGTCAGCTATTATTGGACCCATATATATAATACACCAGTTTCGCATAAAAGTCAATATATGTGGAAAGCCTTTGAGAAGTAAGGAATGGTATAGCTTGGGTATGAAAGCAGAAGGACCCGGCGAGTGTGTCGCCGGGTCCTTTGTTGGTTTGTGGTCATTCGCCCCTCCCGAAGGAGATGGCGATGTCGTTGTTGCGCGCACCGCGAGCGATGGCGAGCCTTGCCTCGTGCAGGTTGTCCACATACACATGGACTTCCTGATGCGAGGTGTTGTCTCGGATCGAAAGCAGAATCCCTCCTTCCCGGTCTATGATCTTGACCCGGCGAGGACCCCCGGCAGGCTTGAGACCCGCCTTCAGGAATCCTGGAGAAATGCGTGTGACGTTGGTGCAGTTGTGTGCGATGTCGCACAGAAGGGCAGCGGCAGGAGAGAGAGTGGTGTGATTACCTGTGTACTTCCCACCTTGCCTTGAATCTTTGTTGGACATTGGTCACCTCCGCATAGATTATATAGCATCATGACGAAAAAGTCAAGCGGAAATGGGTCAGCCACCATTAATCTTTGGGAATGCAGGAATGATATAGTTTTGGTATGAAGATAACGAAGTATGCGCAGTCTTGTTTGCTGGTGGAGGTGGACGGGGTAAAAATTCTAACCGATGTTGGTTCGTACAGCGTAGAAGTGCCAGACGTATCGGGACTTGCTGCAGTTCTCATTACGCACGAGCACCAGGACCATTTTGATGTGCCTAAGTTGCAGGAAGTGCTCGCAAAGAATCCCGATGCAAAAGTGATTACACACGCAGGAGTAGGCGAGAAACTTACAGAAGCTAATATTGCGTGGATTGCTATCGAGCCAGGTGAGACAGTAGACGTGGCGGGAGTATCTATCGAGAGCTTTGGTACCGAGCATGCCATTATTTATGGCGACTTGTCGCCGTGTAGGAACACAGGATTCCTTATTGCAGGAAGACTACTCATGCCTGGCGACGCGCTCCACGATGTGCCAAACAAGCAGGTGGACATTCTCGCGCTCCCTACGGGTGGTCCTTGGCACAAAATCTCCACCGCCATTGATTACGCAAAGACGATCAATCCGCGCGTAGCGTTCCCCATTCACGACGCGATGTATACCGAGAGCTATCGACAGACTTCAATCCCTCGCTGGATAGGCGGGCAACTAGAACAAGTGAGCATTTCTTTCGTAAACCTTGCCGAAGGCGATTCTCACGAGTTCTAGTTTCAACTGTGTATGGCAAAACGGCGAGGACTTTGGTCCTCGCCGTTTGTCACACGATGTGACGGTTCCTACTTTACGTAGGTAGTAGCACCTCCTATCACCGCACCCTCCGGGATTTGGTCCCGGTGGATAATCGCCGGCTTGACCTTGATGGTGCGCGGGGCGTTCGGGTTATTCCCTTGGCCCGGCGCACGACGCCAGTGACCGCGACGCCCGTGAGGCTCCACGCTGTAGCTCGGACCCGCACGGAGCGTTTCCGGAAACAGCGTCATCGTCTCGGGTGACAGGGTGTGAAGGTCAGCGACGTTGCACACCAGTTCGCCGTCGATGACGATGTTACGAACGTCTCGCTTCGCAGTGAGGTGGTCGGGGATGTGCCACCGGCAGGAACCGCTGACACTCGGAGGCAGAGCCTCGAGATACAGACAGAGTCCAGCGATGACCTTCCCGATCCTCCTACCGAAGGGGCCGGCCTGAATCGGCTGATCCTTCTCCCAGCAGATCGGTTTCCCGAAGCCCGCCGGGGGAGTGAACAGCTTATCGCTCATGCGTTGCGGGGCCTCGTCGGTGCTGATGAACTTCAACATTTCCGGCTTGCTCGTGCCCAACATCTTGGCGAAGACGTTCCCGACGCGGCGGTTGAGCTTGACCCAGCGCTTGTGGCGCATGTCATTCTCAAGCCGTTCACGATCCTTCTCGTCCATGAGGGACTCCGGAGTAACCTCTCCTTCAATCTTGGTGCAGAAAGTGAGGCACTCGAAGCCTTCTTCGGACGCGAAGGTGTGTTCGGGGCAGACCCCGTACACGGAACTCACCAGCAAGCCAGCGTACTCGCAGTCATGGTCGTCCTGCACTGGCGAATCAAACTCGATGAAGAACGAGTCGAACGGCCAGAGCAGGTCGCCCCAGGTGTAATGGTTGTAGTCTGCGGCGAGGAAACGCTCAACCATCTCGTCGCTCAGGTGAAACACCCGGCGGGAGCTGACCGTCCACGATGCGAGCTGCATGGGCAGCGACGCATAGAAGGAAGTCGCGTTGGTGGCAGCGGCCATCTTCCAGTCCTCCTCGGTGAGGAGACGGGCAAGAGGGCCGCTCGTGAGACCCGTGCCGCCTTCGCGGTAGCAGAAGCGGCTGGCGTCGAAGTCGGCGCCGCGAATCTCAAGCAGGTGCTTACGAAGCTCCCGCCAGTGAAGGAGTGGTCCAGCGAGCTCCTCGCGCTTGCGAAGACCCGACTGGATGCCGACACGAACGCGGGCTTCGTAGATGAGGAGGAGATCCTCCCATCCGCGAAGTGCGTTCTCGAGCAGTTGAACGGTGCGACCCATCAGGGTTCTCCACGGTTAAGGGTTGATAGGAATTCTCAAAGAACTTGAATACATAATAGCATTGTTTACGTATAAAGTCAAGTAATAAAATTCAGGACTTGAGGGCGTTGATAGAGAAGCAGTTCCTGTATCACTAATTCTTGGAAACGCAGGAATGATATAGTTTTGGTATGAATGAAAGAGCACCGACGCCAGCGAGTAAGGTGGAAGTAGCGTCGGAAAGTGGAGTGAAGTACATAGTGAATGGTGAGGAATACACCACCACCCCAGAACAAGAGGAGCTGGCTGCGGCATATGCTGCTGCGCATTCGGTTGAGGCAGTGGCCGAGATGCCGGCCGAGTGTGCAGAGAAAATTGCAGAGCTGGAAACCCTTTTTACAAACTTTGAACAAGCGCACGACCTGGATGCACTTCTTGCTATTGACCGTATGACGGTAGAAGAAGCCAAGGCGCACACTGGTCGACAAGCGGCGCGAGCAGATTTACCACCTATTGTGACGTTGGTGAACTATGTGGAATCAAAAATGTTTGCTGGGGTTGTGTCTGAAGAAGTGTGGAATACTTTGTACGCCAGGTATTGTGCAATTCAGCGCGCGATAGGAACTCTGAATGGTGACTTTCTTGTTCACGATAGGCCGTAAATGGAATTAAATAAAGTGCTATAGATTTACGAAACTACATCACTGTAGTCTGAAATAAGTATTTACACGCATAAAGGATACATACAAAAAGCCGCCCACCGGGAAAGGTGTCCCGGAGGGACAAGCTTTTTGGTGGGCGGCGTTAGTCGCCATGCGGGTGCCAAACGGTGTACCCAAGAAAGGCAAAGTATGCGATGAGAACGAGAATGACGAAGTATTTGATACTTCGCGCATCACGGTGAAATTCGCGATTTTTGCGCGCGAATTCGTCAGCGCCGTCCGTTGGTGGTTCAGGAGAGTTCAGGTCAGACATACTCAGTCTCCGTAGCTGCGGGTCCGCTAGATGTATAGCACCCCTATATGCGCAGTCAATAAGTGCTAGACGCACAAGGTATGATGAAGAGTATGCTTCAGGACGTACTTATAGAAATAGCGCGGGAGATAGTCATTGCGTTATTTATGGTGCTTGGGGTTGCTTCGCCCTTTGCGGTGCCCGCACCCGCTACGCCCACAACAGAGAGCGTGCCAAGCGCCGTTGCCACAAGTACGCTGTACGCCGTCACCAAGGTGGTAGACGGAGACACTATACATATAGATATGAACGGCAAAAGCGAGACGGTGCGTCTTATTGGTATCAATACGCCAGAGACCGTGGACCCGCGCAGGCCCGTGCAGTGTTTTGGCAGACAGGCCTCAAACAAGGCCAAGGAACTGCTCGAGGGCAAGAAAGTGCGAATAGAAACTGAAAGCTCGCAGGGCGAGCGGGACAAGTACGGTAGGCTTTTGGGCTACGTCACCCGCGAAGATGGCCTGTTTTTCAACAAGTATATGGTGGAAGAGGGCTACGCGTACGAATACACGTACCATTTGCCATACAAATACCAGGCGCAGTTCAAGGCGGCCCAAAAGGAAGCTCAAACACAGGGCAAAGGTCTCTGGGCGCCAGGCGTGTGTGAGAAATAAACACTTGCAAAATACAGCTGAATATGTCATAGTGTGAATGCCTCGATGGGGAGGCGAAGTTCTTCAAGAAAGGTAGCACCAATGAGTGCTCTTAATTACGAATCGGTTGAAATCACGACAGGACCAAGAAGCCTGCGAGACATCGACCGACCGAACGCAACGAACTGGAGACTGCTTGAACACGCTGATGTGCAACTCGCGGAGTTGCTGGCCTGTTCTACAGACTCTCGTTTTAAACTGGTTGACGCGCAGTATTTGGACTGCGATCCCAGTATCTCCGGAGCGTTCCGGACCAAGTTTCTTTCGACAGAGCATTTCGGCGAACGGGATCAACATCCCGACGCCGACTGGGTTCGTCCAACACTCCGCGACTACGCGGACTTCCCGTGGGAAGTGGTGTGGTGGACTATAGAACCACTCTTTCGAAATGACGACGCCGGACCGCGCGTCCTTCGAATTCATTTGGTGAATTCGCGACTCGACCGACCGGTCGATTTATTCGCGAGCACGCCAATAGAGGGGCATCCTGATGTACAGGATTGCTGCCATTTCTAATCGTTCGACCGCAAGGACCAGGCACCCGCCTGGTCCTTTTTGCATACCTACAAATAAAAGCGCCCGGACGTGAGTCCGGGCGCGTTTATTGTTTGAAGTCGAAACTACTTCTTTACTTTCTTTGCTCCTGCAAAGGCAAGCGTCATACGCTGATCCTTTGGCTCAAAGAGGGTAATGGTGAATGGGTATACCTTTCCAAGCTCGAGCGTCTCGCGAAGCTCTACGGGAGAGGCAAACTCGCTGATGTGTACGAGTCCCGCAACACCTTCCTCGATGGAAGCGAGTGCGCCGTGCTTGTTGTACTTGATGATGACACCGGTCACCTCCATACCCTTCTGGTACTTCTCGGTAGCAATCTTCCAAGGGTTTTCCTTGAGTGCCTTTATCGAGAGAGAGACCTTGCCCTCCTTTACCTCGATAACCTTCACACTTACCTTATCGCCAACCTTAAACAGTACGCGTGGGTCCTCTACAAGTCCCCAATCAAGCTCACTGATGTGCACGAGTCCCTCAAGACCCTGCTCGAGCTTTACGAACACACCAAAGTCGACTGCGCCGGTTACTTCTCCCTCTACGACGTCGCCTACCTGGTACTTGTCTACCAAGTTAGCCTTTTCCTCGTCCTCCTGACCTGCACGCTCAGAGAAGATAAGCTTTCCTTCCTTAGGATCAGCCGTGATGATGCGCACCGAGAGTGGGTGACCAGCAAGCTTCTGGAGTTCACCAAAAATCTTGTCCTTGTCTCCCTCTGGCACACGTGGGTAGTGCTCCTTTGAAAGCTGAGAAGCCGGGAGGAATCCTTGGATACCCTGCCATGAAAGGATAAGACCGCCCTTGTTTGCCTCCTCAACGGTGAGGGTGTACACGGTCTGTGCAACGATTGCCTGCTCAGCCTCGCCCCAGATAGCAGCCTGACGAGCCTCCTTGAGTGAGAGCTCGATGTATCCGTCGCGTCCTGCTGGGTCTACCACCTTTGCGGTAATAGTGTCTCCAACATTCGCCTTACGAAGTACGTCAGC
>CAZNVT010000004.1:0-42797 GCA_964577025.1 uncultured Candidatus Saccharibacteria bacterium
AGTGCTCTTCTGGGTGAGCCAGTAGTCTGCAGAGGTTGTTGAGTAGAAGTTGGTGGTGGTCTTCCAGTAGTCTGCGGAAGTGGTGCTGAAGGATGTTCCTCCACCATTTACAGAGAGGAAGTATGTTGCTGATGTGGTTGAGAAGAAGTAACCCTTGTCGATAGTAGAGAGATGATAGAGCGCGCTGGTTGTAGCAAACTTTGTGTTAAACGTATTCCAGTCAGTAGATGAGAGGAATCCTGGAGTGCTTGCGCTCGCCTTTTGTCCGTTTGTGTAATCAAGTGACACTACACCGCTTGTGGTATCAAAATCGTTCGCAGTGAACGATGAGACGCCCTTGGTACTGCCGTCAGCCACGGCGTCTCCCACTGAAAGTGATCCTGCAGAGAATGAAAGCGGTGAAGAAATAGATACAGAAGTCACTACGCCTGAACCATTTGCGTACAAGAGAGCGTTTGAGAGTCCCGCGAGTGACAGTACGCCTGCAGAGCTAAACGTGCTTGTGGCGGTGCCACCAAAGTAGCTGGTACCAAACACAGAAAGCTGCGTCGTAGATGCTCCTGCAGTGAACTGCTGTAGCGCTCCCCATCGATTTACTGTTGTAGTCCCGAACGCAAGTGAGACGGTATTGCCCGAGTTAGTAAGTGGGTAGGTAAATGCGAGTGTTGCCTGCTTGTTGTTGAATGTTGCGAAGTCAGCGCTCGAAAGATATCCGTCAGCAGACACCGATGCCTGTGGGAGTGAGAACGCGCCGGTGGAATTGTTGTACGCGAGTGGCGCTACTGCAGAAAGAAGTCCGCGAACATATCCATCAGTAGGTCCGTTTAGGGTGTTGCCACTCCAAGAAAGGTTTGTTCCCGCAGTGATGCGAGATGACGGTGTTGTGTAGAAACTGCTCCACTCGGTGCTGCTGGCGGTAAGAGGAACATTGTATCCAGACGTAAGTGAAAGCACGCCGGTGCCGCTGGTGTAGGTGAGGCCCGTGACCGTAGAAGAAATAGCTGCGCGAGCACGTGCATCGGTGTAGTACTTGTTCGTGCTTCCCTCTGCAAGCGCGTCGGTGGTCGTTCCTGCGATTGCTGCTGCGACACGTGCGAGCGTGTAGTACAGATTTGAACCTTCCGTAATTCCTGTAGTGGTTAGTCCAAGAGAAGAAGTCGCAATTTGTGTGAATCCAGTTCCCGATGAGTTTCCAATTAGGAGTCCGTCAGCAACAACTGATGAGATACCAGTACCTCCTCGACTTGCTGCAAGAGTTCCCGTCCATCCTGGAGTGAATGTGTGCACGCTTCCACTTGAAGTAATGCGGAGTGTGATGTTTGCGTCTGTGGAAGTTGCGAACACCTGTGTATTTGATGTAAGTCCATTCAGCAATGTAAGTCCGGTTCCTCCACTACCGCAATCAGTTCCCGTCCCGCTTATGACACCGTTTGTGTCTACGTGAAGACACTGAGTCGCTCCCGTGATGCCAGAGAGCGTGAGCGTGCCGCCAAGCGTGACATCACCCGAAACAGAAAGCGTTCCTCCAAGAGAGGTGTTCCCAGAAATACTGAGTGTGGTGCCCGAAATACTCGTTGCTGCGACAGTTCCGCCAGATAGGTTTGTAGCAGTATCGCTCGTTGCGCTTGAGCTTGATGATCCACCCGAAGAGCGGCCGCGGGTGTGAATGTTGTCGAGGTTCCGAGCAAATAGCTCAGATACACGAGAGATTTCAGCGTCCACGTACTCACGAGTAGCGCCCGTAGTAGTGATGTATGTTGTTGGATACACATTGCGCACTACACTACCGCCCGTAACGAGCGCCACAGGAGCGGTCGCCACAGCCTCGGCAGGACGAGTCGTACCCGTTGAAGTAGTCTGCGCAGGCACCACAGCAAGGCTAGTGCTCTTGGTACCAAACGACGGCACGAGACGCGCGAAGAAGTCTCGAACAGGAGCGCTGAACGCGACACGATTATTCGCGAGTGCTGCAAGTGGCGAAGCAAGTAGCGATGAAGGAGCATTCACAGACTCAGAAACAAACGCAATAGCGCGCGCTCCTGTAGACACTGATGAGTGTGTTCCGGCACGAAGTGCAAGTCGTAGTGGCTCCGCTGAAGAAAGCACTGCATCACCTAGTGCTACCTGTCCGCCCGTTACCGCTTGTGCGATACGTGGAGCAACCTCTACGTAGTTCTCTACTTCTTGGTCATACACTGATGGTGCACCGACAATGATAGTTGCAAGACCTGATGCAAGACTGTCACCGAGGTTGACTGCACTCATTGCGACACGCACAGGCGTCACCGTCAGCGCATCGCGGGTGGTGGCCCCAAATGCAATCAAAGCTCCCTCAGGTGAGAACGTATTCTCTGCCACGGTGCGCGTAGCCTTCGGAGCGGCGGTTCTTACGTCACCGACAACAGAAGTACGAACGAGAGCTGGTTGAGTAAGTGAGTCTACGAGGGCAAGAACATCACCCACTGCGCTCGACGACTCCACAACGTGGGAAGGAAGAACAGTTTCTGAAGTACTCGGCAGTAGAGCCGCGCGATCCGCCATAGCAACCAACTCGCCGTGTGCACCAGTGAAGCTAGAAACAGTAGCTGAAGCAACGCTAGAAACTATTCCTGAAGTCGAGAAGGCAAATGCTGAGCCAAAAATACCAAAGGTGAGCACAAGCGCTGCAAGTGGCGAAGTCGCAAATGCCTTGTTTGACAAAAATCCAACAGATAGCGAAGTAAATCTAACAAGTGCAGGTGCTGGAGAGACTGCCTGAAGAGCTGCACGGTATTCAACTTCACGCTCACGAGCAAGTGACTCTGCAAACTCACGCTTCTTCTCTGTCTGCTCCTGCACAAAACTCTCGAGAGATGTTCGCGAAACAAACCACATACGACCAACCTGCTTCGCCTCCAACTTTCCTTCACGACAAAGGCGAGAAAGGTAATCCGAATGATACCCAGATTGCTCTGAAGCCTCCTTAGTTGAGATGAGATTGTTTTCTGCGAAAGGATCCATGTCGTTCAACCGAATTAACTATAAGAATACTACTCAAATCGGATATTCTTATGTATTCGTGTGGGGATATCTTTTACAAAAAAATTACTCGCAGTTCATCAAAAAATTCTTGAGTGCACACGCAACAAAGACGTCTCACTGCACACGTCAGACACGTACAAATAAGTTGCAGTGATTGACGCGGTATTCCCTTCAATAAGGATCTCTAGTACTTCGCGCAAGCGCATACAGCACGCGTGTACGAGCGCACAGACTACAAACCAAGTAATACCTGCACACTACGTGCACTACTAAAACTTGTACGGCAATTAGCACGCAGATCCTACCCAAACAGACACAAAGAAAGGGGAGTCGCGCTATTCGCGACTCCCCTTTCTTTGTTTAATCTATATATAGGATAGATAGTTTATTGAGCTGTTCTCGCCGAGACGAGATATGGCCCACTTATTATTTATTTATGAACTCTGATTCACCACCGAGATACTGCACGGTGCTTAATAGCCATCCATCCAGGTGATAGTTTTGAGTCAGCACGTCCCCTACTACTCCGCTTCCTAGCACTGCCGCAACGATGGACACCGTAATGGCGAACACGCACAGTGCTCGCGCAAGAGAGTAATGAAGCACGTTTGGCCTAGCTGACGATGCTGGTGCCTCTTCTGTGTACTGTTCAGTTTCGTATGTAAGCGGTGCTTCGTTACGGTACAGAGCTTCAGGAGCTTGGTTCGAGGTGTATGGCGTACTCTCATAGTATTCTTGGGGCTCTGGAACGCGCGATATATGCACAGTCTCCTCCTGTGTTTCGGGCTCTTGGTCTACCTCCTCCTGCATAACCACTACTTCCTCATCCTGCACAGGAGCAGACGCAGCAGGTTGCGCAGCAAACCATTCCTGCCACGCGCTTTGCATCTCAGAAACGACGCGCTTTGCGCTTTCTGTGTCTGGATTCTTGAGCAGTACCGGCACAACAGGCTCCTGAACCTGCGCTTCGTACACTGGCTGCGACCACGAGTCAGTAGTAGATACCATCTCTGACTTATCTGAAAGCGCCTCTACGGGCCCCTCTTGTGCTTCCTCTCCTACCCCAAACCGATGTTCCAGTATTGAGGCCTCCAACACGTACCAGTTCCTTCCAACGAGGCGAGCCTCTACACGCCCTTCTCGACAAAGCTGACCAACGTAATCTTTTGCATATCCAGTAATTTTGGCCGCGCGCTTTGACGAGATGTACACCTTGTCACCAATGGTTAGTTCATCCATACAACAATTATATGGGTATCTCGCCTCGTATGGAAGAGCCAGATTTTATCTCTGTGCGTATTGGTGCACACTCTATTACAGCAACAAAAAAGCCGAGCATTAGTGCCCGGCCTTTTCGCACATCTATCAAACTGCCTCTTATGAAGCCTTCTCGAGCTCTGCGGCGAGCAACTCTCGCAGTATCGTCGGGTTGCCCGAGCCCTTGCTAGCCTTTATGGACGCTCCGACCAAGAACTGCAAGGATGACTCCTTGCCGGCGTGATACTCCGCAACTGCCTCTGGGTTTGAGCTCAGCACCGTCTGCACGAGAGGCAGCAAGAGCTCAGGGTCGCTTACCTGTATGAGTCCAGCGTTCGCAGCAATTACTCCAGGGTCCTCTGTGGCTCCTTCGAGCATTGCGAGTAAGACGTCCTTTGCTCCACGTGAAGACAGCGCTCCTTCGCCGATGAGTTCAATGAGTTTGGTGAATGCTGCAGCATCAAGTCCTTCATACTCTTCCTTCTCCTGCTGTTTCGCATACCAGCCAGCCACGTCTGATACAAGGTAGTTTGCAGCAAGTTGTGAACGTGCACTGTCGCTGTGAAGCGCGTTGGCAACCGTATCAAAGAATGCACCGCGGGCTACACCGTCTGCAAGGTATGCACAGGTCTCTGGCTTAAGGCCAAGCGCTGCGTACCGGTCGCGCTTTTCCCACGGGAGCTCGGGTAGACCAGCCCGTAGGTTCTCCTTTGAGAACTCAGGGATCTGTGAGAGGAATAGCTTTGGAATGTCAGGCTCAGGAAAGTAACGGTAATCAGAGGCACCCTCCTTGAGGCGCTGAGAAAATGTCTGCTGCTTGTTTTCGTCCCACCCTCGTGTCTCCTTTACCAGTGGCTCCCCTTTCTGAAGGAGCTCTATCTGGCGTGCCACTTCGTAGGCAATCGCTCGTTCGACGGCGCGAAACGAGTTTATGTTTTTTACCTCCACATATGCTGTAGAGGGTATATCGGTCTCTGATACAGAAATATTTGCCTCGATACGCATTTCTCCTTTTTCTAGGTTTGCCTTTGACACACCCAACGTGCGCAGCAGGAGTTGTAGTTCACGTGCAAAATTACCAGCAGTCTGCGCGTCGTGAATGACCGGCTCTGTGACAAGCTCCATAAGCGGAACGCCTGCTCTATTGAAATCCACAATACTTTTTCCAGGCTCTCCGTCGTGTGAAGAGCGCGCCGTGTCCTCCTCTAGGTGAATGCGCGTAATAGCGACTCCTGCAAGCTCGCCACCTAACACGAGTGGATACTTGTACTGACTAATTTGATACCCCTTTGGAATGTCTGGGTAGAAGTAACTCTTTCTATCAAACTCGGAGAAATCAGCGATGGTCCCTCCGATGGCGGTACCGACGCGAAGCACGTGGGCGATGGCACGTTTGTTTGGCACCGGAAGCGTCCCTGGGTGCGCCATACAAATGGGACAGATATTGGTATTGGGCTCGGCGTTGTGCGGCGCGTTTACGCACGAGCAAAACATCTTTGTTTCGGTGTCGAGTTCCGCGTGAACTTCAAGACCAATAGTGGTGCGGTAATCCTTCATAGCTCTATGTTCCTATGCTAGCACTGCGCGTGAACCGGTACCAGCACGCTAGCTCGCACTTGCTTCTGTGCGCAAACGCTTTGTGAGGGTGTCGGAAAACTGCTTGAGGAGCTCATCATCTATCACCGAGAGCGGGAGCACGCTCACCCCAGCAGCCTTCTCGAGGGCAGCCTGCACCTTTGTCACCTCACCAGGCTCTAGCACATCCACTTTTGAGAGGACCAAGAGTTCGGGCTTTTCATCGAGTCCCCTACCGAACGCGGCAAGCTCTTCCCGTATGGCCCTATAGGCTGCAATTGGGTCATCTTGTTCAGCCGAGACAAGATGTACAAGTAATCCGGTACGCTCAATATGCTTGAGGAAACGAGAACCAAGCCCCTTCCCTGACGAGGCACCCTCAATAAGTCCAGGAATGTCTGCGAGAACATACCCAAAAAACTCACCGAGATGTGGGTCGAGTGTTGTAAACGGATACGCGCCAACCTTTGAGCGAGCTCGCGTAAGCGAGTTTAGGAGTGAGGACTTTCCAGCATTTGGAAATCCTATAAGTCCTGCGTCGGCTATGAGCTTTAGACTAATGCGGATATCCCCTGCTCCTCCAGCCTTGCCCGGGGTTGATTGCTCGGGGTTTTGGTTTACGGAGCCCTTGTAGTGAGCATTTCCCCATCCACCCATACCTCCACGAAAAAGCACCTCCTGTTGACCCTCTGCGAGAATTTCATATACCTCACCCGTGGTGGTAAGTGTCGCTACCGACCCAACAGGGACCTTGAGCACGACCGGTTCTCCGTCCTTACCGTGACGATCGTTTCCTTCTCCCGAGCCCCCGTTCTCGGCACGGAACTTCTTGGAATAGCGGTAATGAGCAAGCGCGCCCAAGTCGCGGACACCCTCAAGAATCACGTCCCCGCCGCGTCCTCCGTCTCCACCCGCAGGACCCGCCTTGTCCTTTCCCTTGAGGTGTAGCCACCGGACAACGCCAGCACCGCCGTGGCCGGCCGTTGCGTGTATGTGTAGCTCATCAATAAATGCCATAGTGACCTCACCCTACCACAGATGTCTTCATTATATAAGACAGTAGCCACACACCTTTTGGTGTGCGGCTACTGTCTTCCTCTTGTATCTCTACCTTACTCAACTACCCTCCATCCTTCCGAAAGGAGTGGTTCTGCCTTTTTGTATTTAAGCGTTTGAGTTTCCTCTCCCTTCTGGATAGTAACCTCGTCATTCCTTCCATAGACCGTCGTGTGCACGAGAGTAGTCGGAGTCGAGTCGCCTTCACTTGCTGCGACTATCTGCGCGCGCGTCTTCTCTTCTTCCTTTCGGATTCTAGAGTCATCGGCCACCACCATATGCGGGAGCGCCTCTGCAACCTGCGCGCGTATGGCGCGCTGCATAGCCGTAAACAACGCTAGGCCCTCACGACGGTACTCAATAAGCGGATCGCGCTGCCCATAGGAACGCAGCGACACTGAACGGCGCAGGTGCTCCATCGTATCGAGATGCTCAAGCCAAAAGGCATCCGTGACCTGTAGTACCAGCCGGCGCATAAGCGGCGCGAACGCTTCCCCAAGTTCCTCGCGCTTAGTTTCAAAGGCTTCAACTCCACCAGGAATATCCGTGACCAGTTCCTGTACGAGTGCGAGTATGTCCTCATCGGTACCGATAAGTGCGGTGCGGCGCTCAGCATATATTGCCAGGCGCTGTGTGTTGAGCACGTCGTCATACGCGAGTACTTGCTTGCGGGAATCAAAGTTAAATCCTTCAATTCGCTTTTGTGCGGTCTCGAGTGACTTCGTAATCATTCCACTTTCGATAGGTTCGTCCTCCGGTATCTTGAAGGTGCCCATCACGTTGCGGATCATATCCGACGCAAACACGCGCATCAGCTTGTCCTCGAGCGACACATAGAAGCGTGTCTCTCCTGGATCTCCCTGTCTACCTGAGCGACCACGTAGCTGATTATCAATGCGACGAGCCTCGTGTCGCTCCGTACCCAATACCGCAAGCCCGCCCAACTGGCGAATCTCTTCTCGCTCTTCAGGGGTCGCTAGTGGGCCACCAAGCTTGATGTCGACACCGCGACCAGCCAGGTTTGTGGCAACCGTTACCTGCCCACGCTTACCAGCACCAGCAATAATCTCTCCTTCGCGTTCGTGGTTTTTTGCGTTCAGTACTTCGTGAGGAACGCCCTCTTTGCGCAGGTGCTCGCTCACTACTTCGTTGTCCTCAATAGAGACCGTTCCAACCAGAATTGGTTGACCCTTTTCGTGAATAGCTTTTATGTTTCGTGCGAGCGCCGCAAGCTTTCCGTCGACACTCTGGAAGATGAGGTCATCATAGTCCTTTCGAGCTACCGGACGGTGAGTCGGCACGACAACAACATCAAGCCCGTACACCGTAAAAAATTCCTCCTCTGACGAGAGTCCGGTACCGGTCATACCTGCAAGCGCCTTATACATACGGAAGAAATTTTGGAATGTCACGCTCGCATAGGTGCGTGACTCCTTCTGTACGGGAACACCCTCTTTGGCTTCCACAGCCTGATGCAACCCTTCACTCCATCTGCGTCCTGGTTGCAGGCGACCAGTAAATTCGTCCACAATGACCACCTCTCCATCCTTAATCACATACTCTTTGTCCTTCTGAAAGAGTGCGCGTGCACGAACGGCAGTATCGAGGAAGTGCGCGTAGCGCATACCACCCTCGGCATACAGGTTCTCAATCCCAAGCGCGCTCTCTGCCTTTCGAATACCCTCTTCCGATATCTGAACCGCCTTTTGCTTTTCGTCGACCGTGTAGTCTTCTCCCGCACTAAATGAAGAAACAATGCGTGCAAATCTCTCGTACAAGTTATCAGACTCGCCAGCAGGTCCTGAAATAATAAGTGGTGTGCGTGCTTCGTCGATAAGAATTGAGTCGATTTCGTCCACCACCGCAAAGTGGTGCCCACGCTGAACTATTTGTGACTGATCGTACGCTGTGTTGTCGCGCAGATAGTCAAACCCGAGCTCGTTGTTTGTGGCGTAGGTAATATCAGCAGCATACGCTTCTCGCTTTGATACCGGGCGCAAGAAATCATAGAAGACCTTATAGGATCCGAGCGCATCGCGTTCACTGTCCTCCTCCCTAGTTTGATGAGATGCGTCATATATATAGGACTCACCAGACACCACTACGCCAACTGACAGTCCAAGGTAGCTGTAGACCTGCCCCATCCACGCGCCGTCACGACGAGCAAGGTAATCATTCACCGTCACAACGTGTACGCCCTTGCCTGCAAGGGCGTGAAGCGTGACGGGCAGTGTGGCCACAAGGGTCTTACCTTCACCGGTACGCATTTCTGCAATGCGCTTACGAGAGAGAGCGAGACCTCCAATAAGCTGTACGTCGTAATGTCGCTCAGACAGTGTACGAGCTGCGGCCTCGCGCACGAGTGCAAAGACCTCTGCCACATCCTGATCTTTTGTGGGAACACCCTGTGTGCGTGCGCGCACCGCCTCTAAACGCTCAATAAGCGCCTCCTGACTTAGGAGGGTCAACTCCTCTTCAAGAGCCTTTGCGTATGCGATTACTGGCTGCGCCTCCTTAAGGAACGAAGCTGACTGATTTTTAGTAAAAAGGTTACCCAGGAATGAGGCCATAGAAATAGTGGTTGTATGGCCACTATACCGCGCAAAACCTATAAATAGAAGAACCTCCCGGAGGGAGGTTCTTCTATAAAAAGTGTTCCGTAAGGAGACTACTTGCGCTTCGCAGGCTTGCGCTTGGTGGTCTTCTTTGCGGCCTTCTTTACAGTTTTCTTGGCTGCCTTCTTTACTGTCTTCTTAGCTGCCTTCTTTGCAACACGCTTCTTTGGTGCTGCCTTCTTTGCAACTTTCTTTACAGTCTTCTTTGCGGCCTTTTTCTTTGCTGCCATAGGTATCGCGATTGACTATGACTAATAGTGTCGACCCATCAGCAAGAATATTTAAGAAAACTTTCTCGTTGATGTGCTATTGATTATTATTACGCGCATTTGCAATTATTTTTTACACAAAAAAAATAATTGTGGATAACTTTTGCAAAAAATATTTTTATATTTTTTGCACTTCTCTTTCAATTCGTATGTGCGTTGCGTCAAAAACTTTTTCTTCAATCTCCTGCGCAAACTCATCTACTGCTTTCGCGGTTGCTCCGTGCTCTGCAACCAACACAAGTGGCTGATTACCATAGAGCGAGACCGAACCGTTTCGATAGCCGCGCAAGTGCAGAATATGATCCAAAATATATGCAAGGGGAATTTTCACTCCTGCCTGAACCGGAAAGCTTGGTAGTGAGCCGAACGCATTGCATAGCTCAAGAAAGGTATCGGAAGACACTATGGGATTCTTAAAGAAGGATCCTGCCGTCCCTACTTCTGCCAAGTTTGGAAACTTATGCGAACGTATCTCTCGCACGTGTTCCGCTATGCTGCGTGGAGTTTCTATGTCTTTACCATCTCGTTCGAGACTGCGCAGGTCGCTATACCCAAGCTGCGGACTTCCCTGCTTCGTAAACGAAAACGTAACAGCTGAAATTATAAGATCACGATTGTGCTTGAATATGCTGTCTCGATAGGAGAACGCGCAGTCCGCTGACGCGTAGGTGCTCCACGTGTGTGTTTTGGCATTGTAAACCGTTGCCTCCACAAACATACTTTTGAGCTCTGCGCCGTACGCACCTATGTTTTGTACGGGAGCTGCTCCGACGGTTCCGGGAATTCCCGCCAGATTCTCAATACCCCACAATCCCTTGCCGGTGACTGCGTCTACAAGCGACTCCCACGCAACGCCCGCCCCCGCAGTCACGAGCACGCGTTTTGTGTCTTCTTCATAACTAATACCCTGGATATCAATGCGCAGAACTGCGCCCGCAAACCCACTATCGTGTGCCAGCACGTTACTGCCACTACCAAGCACAACAAACGGTAGCGTATGCGCTTCACAAAATGTTATTGCCTCTTCTACATCCGCCTTGGTGCTACAGGTAAGTACATACCGCGCAAGCCCACCGACCTTGAGGGTGGTGAGCTTGTACAGCGCGACATTCTCTTGAATAGTCATTGCAACTACTGAGGAATCTTTGCCATAAAGGCAGTTATCGTTTTTGCATCAGCTGGAAAGGCTGCGAGTGCCTCTTGTGCAACAGCTCGTGCATCGGCATACCTGCCCTGCACCGCATACGCAGACGCGAGACGAAGGTATGAAGCAGTTGCAGGTACTTCCGTAATGCGAAGTCGCAGCGCCTTGTACAAGCGCTCATACTGCTTTGCTTGGTAGTAGCCTATGATAAGCGCTTCAGACTGCACATCGGTAGTTCCGTATGCGCTCAGCAATATAGCGTCACCGGCAGCCAGGTTACCATTTGCAATTTCCCCTGCTGCAGCATAGCCTGCCAAATCAGTGAATGATGTGTCGAGCTGGTACAGCGCATTAAACACATCACGTGCGGTTGCTATGTCTCCCGACTCCCAAAACTCAAACCCGCGCTCCAGAAGGATGGTTTGCTTCTTTGGTGACTCTTGGAGTGCAAGTGCGCTTTGTTCAAGAGATTTCTGGAAATCCCCTGCGACACGAAGCCCAACGGCATACTGTACTCGCAACCGCGCATCGTGTGGGGCCTTGGCCACTTCCTTTTGTATATTTGTAAGGGCAGCCGTGATAATTTCAGTTCGCAGTTCGGCGGGTACTTGCGTCCTCCCTGCCACAGCTCCTGCAAACGTCACAAACTGCTCCGCAACTTCCTGGGTACCGAATCCAGATTCTTTAGAAGCTTGAGTAAACAACTCGTACGCTTTATTAGCACTCGTTGCGTCTCCGTTTGTATGATCAGCATTAAGTGCCACGACAATTGCGTGTGCTTGAGCAATGCTTGGAACATTCACCATCCATACGAGCGCAATTAGGAGCGCACCGGCAAGTGGCGCTACGACACTCTGCGCCATAGCATCGGGTACTTCACCCGATCGTTCAAGAAATTTGAATGGTCGGTGATGAAGTGAGTGCGCAACAGCCAGGAGCGCAGCCAGCGGGATATAGCTCACCAGGTTATCGAACACGAAGATGGCCTGGAATGCATACGCGGCGAGCGCTGAAATTAGGAATATGCGCTCAGGTCGCGATACCGTCTTTCGGTAAAACGCGAGCACCGCACTACCCAGAATTCCGAGGAACAATAGGAGCGCTGGTATACCACCTGCAATAAGCCAATCAATATAAGTATTGTGAGCTCTATCGAACCACGGCTCTTGAGCAAAGAGTGGCGGGGTGTAGTACTTCTGGAATACATAGTTGAATCCCTCCTGGCCCCAGCCGAATACCGGACGCTCCACTACACCATTCATTGCCATACCCCAAAGCGTAAAGCGCGTAGCGCCATCTGCTGCAGAAATAGAAGACAAGCGCGCGAGTGTTGGATTGCCCTGGACAAACGGCGTACTTTTAAGCGCAAAGAATGCGCCCACGAAAAGAAGTAGACCGAGAAAGAGCCCTCCTGCGATAAGTCGCGCCTGTTTCTTCCCTGCCTCAAGCATCCACAAAACAGAACCCAGACCAATTGCACCAAAGAGACCCAGAACCGCGCCGCGTGTTTCTGTAGAGAACAGAATAAATGCAGACACCGCAGCAAACGCCATAAGCGTATAGCGAAGCGCCCCCTTAGACTCAAATGCCTGCCAGAGTGACACCGCTGTAGCAAAGAGCATATACACCGCAAGGTACGCAGCGTTACCTATTGTTGCGTCCACACGGGCCCCTCCCTGATGAATGTCTGCCATTCCTGCAAGTTGGAACAAGCTGTATACCGCCACAAGCGCGCTTCCCGAAAGAAAGAACATCCACCACCTGCGCCACAGCTTGTCTACCGTAAGGACACTGCCGAGGATCACAAAGAATACAAAGACGTGAATGAGCGTCACGTACCCGTCCATACGCTCGAAGTTGCTCCAAAACGCCTTGTGCGAGTTTGTCGCAAGCAGGTCTGCAACAAACATCCATACAGCAAGCCCGCCATACAGCACCATTGTCCAGGAAAACTGCGGGCGGTAGCGTTTATCGATGCAGGCCAAGAGGACATAGCCCGCGAGTGCAATCTCTACGAGTATTCTAAACAAAAACCCCTTCCCCGAAATAAACGGAAAAAAGAGGTCGTTTGCGACATACAGAGGAATAAATGGGACAACAAAAAGCGGGATAAGCACCGCGTACCGGGCAATCGATTTCAGGGTCATAATAGGGATAGTATATAGCACCCTACACGCTCCCGGTAGCTTTTTACTCCCTCTCGTTACGCTACCACTTGAGCGCTTCTTCGGGCAAAAACGTGTCTTCTTCTACCGTTTTGCGAGCAACTTTACCAACAAGTGAAGTAAGTTTCGTCGGCGAAATGCCATTTCCAGGACTTTTAACCGTAAGGTCGCTCCGCTCAATAGTCTTTCCTTCTGGTATGGTGCGCTTGGCTACCACACTCTTTGCGAGTTTCTCGCGAAGCGGTAAAAGCTCGTCGTACAGTATCTTCTCTGGTTTACCAAGAATGACCTCAATCCTCCTGATGTTGTCTACCAGTTCTTTAAGATCGTTTGGCGTAAGGGACGCAGCATGATCTGACCCCTTCATTGAACGATCGAGGGTGAGGTGGCGCTCAACCGCAACAGCTCCGCGAGACACCGCCACAAGCGTTGGAAGCAAATCTGGTTCGTGACCAGAGTAGCCCACGGGAATAGGCGCAAATCTTCGCGCGAGAACGTCCTGATATGCAATGTTCAATTTATCTTCGGGGGCTGGGTACAAGGACAGACAGTGGAACAAAATGATTTTCTTCGTTAGCGGGAGCATTGTCTCGACTGCGAGCGTTATCTCTTCTTCGCTCGACATTCCGGTTGAGAGAAGTACGGGCTTCCCTTTCTGAGCAACATACTCTAGTAGTGGCAGGTTCGAGAGATCTGCACTTGGAATCTTGTACGCATCTGTACCAAGGCGCTCCATAAGGTCGGCACTTGGCTGATCCCATACACTTGCAAAAAAGAGAACTTTTTTTTCTGCAGAATATGCGATAAGTTCTCGATACTGTTCTTCTGAGAATTCAAGCTTGTCCCGGTGCGCACCGTATGTTTCAGCATATGCGTGAGGCGATGTGTACGGCTTGTCTCTACCCTCCTTAGTAAGGAGGTCCTCCGTGCTTCGCTTTTGGAACTTTACCGCGTCCGCTCCCGCGTCCTTGGCAGCATCAATCAGCTGTTTTGCCTGTTCAAGACTGCCGTTATGATTGAGTCCGATTTCCGCGATGATGAACACTGGCTCGCCAGCACCCACATACTGCCTGCCGATTTTGACTCGAGATGCTGCCGTTCCTAGTAACTTCTGCCAAGCCTGCGAAAGGGAGTGTGTGAGCTTCATAGTAGATATAACTATAGTATACCTAGGAGAGTTTCGGACAAGTGCGGGCACAGATATACAACCTAACCGCGCCCCCGCCTAGTGAGATTCTGCGTCTTTGTACGCAACTTCGAGCTTGCCGTGGGTATCTGGGAACCGAGCTACCGTAAAGTTCCCGTACGGCTTAGATGAGCCCTGGTGCAGCGCAGCCACGGTCAGAGTACTCGCTCCAGGGGACGGAAGCTTAATAAGAATGTCTGAGTCCTTATACTGCTCTGGGTACTTTTCCGAGAGAGTGCGTGACAGTAGCGATGAGGTCTTTGCACTGCTGCCTGTAGCTGAGAGCACAAACATAAAGCTTGCAATAAAGAGATGCTCCAATCCAAAGTGCCGAAGCACTCCAAGGAATGTTTGCCATTTCTTAGTATAGAAAGCTCCACCTTTTTGCGGACCAAACAAGTACGCAGCAGCTTCTTTGCAACGCGGATATAGTGCAACGGGGTCTCGATAGGTCGTATACGGAATAAAGAGCTTTTGAATTGCAAGGCCCTGTTGCGCGAATAGTTTCTTGAAGCCAAAAAACGAATAGATGTATGTACGGTAGTCCTCGTGCCCTCTTCGTTTTGCATACCACCTTGCAAGTGGGCGTGGAAGAAATACGGTGTATGGAAGCTTTGAGTGCGGGTCCCGGGCCCACCAGCCAGGAAATAATCTATTCTCTATGCCGATATATATCTTCCCTCCTGGCTTTAGTACTCGCTTTATTTCACGTAGTAGAAATGCCTGGATCTCACGCGGGTCTTCTTTGTCGCCTGATAGACCAACCCACTCCAGCACTCCGTTTAAGATGACAAGATCATACGATGCGTCGGCAAATGGCAATGCGCCACTGCCGAGCGGATCTACATGAACAAAAGAGATGTTGTCTCGTCCCTTTTCAATTGCACGAATCCGCGACAGCTCAAGCAATTCGCGCGACGCATCTACTGCAGTCACCTGTTCATAATGATATGAGAGAGGGATGGTGACGTTTCCGTAGCCTGAACCGAGATCAAGAATCTCCGCATTCTTTGGGGTCGTCAAAAAGAAATGGAAGTCCGCCCGACTAAAATCGTCTGCGTAATCAAAGCGTCCAGTAAACTTAAACGTTGTTCTGGCTTTATCAAATCCTTCACTCCTGGCAGCCTCTACAAATCGCTGCATTTCTTCTCGTGGAAGTATTCCCCAATAGAAATCCTTTGTAGCCCGCTCGAGTATATCGGTCATGAATTATGTGCGTGAAAGTGTTTCTAAATCTATCTCTTTTGCCTCAAGGATAGCGTTAGCAAGATCGCGAACAGCACCGTCTCCGCCGCGACGTGTAGCGACAAAGTCCGCTGCCCTTTTAACCGACTCTTCTGCTTGTATTGGGGCGGCAGAGAACCCTACCTGCCGGAACACCGCCAAGTCTGCAATATCGTCTCCCATATACGCACAGTCAGCCAGAGTGAGTCCGTGCGAAGCGAGCCACCCAGTAAGCGCAGCTACTTTATCCTTACCCTCCTCTCCTGTAAAAATGGCAATTTCATGCCAGCTGCCCGAGGTCACCGAAGGAAGGTTGTTCAACTTGTCACCCAAATATTCTAGGAATCCCGCTTTTTCACTTGAGATAAAAGCGATTGGTATCCCGGCTGCGCGCAGATACGAAATTCCTTGTCCATCAATATGACTGCGCGTGCGTAGGTACTCCCCGTCCCTTGGATGAACAAGCACCGACTCTCCAAACAGCACTCCGAGTGAGTCAAGAGCCACAGCACGCACGCTTCCTATAGGAGTACTCATACCTCTCGCTTAGCAAGAACCATTTCGTACCGTTCCCAATCTGCCATGGTGTTAATACCACTTAAAGGATTTTCGAGAATAAGTGGAAGAATTGCGTCCCCGGTCATTCTTCCTTTTTCCTGCAGCGTGCGTCGCCACGCGACATCTACATATCCCACGTGCTTGTAACCTTTGGGCAGTTGTTGCTCAGGCAAGTTAAATGATTCTGGTACCCCAGGAATAGTGAGGAGTGGAGTCAAAAATCCGTTCTCTTCTATACGGTACATCTTGTACGGGTTTTGCTCAGGCAATGCTACGGTTCGAACCGAGTCCGCTTCTGGGTGAGTGGCTAGAAGTTCTATAGCAGCGTCAATATCTTCTACGGTACGAAGTGGAGAGGTTGGTCGCAACTGTACGATGATGTCTGGTTCCCACTGGTCGTGCTCTTTGAGCCAATCGAGCGCATGCAAAAAAACTGGGTAATCGGTGGTAGTGTCTTCGGCGAGCTCGGCGGGACGAAGAAACGGCACTTCAGAGCCAAGGCCACTAGCAACGTCGGCTATTTCTTGATCGTCTGTTGAGGTAATAAGTCGGTCGATGTACTTGGACTTCTTTGCTTCTTCTATGGAATAGGCAATGAGTGGCTTCCCTGCAAGTTCCTTAATATTTTTTTTTGGAATTCTCTTTGAACCTCCGCGCGCAAGGATGAGCGCGAATACAGTGTGACGATTTATCATGCGGCCATGATAGCATGCCAGTTGCAGCTTGACTGACATACATAGACGTGTTAATATTTTTCGGGTCGAAATTCAGCACTTAAGGAGATCGTCATGGCCGCACCCAGCGCCTTCCCTTCGCAGTGGGTCCATAACCCGCTCGGATGGATGAACCAATTCGAGTACTTCTTGAACATGTACCAGCGGATCGCGAAAGTCTCAGGCGACATTGTCGAGTGTGGGCTTGGTGAAGGAAACACCTTCCTTATGCTGGCCTACCTCGCCGGCAGAGAAAACGTCGAGCGCCCACGAACGCTTCGTGGATTCGATTCGTTCGAAGGATGGCCAGCACCTGCCCCGTGCGATCAGTCCTGGCGCAACCCACAGAAAGGTGAATGGGCCGTGTTGCGCGAAACAGTGGAGGGCGTTCTTTCCGATGCAAAAATCGCCAAGAAATTCCCGAATCTGTCGGTCATAATTACCCAGGGCTTCTTGTGTGATTCACTACCAAAGGAGGCGAACAAAGACTACTCGATCGCGTTTCTCCATCTAGACCTCGACCTCTACGATGGGTACCGCGATGCACTCATTCACCTGTGGCCTCTCGTGTCACCAGGCGGCGTGGTCTGTTTTGACGAGTACAAGGAGTTCTCGTCAAAATGCCCGACCGAGGAAAAGTGGCCGGGAGCTACAAAGGCAATCGACGAGTTCTTTTCCTCACTCAGCGGTAAGCAGCGTAACCCGCTCAGATACTATCCGCTCACAAAGAAGTACTTTGTGGTGAAGGATCGCATACCGCTCTAGCGAGAGCTGTACTGACCGAATCTTCTGGCCCAGATGCCAGACGGTTCGGTCTTTTTTTATTCCCGTGGCTATAAGCCACTTACGTTGTTACTTCGTCCCTAAGAAGAGCTCCTAGGCGCTCTCCGGTATGACCGTCAGCAGCACCTACAAACCGCTCCACGATCCGAGAACGACCTTCTCGCTCTAGCTCAGGGTGAGCAAGATAGCGCTGCACTTCACGCACCAACGCCTCGGGAGTGCGCGCGACACGAACTCCGCCCTGCGCAAGCAGCTCTTCAAAGTGCGTGTACGCATCATAGAAACGATTAACAGATTCCCAGTACGCTACTTCACCCTTCTTTGCGGTGCCGTCGAAGTTTATGCACACAACCGGCTTATCGAGCACTGCCGCATCAATTGCAAAGGTAGAACCACCAGTAACTACAACATCAGCGTGATACATAGTCCGGAAGAGTTCTTCTGAAGCCGAACGGGCGCGATCCTCATCACTACGATACGTTGCCGATCTATCAATGGTTACTCCCGGAACGTTGCCGATTGATTCTGGAATACCAAACTTCGGGTGTGGCCGGTAAAGAAATTGTACTTCCTGTTGAAATGAATTCTTCAAAACAAGTTCCGAAAATATTTCCACTAGGTCATTTTCCCGTTTAAATAGAAAGGTTCCCATAGCTCCATACAGAATGATTTTCTTCTTTGGGTCCAGGCCGTGCTCTCCGCAGAATTCTGCACGTGTTCCAGCATATTCCTCTACCCTGCGCACAGGGTCATAGTGTGGCAACCCGACTATTTCGATGGCAGCATCTCTTGAACTAATACCCTGAACACCCCGAGCAGCATCATGCAGAAAGGAGTTTTGAACAATAATACAGTCTGGAACAACACGCAGTGCTCCATGGCTGGTGAGGTTGTCCCAACTGCGTGTCATTCCAACTACGCGAATATTTCTACGCTTTGCTTCGCGCATGAGCACCACGTCTGTATCAAAATTCGTAATGGACAGTGAGATTACCAGGTTTGGACGCACTTCATCGAAAAGCGCTCGAGCAGCATTGTCCTTGCCCACCAAAATAAAGAGTTTGCGCAATAGTCGCTGATAGGGGTGTATGCGTCCGAGCGTAGCAGCGTGGAGTCTCTTGGCATAGGTGGCGACGAAAGTGGCATCGCCTCGCAGGAGTGCACGCATTTTAGACCAATGATTGGTGTGGGTTGGAAGCCCTGCATACAGAAGTGTTGCAACGAGCGCATCAATATGACTTGGTCGTGCTCTATTAAATTCTTTAACAGTGACATCAACGTCGGCGTACCGTTCGTTAAATTCTGCGGTACGACCCTTTGGAACCACCAATGTTACTGTTGCTTTCCTTAACGCTGGCAGAATCTCATCCCAAACAGGGGTGTCAAGAATGTTACGTACAACAAGGTCCTCGCTTGCGATAAAGAGGACTGATTTTTTTTCCTGGGGTGAAGGGTTCATGAATGCGTCCATAATACACCTCTCAGCACCGTTGGCATGCATTGTGGCTGACGACTCTTTCCTCTACAATTCTGTCATGGAAGTCTCTCTACCCAAGCTTAAATACGCGATTCTTCGACTCTACTTTGGCGTTAGGAACTCGTGGCCCGTATGGTATGGACTACTCAACAAAGGGCACCGGGCCACGTGGAGAAAATCTGCACCAGAACTGAAAGAGTGGCAGGGGCGGGTTTTGAGGGACCTGAGACGTGATGGTATTGCACGCACAAGTCTAGAGGAGATGTTTGAAGGAACCAAAAAACTTGCGGAATTGCGCGTGTTTGCAGAAGAAGCAAAAGTATCTACGGGACGTCCAAACCGAAAAAAGAAATTCCTTTTCGATTATTGGCCGCAAGGAGAAACACTGGACCGCAATAACCCATTCCTTTCACTTGCTCTTAGTGATGCCGCGCTACGTGTAGCAAACGCGTATTTAGAACTACGGACAAAACTAAATTATTTCCATCTTGCCGATACATTGCCAGAAGTTACTGATGAGGCAATAGATTCGCAGCGGTGGCATCGAGATCCAGAGGAGCAACGTTTGTGCAAAATGTTTGTATACCTCACTGACGTTGACGAAGCAGCGGGTCCGTTCGTTTACGTGCGTGGATCTACACGCGGAGGCACATACGGGAACCTGTTCCCTCAACAGCGGCCCTATGGCGCGTATCCAGGCGACGCACAGGTTGAGCGTGCTGTTTCTCCTCACGACGTTATGACCATGACGGGACCAGCAGGAACGGTGCTTTTTTGCGACACCTCGGGACTACATAAGGGTGGGCACGCGACGAAAAACGTTCGCACTATGTTTACCGCATTCTACACTTCTCCGTGGTGGGTCGAGCAGCCGCATTACCGCCTACCAAGTGATATGACAGCTGACGAGTATTCCCCCAGCGCCACCTACGCTCTCTCGCTAGTAAGTAAATAGAACACTACTTAATAACGTAGTACTTTCCCGAACTGGTAGTGCGTAGTGTCTTACCTGTCTGTGCAAGGTATTCATCCACTGCCTTAGATGCTCCTGGCCATCGATCTTCGTTATACTCGTCAAATAAAATAACTCCTCCTGGAACAACTAGCGGCTCGAGGACTCGGAATACATCTCGATATGATTGATAGAGATCTGCATCAATATGCAGTAGCGCGATTGGAGAGCGATCGTACCCCGCAAGACTCTTATCAAAGAACCCGGGAACGAGTTTTACATTAGTCCGAATGAAATCTGGGGACACACCAGCAATATGCAAAATACGGAGGATGTCATCGGGAGAGGTGCCACTCCACTCACCCTTGCGGGGCTTTCGAGCACTGTCGTCCTCTGGAGCTGGTTCTGGAAATCCTCCGAAAGAATCAAAACCCCATACGGTCCGACCCCTACTTTCGCGCGAGGCAAGATGTGTAAAAAAGAGAAAGGTCCTTCCCTTTCCAACCCCACACTCCACTATAGTTCCTGGTATATCAGCTACAAGCTTGTACGCTTCAGTAAGCCCAATAAGTGCCTGAATACGGCGCGTATCCATAGGAATCGTTCCAAGTGGGAACAGTCCATATCCAAAAAATCCAATCAGTTTCTTAAGTGCAAGTTTCATAGGTGTGGCCATTGTACCGCACCCCTAGCAGAAACCCCACGACGACCTAGTGGAGACTTGCTTCCATAAACATACGAATACCCTTACGAGAAAGCACCCTTCGCCCAAGACTCTTAAGTACCGAGAGCTGGTACGTTGTTGGGACGATAACGTCACGAACGGATAGTGAGAATTCTGGCATCTTGCTTCGAAGTCTAAGGTACCGTTCAATTCCTGAAGAAGTGTTGATGATTAGGCTACCGACCCCAATACCCATAATTCCAAATACCATAATACTTACTGGCATTACGGTAATGGTGAGCAACAACTTCACGAGCATTGTTACAAAGAAGGCAAATTGTTCTTTTAGGATTGCAAATGTTGGGGTAAAAACGGCTGTCGTGGCGGTAGGAATAAGTGCAAAAATGAGCACCAAGGTAAGAGGCATTGCCGGCACATATTTTGGCAGAATAATCATGAGTACTGGAAGCCCAACAAACGTTGCGAGAATTAACCCAAGTGCACACAAAAATTGTGCCTTAACAGACGACTTGATAAGCCCTATGAACTGCTGCTTCTTCTCTATGTGCAGCGGGGCCAAGGACGCAAATACACTTGAGAATGGCAATAAACTCGAAACATTGCTATATATACCGAGCGCAAAAGCAAACAAACCAACTGCTTCTGTCCCAAGCAAAAGTTTGATAATCCAAAGTTGCAGATTCTGTGTGATGTTCCCGACATACCCTGCCAAAATGCTCCATTTTCGATGAGATCCGATGAGTTGCCAGAACCGATACTGCCCTTCTGCCACTGCAGTCCCAAAATAGAGATACCCTGAAATTGTTCGAGGAATGAAACATGCCACAGCTACTAACTGCGACACAACAACACTATAGAGAAGTCCATCGATACCCATACCAAAACCAAAGAAAAACAGTACGAGCGTTATAGTTTTGGCCACTTCCTCGAGTGTGCCGTATACGGCCTGATCTACGAATCGACCGTGCACACTCGCTAACATCTGACTTACCGAGCGGAGTGGGGAAATAAGTAGTGTCAAGGCTACTATTTGAATGTAGCTTTGAAGCGAAGCGTTTCCCGAAAATGAAGCGGCAATGGCGGCGCCAAAGTACAGAAGCCCGAACGAAACTGTCGCAAGCACACTTACGAGCAGCACGTATTGTAAAAACAAGGCCTTCATTCTTGCGGTATTTCCACGGCCCCGTTCAACACCCATATCAGCTGCAATGGTTGCCGTAAGTCCGGGCAAAAGGATAACGCTTGCCATACTTGCTATCGAAAAAACGAGCTCAGCGACACCGTAATTGAATACCGTAAGGTGATGCAGAATAATAAGCACATTTGCGAGCACCAGCACCTTGTTCACTACCGTACCAACCACGGTCCACGCGACGCCTTTCCCAACAGTGCGAAGTAAACTCATAGCATAGAAAATCTTTTCATAATTCGTTCCTCCCTTTTGTCCCACGTATACTGCTCTACGCGAGCGCGAGCGGCATTTGCTCGCTGCTGTGCTTCTGTACCGCCAGTCAAGGCGCTTCGAAGACTCTCCACCAAACTCTCCACATCGTCGGGAGTATAGAAGTACGCCAGATCAGTACCTATAACCTCCACAACAGAGGGTAGGTTGCTTGCAACTATAGGACGATTGCTGGCCATATACTCAAATAGCTTCATAGGTGACGTGTACTTTGCGGATATGTCCTGCGTTCCTGTATTTGGAAGTACTAAGACATTTGCAGCTGATTGCCAGATTGGCACTAGCTTATGAGGAACATGTCCAACAAAGTGGATGTTTTTATTCTCTCTCCACGTTCGCGTATATAGAGTAACAGCGTCTGCAGTTCCACCAATAAAGAAGAACTCGACCTTTGGCAGTTCTCTTGCGGCAGCCAAAAGCGTGTCCACTCCTTTCCAGCCATACAGGTGTCCTGTGTACACCGCAATCGTCTGGTCCTGCATCAACCCTAACTCCTTACGGGCTTCCTGCAACGACTTAGGTGAGAACAAAGAAAGATTCACACCATTCCTCTCCATAAATATGCGGTCTCCTGCTACGGGGAAATCCAGTCTAAGCTCGCACGCTTTCCACTCATTTGTTGCTATGACAAGCTTCGTCCTGGAGAACAAGAACCGATAGAGAAACTTCCAGTGCTCTGGGTAGTCGTGTACTTCGTACACAACGTCACTTGATGCGAGAACCGCTGCGATTCCTGGAACCAAGTCATTCGCAAAGATGATATCCCCTTTCCTTGCGTGGAATGAAAGAAATACGTAAGTGGCGAAGGAGAATACCAAAGTACTCAAGAAAAATGGGAGACCTCCAAGCCAAGACACCGAAAATAGATCTATGGTCGGTAACCTGTGTACGGTAATGTCTAAGGGAATAGCGTAAATCGTTTCGTTTTTTTCTTTGTGCTTGTCAAATCTGCTCGGTACAATAATTGTAACGTTACCGTGGGCAGAAAGTGCTGTTGCGTGCTCGATCACAAACAGTGATGCTGCCTTTTCACTCGGAAAACGACCATGAAAGACAATAAAAAAATGTGGCGTTCTGGTAGTCATCCTATTAGAACTTATTAATATACCTCATTGATTCCCGCACAAGCGTGAACTGATACCATACACGCGCGAGCTCGTATTGAATTGGTAAGCGATTTCCCTTGCAACTTAGTAATAGCAACCCGAGACGGTATACATATCTGACTCCTATTGCAGCCTCTCGCCACATACACTTACTCCAACCTCTAAATGTCACCGGACCCTTCCTTTTGTTTTCCATATCTATGTACGTTCTCCATTTTTTAACAAGCTCACGTGCTGTGTGTGGCAGAGGCACAATCATTGCTCCTTTAGTATAAAGCGTTTCAGTTCCTGATTTAATTTGTATGCGCTCGTGGACGCTCTTAATGAAGCCATGCACCACATCTTTATGGAAAAGCCGTAACTGTTGCGACGGGTATGCTACAGAACAGTCTATTTTTTTTCCAAGATACTCGTATTTCCTAGGAACCCAGAAAACACGAGGTTGTTGTAGCACAATATCGCGTACCTCGTCTCGCAAAGCAGTATCTATATATTCATCAGAATCAAGAACCAAGAACCAAGAGTAAGAAGCACTCGCAAGTGTTTGGTTGCGCACTCCAGAGTAGTTCAAAATTCGACCATCACCGTCAAGGTACTCTGAGCTTTGACTAAGTATGCGAGCACCGAATGCTTTTGCAATAGCGAGCGTATCGTCCGTAGAACCGCCGTCGCAGATGATTATTTCTGCAAAATCCCGCACACTCTCCAGCGCCCGGGTAAGCGTGCCCTCGCTGTTGCGAGTAAGTATCGCAACGGTACAAGGAATAGGCTGTACTGAAGGTGTCCTGGTCATATCTAGTGTAACTTCTGGAGCTCCGCCAGTAGAGCTGGAATAAGTGACTGCAAAGAGTGAGACTTTCGAACATACGCCTGAAGAGGGCGTGTATCTACTTGAAGCGCATGCTCTATGGCGCGGGCCCCATCTTCAGGAGTGCGTGATGAAAGAAAGAGACCATACGGCACCAGCAGTTCTTTGAACGCTTCATTTGAGACTACCGTTGGCACACCCGCACACAATGCCTCAAGCACGGCCTTATCGAGACTCCCGGTATTACTGAAGTTTAAGAACACATCGACATTTTTCAGTATGTCGGGGACGTGTTCGTGCGACACCGCACCAACCATCTGAACACACGATGCATACGGTCGCTCGTGCACAGCCAACTCAACCTCGCGTTGATATGCGCTATCCTCTTTTGTTGCAGCACTGCCCACAAGGGTGAAACTAAGGCTCTTTCCTTCTACGTGCAAAACATCAAGCACGCTGAGCATCTCCAAGACGCCCTTGGTTCGCGTAAGCCTGCCAATAGTTCCGATTCGCATACTAGTTCCCGGCACGTACACGGAAGGGTGTGCCTGAGGGCAATCGAGTCCGTGACCCATAACGCGTAGTTTTTTTGAGTGAAGTCTGAAACTTGCCTTTGATGCGGTGAATACCGTGTTGGCAAGCAGCTCTGCAATTCTCAGTCGCAACCCAACATGCTTGTGTGTGTACCATAGTGAAATTCGCTTTCCCATAAGTCTCCATACCAGCCCTCCAAGCACTACGTACTCGGGATTCATATGTACGAACACCGCATCGTATGTAGATCGACGCGAAATAATTTCATAGTAGAAACGCCCGATAACCAGAAGCTTCCCACGTCCCCCAGGTCGCAATGGCACCACAGTGACGTTGCTAGGCAGATTGTGTTCACCCACCCGCAAGGCACACACGGTCACCTGTTCGCAGTTTTTTGCAAACTCCACTAGCCATCGATGAAAAAACCCCAGGACCGGATCGTTTGTATCTACTGCTTGTGTGACGATGAGAAGCTTCATAACTGCTGCTGATTACTATTGCTTTGGTTCAGTAAGCGAGGTCAGAAATTCCTCGTGTTCTTTAAACCACACCATAAAGCTTTCAATTCCCTCTTCAACGCCAACCTTTGGTGTAAATCCAAGATCGCGCTTTGCGCTACTACAGTCGGCAACTGTCGCTGGTACATCCCCTGCCTGAAGCGGAAGCATACGCGCCTTCGCCTTTTTGCCAGCGTGCTTTTCGATGAGCTTCACAAAACGCGAGAGCGGTACCGCTTCACTTCCTCCCAAGTTGTAGAGACGGTACTTTTTCTGGGGAGCCTTTTCTA
The DNA here is from genome assembly GCA_964577025.1 of uncultured Candidatus Saccharibacteria bacterium. Classification (GTDB taxonomy): domain Bacteria; phylum Patescibacteriota; class Minisyncoccia; order Phycocordibacterales; family Phycocordibacteraceae; genus C7867-001. Next base: position 25,378 of record CAZNVT010000004.1, read on the forward strand.
TCTGAGTCAGAATCGCTGTGACAATGTCCGAAACGTGCGTAAAACTGCGCTTCATACGGCCGTTGTTGTAGAGATCAATAGGCTCCCCCGCAAGAATACGCCTGGCAAATTTAAAGAGTGCCATATCAGGCCTGCCCCATGTGCCGTACACGGTAAAGAAGCGAAGCCCCACCATCTCCATGCCATACAGGTGGTGATAAGAATATGCCAACGATTCGTTTGCCTTCTTGGACGCTGCGTATATAGAAATTGGAGTATCAACACGATCAGTTTCGGTAAATGGTTGCTTCTTGTTCGCGCCATATACAGAACTTGATGACGCGTAGATAACACGTGGCAAATTAAGTCTGTGTGCCGCTTCGAACACATTCAATGTGCCCAGATAGTTCGCTTCTGCGTACGCCCACGGATTTGTAAGCGAGTACCGCACACCCGCCTGTGCAGCAAGATGCACTATCTCTTGCACATTTGACTCGCGAAGGATGGCCTCGAGCGTATCATACTGCGCGATGTTAATTTTATGAAACGTAAACTGCGTATGCTTCTTAAGCTCACGCAGGCGCGCACGCTTCATTCGCACGTCGTAGTATGAGCTCATAGAGTCAACGCCAATTACTCTGTAGCCTGTGGCGAGTAAGAGCTGGCTTAGGTGAAAACCGATGAAACCCGCAGCTCCCGTCACGCAGATAGTTTTGTGTTTCATAGATTATTGAACACTTCCATACACACCCGCCACCAACTCAGAGTCTTTGTTTGTTGAACGAAGAAGTTCTAGATTTTTAGCCTCAACTGCCGCAAATACCGCTGCCGCAGTAGCGTCCGCGGGGCGCACCGAGGTATACAGCTGACGCAGCGCTGCGAAATCTTTTATAAAGCAGTGCCCTCCTGCACCCCGTCCTGATTTATGAAGTGGATTTGAGTACCGACTACTAATGTAGGGATCTGCAGCGACGGCAGTGCCAATACGCTCCCAATTCTCACCAAGTGATTGTGCCAAGTCATAGAGCATATTAAAGAACACTACCTGTATGTACCCGCTCGTATTATGCGCATACTTAAAAATTTCTGCCTCGGTACTTGTCATAATCTGCTTATACGGTGCATCGGGGAGTACGGACAGAACAAGCGCTGCTTGGGTCTCCTGATCTGACGCAGATGTACCAACCACAGAAGCAAAGGGCGTCGAAACGTCTTGGCGTGCAGTAGCTTCAGAAAGAAACTCGGGCGAGTATAGTACGGTAATGCCAGGATGCGCTTGTTGCAGTTTCTTGGTAGTACCCGGAAGGACCGTTGACTTTATGACGGCAATTTTTCCATCACCCACCAAAGAAAGTGCGCTATCGACAATGGAGTAATCGAATCCCTTCGGGGTTGTGGGTGTAGGGACGCCAATACACACAATGTCGCACGCTGCTATTTTTTCTTTGTTCCCTACATACGGTTCTTCGAGCGCATATCGAATTACCGCAAAGCCTCGGCTCTCAAAATCGTCAGCGTAGTTTTTGCCCACGTACCCTTGTCCTATTACACCGATAAGCGTTGCCGCATTCATATGTGAAAACTTGAGGATTAATGTTACGTAAATTTCTCCGTGCACCCGAAGTCAGACCAGGTCTGAAAGTGTAGTAATAGTACGCCATCTGCCATCTCCTGTCTTATGGTCTCTGCGCATTTCATATAACACAGCGTGCGGGGCATATGTTTCCAATAATTCCAGCTCCACCGGCACATCATCAACAAATACAGGGTTGCTTCCATACATTCCAATATGGGGTCCTAAAAAGACACCCTTACGAACCTCGCCCGTATAAATCGTTGAAATGCGTGGAATGCCATAGATAGCACTTTCCACTTTCGCTCTTTGCAAGTGGGCATTTCCGTGGGTGATTAAGAGTACGCCGTTTTCTTTATCGCGCAGGAATCGCGCAGCGTCTTCGTACAAATACTGCGAAAGTTCCCCGGGGGCAAACTGCAATGTTCCCATCTCAACGTCCTTATTGAGGATGCGTCCTAATTCTTCACCAGAAAGATGTGCGTATTGTCTGGCGTGGGGATGGGTCGCAAGATACTCCATAAAGGCGTCAGTATCGAAACAGGTACGGTCAAAGTCGAGGAGATACATTATGATAGAAGTTTACCTAATTCTCTCGCAATAAAGTTTGAATCGTGGCGCATCAGTGAGCGACGCACGGGGTCGTTTGGTAGTGGTGGCACGATGTTTAGGGATGCAAGGGACCCACGAATAACTCTCGGGTCTTCTTCCATATCGTCTTCAAGTGGGAACTCTCCCTCATTTGCGTACCAAGACAGCACCTCCGGGGAGAATCCTTCGTTGTGTACCAATATGTGGTCGATACTTTTTCCCGCGTATCTCTCAACTTCTGCGCAGTGCTTCGAAAGCGCGTATCCGTCCGTCTCACCGGCTTTAGTAAACAAATTTGCTACGTACACGATACGTCCAGAGGAAGCGCGTATTGCCTCTTGGGTGCCGTCGCCAAGGAGCGCCGCTATGGTGGATGAGTACAGCAATCCCGGTCCAAGCACAATAAGGTCTGCCGCCTCGAGTGCGTCCTTTGCAGCAACAGTAATGGGAAGTGGTATCTCGTATGACAGCGCTTCTATATGCGTATCAGCGGTACCACTTTCGCTAATAGTGTTCTGCCCGCGCACCGTACTTCCATCAGACAACAAAGCCTGCAGGGTTGCAGGGACCTCAGTGGCTGGGATTACCGTTCCGTCCACGCGCAGAATGCGCGAAGCTTCTTGTAGCGCAGCTTCGTTTGACCCGAGCACGTCGGTAAGTGCGGTAAGAAATAAATTGCCCAAGTTGTGGCCAGCAACATCTCCCTTCTCAAACCGATAGGCAAAGAGATCGCGCAGCACGTTTCCATCTGGTGCAAGCGCTACGAGCGCTTGGCGCGCGTCCCCTGGCGGCAGAAATCCATACGCATCACGCAGTCTCCCCGTGGACCCACCATCGTCTGCCATCGTCACAATAGCTGAAAGGGATAGGTTGGGAATCGTACGGAGCCCAGAAATAACGACGAATGTTCCGGTTCCTCCACCCACGGTGACTATGTTTTTGGTCTCGGTCATACGAGCCGTGCAAGATCCTTAGCAATGCTTGAAGCTGATGAATCTGTTTCTTTGAGATGTTTCAGCGCGGCTTCCCTGCCAGCACTTCCAAGAGTTACTGCAACGCTTGGAGTGTTTACCAACGTGCGAATATGGATGGCAAGCGCACGCGGAGAACGCACCGGAGCAATAAGCGCGTCGCCCTTTCCAGTGAACACCTCACCTACTATTCCTACGTCCGTAGTAATGACAGGAACACCCGCGAGTGCAGCCTCTACGAGGGTGCGCCCATAACCCTCATACGCACTAGCTTGAATGTATGCACTGCTGCTACGAATCATTCCCCATGCAGCAGTGCTCCAGGTGCCTGTACAAATAACGCGATTTGTAAGTTTCAGTTTCTTTACGAGTTTCTGCACTCCAGGCAGCGCTCTTCCGTTACCTATGACTATCAAACCTGCCTCTGGGCATTCAGTACGTAGTATAGAGAGCGCCTTCACAATGTCCGTGACTCGCTTCTCTGACTCAATTCTTCCTACGGTAACAAGAGGATATGAAAACGAATGTGCTGGCAGCGCATGAGGCTCTGGCAACACTGTATCTACCGCTATAGGAATAACGGTCGGTTCCACAATTCGCGTTCCGTATCGTTCAACAAGACTGTCTTTAATACGTTTAGAAACAACGCGAATACCATTGGCTGAGCACAGTACCCTGCCCGCCATCCGCTGGCGTACCAAATTGAGGAGCGACATAGGAAATCGTGTAGCGCGTACAAATTCAGGAGACAGAAAATCGGTATGTATCTGTATGTGTAGTTTTGCTTGCGTATGCTGCACCGCGCGCAATGCGGCAAGCCCGTGCTCAAACGGGTCCTGCGCTGATACCACTTCTATAGTGTGCCGAGAAATAAGTTGTTGTGCACGCTTTGTAAGCGCAGCCACTCGCAGATACTTGGGAACTGCAATTCCATAAATATGCAAATGTGCTTCCGTGTGCTCGAACGGCTTTGGTGCCGTAGTAAGAATATGTAATTCGCCAATTGCAGCGGCGTACTCACGCATACGAGCACGACTGGCTCCTTCTTCTGCAAGCGATGGGTCCGATCCAAGAAACAAAACATTCATACAGAGATGTGACTTTGCTTAGTGAGTAAACTCACAAAAAGTTCGCGCCACTCCTGAGTCGCTTCTTTCCAGGTGCGTGTAACAGCTCCCTGATGACTCACGAAAGAATTCGAATCATTCAATAATGAAACGATGGCGTGCTCCAAAGCGTCCTCGCTTCGCGTATCAACAAAGAGTCCATCGTTTCTATACTGGTCGCGTATACCGGTGTCCGTTGTAGTGATAAATGGCTTGCCATAGGCGATCGCCTCAAGAACGGTATTTGGAGACACCTCACTTATTGAGGGCTGTATGACACCCCGACAGCGGGCCAGCGCTTGCGTGTATGTGTGCGCAGGGACCGTGCCGGTTGTGAGCGTTACATTTGGATATGCATTGCGCAGGCGCTCCCAGACCCGAAGCAACAGAGCGATATTTTTGACGGCCGTATCACGACCAAGAGCGAGTAGTTCATTTCCCATTTCTAAGTGGTGCTCGGGCTCAGGTAGTGCATTTGCGATAATTCGTGTTTTTGTGACTGAAATACCGTAGGGAGTTGCCCATAACTCCCGCTGCCATTGTGTTGTGAAAACTACTGCTGCGGATTGAGAAATCGTAATCCTCGTTAGCATACGGATAATTCGTTCCCGCATTACGAGTTTTCGAGGCTTTGAATAAAATTCGGAGAGTAGTACAGACTCCTTGGTTCGCTCCACAAACGTCTCCCACAAAAAATCTCCGCCCACACGAAGAATTATTCTTTTTCTAAAAATTCTTGCAAGAATCGTCGCTGGAAATCCGGTACTGACCGGATCAAGTGCCAGTATGATATCGGCGTGAGCAATGGGCTCAAGTAGACGTAAACAAAGAATAGCTTGTCGCACTACCGTTGGGACTCGCATTTCGGTTGCGGTCGGCGATACTACTCGCACATTGTCCCCCAGCCGGGTACATTCGTCCCGAATCTGCCCCGCCACAGAAGCAGGACCTCCAACACCCCCTTGTGGTATCGGGCTCGTAATAACGATGTTCATACCCCTATTCTAACTCGTTAGGCGTCCAAAAAGTTGGCGCATAGATGAGGCGATAGAATCCCAGTCAAAGCCCGTCAGAGCCCGTTTTTTGGCGTTTGCCACTACCTCAACCACCTTCTGCGGGCGCTCCAGAATGTCCTGTACCGCGCCCGCAATCTGCTCTGGAGCGTCTGCGTCTACTGCCCAGCCAGTGGCATCTAGCTCCGGATTTCGCTTCTCATCAAACATGAAGTCGCTAATGCCGCCCTCCTGAGTAGCTATCACCGGGAGCCCGGCTGCCATCGCCTCAATGAATGAATTCCCCATACCCTCTGAGCGAGACGGGCGGGTAAAGATGTCGCAACACGCAAGCATCAGAGGCATTTCTTTGTGTCCTATTTGACCCATAAACCGCGCACGTGCTTCCACTCCCTTTGTGCGTGCAAGCTCCTTCAGCTTGTCCTCGTCTGGACCAATGCCATAAATAAGGAAGTACACATTGTCTGGAAGATGTGTGAGCGCGTTGATGACATCGTCTACGGCGTTTTTATGTACAAGCCTTGAAGTGGTAACAATAAATACATCTCCCTCCTTCTTACCAAGAGTATTCTTCATCGCCTGTATATCACTCTCAGAAAATGTCTGCGTGAAGCGTGCCGTGTCTACACCATTTGGAATAACTTTTTCCTCTCCTCTAAATCCCATACGCTTTCCCCAAGTAAGGAGGAATGTAGAAATTGGCTGCAGTGCGTCCGCTCGTACAAATCCCTGACGAAAGAGTGGCCACACTGGCTTCATCATTTTTTCTATGTACTCGGTTGGGTCTCCTTCTTGCAGGGTAAGCACATAGGGCACGCTCGGATTAAGCCACTTGAAGATACCTGCGGGAATAGCAGTTGCGTGCGCCATCATTGCCCACGTCATATCAAAATTGTGCTTTCGGTGAAGCGAGAGTGCGTGTGGCACTGCTAGCAGTTGGAACAAAAATTTATTGAGATGCAGTGGCATCTTTTTTAGGTCAGCAATGTTCGGTGATTTTGTCGCAAGACCAATACGGTGTACCGTCACATTTCCAATCTTTTCTGTCTTAGGCAGTGTCGAATCAAATCGACTAGTCACCATATGAAACTCGTATTCCTTGGGCGATAGACGATCGGTAATTTCTTTTATGGCGACCTCTGCCCCACCCACAAATGGGTAGTACTGCAGAGAAAATATGAGTACTTTTTTCATACAACCCTAAACTCAGCGATGTACTCAGGAAGAGTGCGGCGTCGTTCCCAGCCCAGCGCGCGAGTTTTTGCCGTGTCAATTTCTGAACCCATTCTATTTCCTGGCGTCTCAGGCATCATTTGTATTTCGCTCCCAAATAGTTGTGCTACTTCCAGTATTGAATATGCTGTTTCGTCTCCTATACCAAAGTCGTCACCCAGCCCCTTTTCTCCCACTAATACTAGACCGTCAACTATGTCAGTGACGTGCGTAAAATTTCGTTTCTGTGTACCTGGCGCTGTTACGGTAAGCACTTCTCCCTTTAGAAACTTTTGTCTAAAAATCTCTATAACCGTACCGTAGGTGCCAGCACGTTCACCGGGACCGTACACATTATAAAAATAAGTAATAGCGTATGGGAGTCCGTACCAGGCTCCGTAGTTACGCACAAGCTCGGTGTTCGTAGCCTTACTCCACGCGTACGGACTTTGGTCGCGACCAAGCCCCCCGTCACCAAATTTTGTAGATGACCCAGCATAGACTATTTTGGATCCCCTTGCCCGACAAAACTCGAGTACGGCGCACGTTCCTAATTTATTGAGGTCCCAAACTAATGCAGGCTCCGTAAGACTTTTCTCGACGCGAGAATACTCACCCAGGTGGTACACGATATCTGGTTTTTCGGGAACCAAGGCTTCGATGTCTTTTGTATGTCCATCTCGATACTCAACGCCCGGGATATGATTTTCGCGGCTGCCCGTAAAATAGTTATCGAGAGAGATGACCTTGTGCCCGTCACGCAAAAGCCGCTCGCACAGGTGCGAGCCGATGAATCCGGCTCCGCCGGTAACGAGAATGAGTTTGGACATATCGTGATTGAAGTATGTTCGAAAAATAGACGGATGCAAGGCGCGAGTGAGCGCCAGAAGCCCTTGAGCGAAGCGATTAGGGATTCAAGTACTCCTGGGGTGAAGCGCACCGAGCCGTATGAGCTATACGGTGAGGGAGCCTCGGAATAAGCAACGCCGCAGCCGGCCTTTTTCGGACGTACTATTAGAGTACGACGAGAACTGCTCCCGCAGCAACCAACAGTCCCAGAAATGAAGCAGTCCAAGGTGATTTTAGAAAAGACGGCATACTGTTTGCCACTGACGCCCCGAGCACACCAGGGTTCACTGGCGCGCTCGGGGCACGGGTTTCTTCATAGGTACTTGAAGCGTTAGTGTCTATCTGAGGTAGTGCGGCCTCTATCCCTTGTATACCTGCTTCAAAGGAAATAGGTTGCACGACAGGCACCATCAAGGTTTCCTGGGCTGGCGCGTCTACTGTTGCAGGCGTGGACGTTGCACGTACCAATTCGGAAACACTACTGCCGTCAGGAAACAGAAGGTGTACCGGGAGTGTGGAGGAACCAAGGCCGGTGATTGCCTGCGGAAAGTGTGCCTCCTGACCAGCTACAAGAACCGTATACGGAGGAAATGTGAATTTTCGTTCACCCTGTGCCAGATACCACGAGGACAGGTCCACCATTTCGGCTCCGTTGTTTTTAAGCGTGACGCTTGTCTCATCGGATGTAATGACCTCTACCTTCGAATCGTCCACGCGCACAGACAGTGTAGACACCGCTTCGCTCGGACCTGCCTTTGCGTGAATGACGATTGTGTACGTACCAGACAGTACATAGGTATGAGCTACTTCCGTTCCCTCTCCACCAGACCCATCGCCAAAACTCCAGTCGAATTTTGCATCCTTTCTTAGTTCGTTGTTGCTGTCGTATGCGTAGGCACGAAATACTGCAGATGCGCCTCGCGTCACAATCTTTCCTGATCCCGCTTCTATATAGAGCACGGGCACCGGACTGGTGCGTTTACCTGTCACCACAGTAACCCCCGCCACACTTGGTTGAGGGGTCTGCGGATCAGAGGTGGGTGTGGTAGGGGTATCTCCACTTGTGCTGGTGTCTGCAGAAATATTAGCCGCCCGAGGAGTCGGCTCTGCAGTAGTCCACCCATCACCGATTCGCTGGGGTGTGAGTTTTTTAGTCGAAGAGCCTCCAATACTCTTTTCCCAACCCTCTGTAGCATCTATTTTATCGACCTCGCTCAGATCAGAGGCAAGTATTAAAACTTCTCCCTTGTCCGCAAGACCGTTTCCAAATGTGTGAGTAATATCTTCAGTTACTCCAGGAACTGGATCAGGGCAATTCTTTTCCGTTTTCCACGCTATTAAAAAATACCCATTTGCATTAATCGAGCCTGAAAGTGGCACATTCATACCACCGTCACCCGTAAACAATTTCCAGCCCGACAGGGACACCGGAGAAGCTTCCGTATTTGCAAGTTCTACCCATTCACAGAATGCCCCAGTGTCGGCACGAGTTCCCATCCACGCCACCTCACTAATAACAACAGCCGCGTGAACGGCTGAGAGGGGCGCCAGGAGCGCAACGACAATAAGTGAAAGTTTGGCGACTACCCTAGACATCTTTAAAGATTGACCGGAGCGTTTCCTCGGGTATCTCAAACGGCTCTGGTGCCCGCACACCCGACTTTTCAGCTGGAGGCGTTGCGACAACTGGCGGGGACTTCGGTTCCTGTGACGCAACTACTGCACCAAGTGCCTCCTTGAGTCCTGTCTCTTTCTTTTCTGTCTGCACCTTTTTCTCTCCCTCAGCCTTGGCAAGCGTTGAGCGTAGTATGGCCTTTAAATCTTCTGCGGTCTTTTCCTTTGGTGGCGCAGGGCGATCGCGCATTGGAGCATCAGCACGCGGTCGGTCACGTTGTGGAGCATCTTTGCGAGGCGCATCTAGTCGAGGCGCGCGAGGCCGGTCTGGCGCGTCAGTAGTTTGCGTGCGAGGGCGAGTTGCATACGCTTGAGCTGCTGATGGCGCGCTTTCCTTTTTTGGAGCGGGAGGAGGTGTGGGTGGCATCAACTCGCTATAAATAAGTTCTTCCACACCAGCGCGTGCAGTACCAAATTGGCTTCGTGATGCATCAATTACTTCTTTCTTAAACGATCGTGACGGCTGCTCGATTGGTGGAATCGTAATAGCAGAGAATGGACGCGAACCGATGCCATCTATCATCAAGGTCATATACACCTGTGCAAACCCGAGATTTACCAAGTCCTCTTTTAGGAATTCTGGACTGAACACCGTTTCGAGTAACTCAGCATCAAATGGCCCCACACGAAATGCGACCGTCGTACCAACGTTTCCAAATACCGCCGCACGTACTTCCTCTTCCATTTGCTCCACATACTGGTGCGCAATAATGAGATTTAAATTGTACTTACGCGCTTCGGAGAGAATTTCCGCAAATGTGTCGTTGGCAAAGTTCTGGAACTCGTCCACATACAGATAAAACTTCGCTGTTTTCTTGAGTTCCTCTGGTGGCAAGTTCGCTCTACTCATCGCGCCAAGGAATATGCGGGTAGTGAGCATAGAACCAAGAAGACGCATATTTACATCTCCCACCAATCCCTTTGACAGGTTGATGAGGAGAATCTTGCGCTTATCCATCAAGTCACGAATATCAAAAGACGAGTGCGGCTGCCCGATAATATTTCGAATGAGTGGATTACTGGTGAACTGCCCAATCTTGTTTTGAATAGCAGGTGTTGCCTCCTGGGTAAAGCGGTCCGTATATCCTGCAAATTCCTTGGTCCAGAAATCTTTCACGACAGGGTCCTTCACATTGTCCACCACCTTGGCGCGATAGGCTTTGTCTGTGTACATACGATTCACCCCAAGCAGTGTAGCGTCTGGGTACTCCAAAAGTGCCAGCAGTGTATTGGTGAGAATGTACTCCATACGCGCACTCCACGCGTCTTCCCAAATTTTCTTAAATGTGGCCATAAGCCCAGATGTCACCAGATGACGCTTGTCATATCCCACATCCTCCATAATGTTGAACGCCATCGGGTGTTCCAAATCAAACGGTGCAAAGTAGACCACGTCCTTGATGCGGTGCTCAGGAATAAAATCGAGCAGTTTCTCCACTGCACTACCGTGCGGATCAATGAAGGCCATTCCCTCACCGTTTTGAATGTCCTGAATGGCCATATTCTCAAGCAATGTTGACTTACCCATGCCGGTCTTGCCGATGACATACATATGACGCCCGCGATCGTTTGATTTAATACCAAATGGCGTACGCTTTCCGCGGTTGTCGGTGGCTGCGAAATAGGTGACGCGCTCAGGGTTATCCATTACTTATTAGTATACGATACGGGCTCGTAAATGTTTTGAACGAAGTGGTCAGAAGTTCAAGATGCGAGGCGCGGGAGGTGAGGAACGGAGGCGTACTAGCAGTACGACGCAGTGACGAGCAGGGACCCGCAACAAAGCAGGTTGGGCTTCTGGACCTTCGTTACTGATACTGGACGAAGACTGGTTGCGGCGTTAATTTCAGAAGTTCCGCTGGCGTAAGCATACGCTCACTCGGCGGCTTTAAGTCATTCTTGTAAAAGAGTTTGAAACCGGTGAACTGTACTGGCTCGGGGTAAATAAAGCTCTTATACGTGCCAATTTTTCGCGCAGGACTTCCCCACCCATCCATCACCATCACCACCTGCACTTCAGGAAGCGGCGTGATGCTCGGCGCACCAACCACCATACGCTGGGTGAACCGATGCACGATGAGTACCTTCGGGGGAAGATTATTATCTTTTACGAGCTTGGCCAAATAATTTGCTGCGTAATTAATGTCGTTTGAGTTAAGTGACCCTATCACTGTCCCTGGCTTCTCTCCTCCTTTCATAGAAAATTCGGGGTCGAGCGCTAGGTGCACGTTTGGCATTTTGAGGTAGTGCTCGAGTGCAGGAATTTCAGATTGCACCGTGCTCTTACCCACCTGTATATCGAGAATGACAATGGCATCGATTTTCTTCGCCATTTCTATTGCTATGTCTACCTGATCGTCTGGCATACGTGCGCGATAGAGACCGCTCTTGCCGGGACTGTCCTGCGCAACTACGGCAATGTATTCAATTGCCGGCATTACTTTGGTATTTGGATCTGCAGCCTCCCACTTAGCTATCTCTCCTTTCATTTTTTGAAGCACGGTTGCTTGATCGAACTCTCCCAAAATTCCCATCTTTGTAGAGTAAAAGTTTCCGTAGTAGGCAATGATGCGCTTCTCTGGAAGGAGTGCGCCGTACTTTGGGTATGGGGCTTTTGCTGGCCACAAGCGTGTTGAGGTTGCGGTAGTCGTTGCGTAGTTTGCGTTCTTAAATACCAATTTGTCGTATTTTGCTTTATCGAGCACTTTAGGAATCTCTGGAATGATTCGCTTCACTGCGGTGGAAGGGCGCGCACTGTCGTACGTGGTAGCGCGCGCATAGGGCAATACAAATGCCACAAACAGAACAATCACAAATCCCACAAACGCTATGCGAACGCTGGTGTTACGAGAGATCATTAGTAGATACTTCATAGGTGGATTGCTGGAGCATTGATTTGCGACGCGTAAGGGTGAACCCTACGAAAGCAATTACCAGTCCGCAGAAAGGAAACAGGATTGAGAGCCACAGCAATGGAAGACCGACAAACGGCGCCACCGCTACCACCAAACCCAAAATGATAAGAAGCGATTCACGAGACATATGCATCAGTATACTGGAGCATATTCAAAAAGACACAGGAAAGGGGTTACGGTGCAACGATCACCACAAATTCCCCCCGTATCTGGTCGGAGTGTTCGACAAAATGTGCTTGTACTTCGCTCGCAGTGCCTTCAACTACTGACTCGTGCATCTTGGTGAGCTCTCGAAGCACGGACACCTTGCGATCCTCTGGTAACACCTCAGCGAGGCTCTGGAGAGCCTTCTCTATGCGGTGAGGAGACTCATAGAACACCATTGCTCGCTCAGAGTCTGCAATCTCCTTAAACAGCGTCTGACGGCCCTTTTTGTGCGGAAGGAACCCTAGAAAGGTGAATTCGTGAGTAGGCATTCCGGCGATAGAAAGCGCTGCCGTGAGTGCTGCAGGCCCTGGGATTCCCTCGATAATCACAGCGTCCGCAAGCCTGTCCCGCACTTCACGTACCAGCTCATTTCCCGGGTCGGAGACTCCAGGTGTACCGGCGTCCGTCACCAGCGCAACGTGCTTCCCTTCTCCCAGAAGTTGCAGGATGCGCGTGGTAGCGTGCTTCCCGCTTTGTGCGTGAAAAATAAGAAGGGGCTTTTGTATTTCGTACCGCGCCAAAAGCTTTGCCGTCACGCGCGTATCTTCGCACGCAATCACGTCTGCGGTCTTGAGTGTGTCGAGCGCACGCAACGTGATATCGGCCAGGTTTCCGATAGGAGTAGCTACGACTGAGAGTTTTCCTTCCATACTTAGGAAGCCACAATGGCATTAGCTACTTTGTATATGTCTCCTGCTCCCATCGTCATAATCACATCTCCTTCTTTTGGCTCACTACGCAGTACTGCTTCTATTTCCTCAAACGAAAGTGCACGAGCGTTTGTTCCTTCTGCTTGAATACGGGTCGCAAGCAGTTCACTTGAAACAGAACCGTCATCCACTTCGCGAGCAGGATAAATAGGTGCAATCAATACTTCGTCTGCCTCGTTGAACGCGCGTGAGAAACCATCTAGCAAGTCACGGGTTCGACTGTACAAATGCGGATGAAACGCCACAAATATCTTTCCGTCTGTTTTCTCACGAAGTGCCAGGAGTGTCTCGCGTACAGCTGTTGGGTGGTGCGCGTAGTCGTCGTACACCTGCGCCCCTTGAGCCGTCTTGCCTTTGTCTTCAAACCTACGCCATGTTCCGTGGAAGTCGCTGAGTGCAGTAATAATCTGGCCCGTTGTGATGCTTGGGAGTACACAGCGTGCTGCAGCAGCGGCCGCTCGCGCGTTCATTTGATTGAACTCTCCTGGAAGCATCAAGGGGAATTCGGGCTCCTTCATATAATCAATGATGGTTGCCTCGATGCCTTCGAGGAGCGGATTGATACTCGGACGCTCAACATCGGTCACGATGAATCCGTGAGCCGGAACCTTTTTCATCAGTGTGCGGAATGCATCCTGCACATCTGCCAAATCTTGGTAGTAGTCGGTGTGATCAAATTCCAAGTTGGTCACTACCAGTATTTCTGGGGCAATCTGCAGGAAGTGTCTCTGATACTCGCAAGCCTCTACCACCAACAGATCAGACTCTCCTTTCAAATAGTTACTGCCGAAATCTTGCACAATGGAGCCAACAACTGCAGACGGTGACGCATCAGCATCGCGCAAAATTTTGGCAATCATTCCGGTGGTGGTTGTCTTGCCATGTGTACCTGACACAGCAATAGTTCGCTTCTCTTCGGATACACTTCCGAGCATCTCGAAATAAGACACCTGTGGAATACCGAGCTCAAGGGCACGCATACGCTCTGGGTTGTCCGTGTGCACCGCCACGGTGTACACAAACACGCTTGCATCTTCCGGCACATTTTCTGCACGCTGACCAATGATTACCTGAATACCCTTTGATTCAAGGAGTTCTGTCGTGGGACTCTCTTCCCTATCCGAACCAATGACCACTTCGCCGCGCGCAGCCAACAGCTGCGCAAGAGCCGACATACCAATGCCGCCTATACCGCTCATAAATACTTTCCTGCTGTTATCTGTTGGCAACATACGCTTTTATTATTTTGGATTCATCAAGGTCCTTTCGGTCTGTGCGCCTCCCCTGATCTTCCATTCTTTCGATAAGTACTGAGGGCTCGATCCACTCGAGAGTGGAGTGACCTTCTGCATCGTCCGACGGACGCTCTCCAATGTGAGTGAGCTCTACCTCAAAATATACGGTCGTCTTCTCAAAACTACCTCCTGGTGTTTCCAGGAAATGTTGCTCGGAGCCAAGATATTTCTTAATAATACCTTCCATTCCAAATTCCTCTTGTAGACCGCGAGTTACGGCCCCCTCCAGACTTTCTCTGTTTTCAAGTGATTCTCGCATCAGTATGGAGACCATTTCTAGTCCTCCCAAATTATGAACAAACCCGGAAGGAACATCCTTCTCACGAAATGTATGAACAAGAATATTGCCTTCACCGTTTGTGAGTACCGCCCCGACGGATATGTGATAGGGGCTCTTGGCTGAATGCTGAAAAAGTTTCGTCATAGCTGTTGCACTATAGCAGTAAATTGATCACCTCGATCATATTCATTTTTAAACATACCAAAGGATGCAAACGCGGGCGACAACAAGATCACATCCCCTGCTTCTGCGAGTTTTTGCGCCGCTTCCACCGCGTCCGAAATACTTCCATATATGGAAGTATTTGGTATGTCTGACTTAATACGGTCTGTACCCGTTCCTGCAAGCAGGACAACGTACTTGGCGAGAGCCGGCAGTACTGAAAGTAGTGCGTTCATATCAAGCCCCTTATCTGCCCCGCCCATAATAATGATGGACCTCGTAGGTCCATCATTATTATGGAGAGCATAAAGAGCGGCCAGGGTGGCGTCTGGGGTTGTTGCGTTGCTGTCATTATAAAAGTCAACGCCATTCACGGTGCGAATAAACTCCAGACGACCCGGCACTCCGACAAACGATTCGAGCGCGCCACGGGTTAACTCGTCTGGAATACTGAGTGTACGCGCTACTGCGAGCGCAAGTCCGGCGTCGTATCGGTTATGAATTCCAGGTATTCGAAGCCTCCAATCCTCGGGCAGGGTCGTTTCATCCGCTACTATTTTCTTACCCTGAATACTGCTTGCGTACGACTCCTCCACCGTGTCTACACACTGACTACCGAGTACCAGGGTGTCCGCGTCAGTTTGATACAAAAATATATTTGCCTTGTCTCGCAGGTACAGCTCCATATCGTCCTTGTAGTAATTCATATGGTCTGCCATAAACGTGGTGAACACCGCAATGTGTGGACTTTTCTTTTCGTCTCCAAATCCCTGGCACTGCCAGGAATCAAGTTCGAACAATCCGTAGTGCTCTGGCGTAGCAACGTCCAAAAGTGCGAGCGTAGACACACCACGCACATTTCCTCCGAGCAACACAGGCATTCCTGCTGCTTTCATAATGGAGTGCAGCATATGTGTCGTGGTGCTTTTGCCGCGCGTACCAGTCACCCCAACTATAGGAAGTCCCGACAATTCCATAAACCACGATGCACTCATTTTTATAGGCGTTCCTTCTTTTTCGGCTTCTGCAACGTAAGCAGAGTCGAGCGGGACGCCTGCGGCCTTTAGTATGAAATCTCGACCACGAAAATCCTCGAGTCGGTGCTCACCAAGCACATAAGTAATGTTTGAGAAACCCTTCAGGAGCTCGAGCGACTCCCGCAACTCCTCCTCGCTCTTCAGGTCTGTCACGATGAGCTCTGCTCCCTGCCCTGCCAGAAATGTAGCGTCTCCCACGCCACGCCCAAGAAGCCCGAGCCCCATCACGGTGATTTTCTTTCCTTCAAGCTTGGCCCTTACGTTCATTTGTTCATCGTAGCGCATTTCGTGGCTGTCACGAAATCGGGCGGACAGTCCTACTTGCAGGGTACTTCTTGCTCGGTATCCGTATGACTAAGTGACGCTCCAGAGAATGGCACGCGGATAATTTGGTACGGACTCGTGAGTGACTGCGTCGTGATACACCCTACTCCCGGCTTTTCTATAAGTACGTGTACGGAGCGAGCGTCCTGCGTATCTAGCACCTTATCTACTGAAATTGCATACCCTCCTGTGGTGCGAGAACCCGCAAAAACCGCTACCACATAGGCCTTGGTGAAATCTATTGTTGGCATCTTTTCGGTGCTGCCCGTCAGCTTCCA
Source organism: uncultured Candidatus Saccharibacteria bacterium (assembly GCA_964577025.1). GTDB lineage: Bacteria > Patescibacteriota > Minisyncoccia > Phycocordibacterales > Phycocordibacteraceae > C7867-001. The sequence goes on from CAZNVT010000004.1 coordinate 41,554, forward strand.
GATGCGCGCATATTCTTCTTTCGTGTAGACGGCGTAATTTTTGCGCTCGGTTACGCTGGCGGCCTTGCTTCCGTGACCAATAACGGTAAACGGTACGTCGGTTGCTTTTGGTGCTTCTACTTCTGCAGCTACCTCTTGTACGACTGGTGCGGGTGTCTCGGCTGACTCTTTCATAAACTCTGCCGGCCCATACAGATAGAGCCATGCGCCAACTGCGGTAGCGGCAATACACATCCCCGCGATGATAAGTAGGTCTCGCATATAGGTGTAGTATACCTGCTTCTTGTTTCTCTATACGAGAAATGTGGGTATAGATGACTGCTTGAGCGCTTGGGCTGAGAGCTGGAAATACCCTCCAGTATCTGGTAGTATCCGAGGAGCCTGGGAGAGTGATTTCACTCCTTTCCTATGGAAAGCCAAGTGTATGGCATACCACCGCTTCGCGGTTTCAGCCATACGCTTGGGTTCGCTCGGTATAAAGAAATATGTAAGGAAAACGCCTTTACATATTTCTTTCACCTCGCTCACGCAAGCGTAGCTCAGTTGGTAGAGCACTCGACTGATACTCGAGCGGTCGAAGGTTCGAATCCTTCCGCTTGCACTAAGAAAAATATGAAACGCCCCGGCAGTGCCGAGGCGTTTTGTATTCACACTTCAGATCCTTAGAAGGACCTGGTTTTTGAAATTTTTCTGTCCATCTCGGACAGTAAAGTCTCATGGACGTAGGTCTTGAGAGAAAAGCGACCTTTCTTGCGCCACACGAGGTACCACTTTCCAGCGGTCTTCTTTCTTTCTGCCTCAGTGGGTCCGAGGGTCACAAAAGGTACTTTCACAGCAAACATAACAACTCCTACATACGCCCGACCGTACATTATTAGCATAATAATTGCATATTGTCAAACGACAAAACGCGCACAGTTGAAGGTTCTCCCGAGGGAAAACCTTCAACTGCGCGCGCTTTGCGTGCAACTACATATGTCTAAAAGGAAACATTTTCTTGTGTTCCGCCTATTCGAAGGTTTAGAAGCTCAATTGAGGCTTCCAATCCTCCACCGGTTCGTTTTTCCGGCGTCCGAATACTATTTAGGGATAAGTATCATTTCCCCTGTCCAGAGGCGCAATGTTGGACACTACTGATACATAGAATAAATCCTATGCGATAGTAGCGACCAACATTGCGCCCCCGGCAGATCGACCGGATAGGCGTTCTTTCGAACTAACCTTGTTCCGATTGGATATGTTCC
>CAZNVT010000005.1:0-8766 GCA_964577025.1 uncultured Candidatus Saccharibacteria bacterium
CCGAATTCACGGAGGGTGGTCTCATACCGCTGAATCGTCCTATACGCCAACGTATCAGACAGCTCATACGCAGAACCCTGGTGCGCAATATCATTGCGGACTATGTGCGCCTCCCACGCTTCCTGCAGTGACGTAATCTTATTCCGGTCCACAGCTTTTAACTTCTCCGCAACCGACGCCCCAAGATATCCAGCGTGCTCAAGTGCATCGAATAACACAATGTCCGCTTCAATAATTGCCTGACGCCAGTCACTCTCGTGCGGACTCTCGATGAGCGCGAGTACGTGCTTCCAGCGTTTGTGCTCTGTCTCTTCTTCCGCATGGTGCACATCGTGAATAGTCGCATAGCGCGGCGCATCAAGCGTGATAATTTGTCGATAGCGAATGGTGCAGTAAATAAAGAGTGCCAACACTCCTGCTGAGAACAAAAAAGAGATTGAGGAAACAATGAGCCAAAAGTGCGCAAGAAGCGCAACTAAATCTGTCTGAAGCGTAGGAGAACGTACCCCTACTAGCAACTCGTAGAGAATACGAAAGAAATATTCAACATTGAGAAAATGCACCGGTGCTTGGGGGTCGGGAGCCATTCCCTCAATTATACCGCTTCCTTGGTGACGAGAGCGCCTGCTGTAAACAAATGCTCTTCCCCGCCCATTGGTGCAGTGAAGTGCATACCGGTTGGAAGCTGTACGCCATCACGCTCTACCATACCCATAGGTACCGAAATTGCGGGCATACCGGTGAGGTTTGCGGTGACGGTAAATATATCTTCGAGATACATAGAGACAGGGTCACTCTTCTCACCAAATTTAAATGCAGGAGACGGTGTTGTAGGAAATGCGATAACATCACACACACCAAATGCTTTCGTATACTCATCGGTAAGCAGTCCACGGGCTGCGTCTGCTTTTCGGTAGTACGCATCGATATAACCTGACGACAGCACAAATGTTCCAAGCAAAATGCGTCTAATCGTCTCTGGACCAAATCCTTCTGTTTTACTTTTGAGGTAATCATCAAGCAGGTCCTTTCCGCGTGCTGCGTGCCCATAGCGCACACCGTCATAGCGAGCGAGATTTGCCGAAGCCTCTGCTGGCTGAATCACGTAGTACACCGGTAGCGCATAGCTACTTGATGGCAGTTCAACATCAACAATATGATGACCAAGTGTTTCAAGGTGAGCGAGGGTTTCATTGAAGCGCCCCATCACATCCTCATCAATACCAGACGCAAGAAGATGGCGAGGAACACCTATGCGAAGAGTCGCGGGTACTTCTACCGCTGGATAGGTATCGTCAGCGATAGTAGTTGCATCGAGTGCATCCTTTCCTTTTATGACATCAAAGAGAGCGCGGACGTCTGCAACGGACTTTCCAAATGGTCCGATTTGATCAAGAGAGGAGCCCAGAGCAATTGCCCCGGAGCGCGACACAGCCCCATACGTAGGCTTTAGTCCAACCAGGCCACAGTGCGCAGCTGGCTGACGAATAGACCCGCCGGTGTCTGTCCCAAGTGACGCAATTGCCCCGTGACTAGCGACACTACTAGCGGACCCTCCCGATGAGCCACCAGGCACGCGAGAAGTATCAAGTGGGTTTTTTACGGGACCAAATGCAGAGTTCTCTGTTGAGCTACCCATTGCAAACTCGTCCATATTTGTTCGCCCAAGAAACAGTGCCCCGGCGTCCTTCAGTTTCTTTATTACCGTTGCGTCATAGGTAGCCACATAGTTCTCAAGCATTTTTGAGGATGCACTTGCAATGTGTCCTTCGATCAAAATATTGTCCTTTATGGCAAGCGGTATTCCGCATAGTAGCGGAGCGCGCTCCCCTTCTGTATCAATACGCTTTTGAGCTGCTTCTATTGCGCCGTCATCTGCCGCAAACAATTCAAGATACGCGTTCAGCTCACCGTTCTTATCTTTCGCCACGCTCGCACACGCCTCCCACAATTCCCGCACGGTGCACTCACCACTACGCAGCATTCGCGCAGCTTCTGTAAGCGTTAGTTCGTTCAGTTTCTTAGTCATTGTTAAGGATTTGCTTCACCGACAGGCTGTTTCCGCTTCGCTCGGGGAATTGAGCAATAATTTTTTCGCTGTAGCTTCCTGGTACATTGGCACCGGCATCCTCTCGAGCGACATTGCGCACCGCCGGCACATTGTGGCCTGCTTCCACGGGAAGGTTCAGCTCACTCAACTTCCCGACGTAGGCCAAAATAGCCTCAAAGCCAGCCGCAAACGCAGGTAGTTTTTCCTGCGGAATCTCTATACGAGCGAGCGCTCCCAAGCGACGAACGTCCTCAACGGATCCGGGTGTGGTCTCTGCCATATATGAGGACTCTATCACGCCTCTAGGCGTTTGAGGAATGCTGCTTCGTCGAGCACAGTCACCCCAAGCTCACGAGCCTTCTCAAGCTTACTGCCAGCACTTTCTCCTGCGACTACAAACCCCGTTTTCTTAGAGACCGACCCAGCTGGCGTTCCGCCAGCCTCGCGTACCATTTGCTCAGCTTGTTCGCGACTGAGTGTCGGCAATGTTCCTGTTATCACCACTGATACGCCATCGAGTGCACCCTTACCTGAAACTACATAGGTCTCTATAGTGAGATGCTTTTGTAGTCGTTCAAGAAGCGCGCTGTTTTCTGTATCAGAAAACCACTGCACAAGTGCATCGGCAACAATGTCACCAATGCCGTCCACCGCAACAAGTTCGTCCCTGCTCGCGCGCGCCAACGTATCAAACGAGCGGAATGTTCGCTCAAGCAAATACGCGGTCTCCTCTCCGATGTGAGGAATAGACAGTCCTACCAATACCCTCGCCAGGCGCACTGAGCGTCGTGAATCTATTGCTTCAATAAGGTTACGTGCGGAAAGCTCTTTAAATCCGGGAAGTTGTAGTACCTCGTCATAGGTAAGATCAAAAAAATCATCGAAGTCACTGACGAGCTCGTGCTGCATCAGTAGTGACACGGTCTTCTTTCCACACCCATCGATATCGAGTGCTGACTTACTTGTGAAGTGAGCGAGCTTTCGCTCCTGCTGACTGAACGAACCTTGCGTGACACACCGATACGCCGCAGTCCCCGGCACGCGCTCTATCATTCCGTCTCCCCCACATAGTGGGGTGTGTGATGGAAACTTCCAGATTCTCTCACGACCAGTACGAAACTCCGGAAGTACCTGCACGAGCTCGGGAATAATATCTCCCGCTTTTTGCAAAATCACCGTATCTCCAATGCGTACGTCTTTCTCCAAAATAAAATCTTCGTTGTGAAGCGTTGCGCGGGCAACGGTTGTACCAGCGACACTCACCGGACGAAGGTGCGCCACAGGAGTAAGCACCCCCGTTCTCCCAACTTGAAGCGTGATGTCTTCCACTACCGTAGTCACCTGTTCTGCGGGAAACTTATATGCAATAGCAAAGCGTGGCCCCTTTCCGGTATACCCAAGAAGTTCCTGCTGTTCCCTTCGGTCAACCTTAATAACAATACCGTCAATAAGATAGTCTTCGTTCTCTCGTGCAGAACCATTCCACGTGTTCCAAAACGCGAGAACATCATCTATAGAGGCGCCTTCTACACGGTGTGAATTTACTGGTAGTCCAAGTCTCTCTAAGTACGAGAGCTCCTGCGACTGTGTCAGCGGCATGGTGCCGCTCGTCATATCTATGTCATAGAGAAATGCGCCCAAGTGACGCTTCGCGGCGATGCGGGAATCCAGCTGTCGAAGTGATCCAGCGGCGGCGTTGCGAGGGTTTGCAAACAGTGGCTTCCCGAGCTCCTCCTGTTCCTTATTTAGCACAAGAAGCCCCGAGCGCGTCATAAATACTTCTCCCTCGACAACAATATCAATCGGTTCACGAAGTGACGCAGGAATGCTCGCAATAGTTCGTACATTGTGTGTAACATCTTCACCAATGCGCCCGTCACCGCGCGTCGCTGCCGTGGTGAGTGTTCCTTTTTCGTAGGTAAGCACAATATGCAAACCATCGATTTTAAGTTCCGCACTATACGTTGGCATCTCTATACTTCCTGCTTTGTCCAGACTACGACGTACTCGCTCATCAAATGCACGCACATCTTCCTCACTAAACGCGTCATCGAGTGACCATTGCGGGACTACGTGCTTCACTTTCGATAATTCTGGGCGAACCGTTCCCGCAACAGTTTGCGTTGGAGAGTCCTTGGTCACCAATTCTGGGAACTGTGCCTCTAGCTGGGCAAGCTCGTACTTGAGGGAATCGAGCGCTTCAGGAGAAATCGGCGATTCATCGCGCTCGTGATAGAGCGTGCGGTACGCAGTAATTGCAGCTCGAAGAGCCTCTACTCGCTCACGTATCGATGCTGAGGCGCTCATATTCGTATCCTACCGTACCCAGAGCTCTGTCGCACCCCGCTAGGAACCGTACTGTGCTTTCAGTCCGCGCTCTATACGCTTTGGATCGTTTGCATTACAGGTGTTATATCCGTTGGCGTAAATAGTCGTAGCGTTGGTTGCGGTCTTGTTCACAATCACCGTACCGAGCGTGCCACTAAGCGGTGGTGCGCACGGCACACTAAAGCTCGTGGTTCGAATCCCGCCCGACTGTGTGACCGTATAATTTGGAACATCGAGTCCTTGGCATTTCACATCGAGCGCAGTGTTGCCTTGTGACCCGGGAAAATCCCATACAAATACCCCCACTTTCTGATCCCAGTACAGCGCACATTCAAGTGCCGTGTCCGCATTGTAAAACGCATACTGCGACTGCGTTGCTGCCTGCGCCAAGAGCACTTGTTTATACGTTATGTCCAGCAGAGCAAGCCCCACAGACACAAGTACGGAACACATAATAACCGCGATAAGCAGTGTGAATCCTCGAGGTGATGTAGTTGGTTCGATCATAGCCAGTCTTGCAGGTTCTCAGAGGCGCTTACTCGATATATGTTTTGTCCGGTCTGCCACGTAACGGTGGAGGTGACGGTAACTTCGTGCACATTTTGGACCGTAAGACTAACTGACCGAGTGAAGCGCGTGGCAATATTGTTGCTACTTACTGCCTGCGTATTATACAAATTCGATATGGTATTGAGACGCAGCGGGGCGCAGCTTGTCGGCGTAGCGCAGGCAGCAACCGTGTCGTAATACATATCAATCGTACACGCAGCTCCCGAAGTACAGTTAGTAGAGGTCACACCGTTTGACGTTGTCCCGTCCAGTCTCCAGAGCCAGGTGCGAGGAATGCTGGGGTTTGCTACGGCAAAGAGATAGTTGGTATCGCGAATAGCGCGCACATATTCAAGTCCCTCCTGCGCGAGCGCAGAAGCTATCAAGCGGTCGCGCGCCGTATAAGAAGCCGTCACACCCTTTTGCAAAGCATACAGTGGGCCCACAATAGAGATAGCAACTATTGAAATAGCGACCATTGTTTCGACCAGAGTAAATCCGCGCGGTGTAGTCATAGCATTATGGTAGCTCAAGCTGACGCTGTGTCGCCGAGGTTTGGATAGTGAAGTCAACGACGCGCCCGGAGCGCGCAGGCATTGTGCCGCGAATAGTCACCTGTACTTCTGGTTCCTTTTGATCAGTATTCCCGACACCGCGCACCAGATAATTGAGCGCCGTTATCGTAATTCTAGGATCAGTCACCGGCACTGCAGTGCTGTCATTGCACACCCCACTGGTGCACTGCCCTATCGTACCTGCATTTGCTCCACTACTTATACGTATATAGGTCACCCGAGTTACCCCATCTGCATCCGTAAACGAAAACCGGCTGGAGCACGGTGCGCCATTTGTTCCCCCGTCGCAACTATACTCTGTTCCTGTTCGAATAGAACGCGCCATACTATCTACCGCAAAGTTCAAGTTAGTCACCAGCTGGTTTGTTGCGCGCGCTTCTTTGTCGAGCGTCACAATCGCCAAATAGGCTGCGGTAGTAATGAGCATTACCACACTAAACAATCCCACCGAGACGATCATCTCTACCAGGGTGAATCCTCGAGTTGTAGGTGTTATGGACATACGGTTACAGACACTTGCCCAACCTTTGTAACAAGCACGCATCGCGTACTTCCATTATCTGGTGTACTTACGGTGATGCTTGCAGAAATCAGCTCGACCGGTGACCCACCACTCACTCCCATAATACTTGCTTGGGTGCTTGGTCGCATAAACGAAATGTCGAGTGCTGACAATCCTGAACCACCTCCCGAGCACTTCGTAAGAAGTGTTCCCTTCTCCACCCCACAGTAGCTTAGTATTTTGAATCCTTTATTAAGAGTGTACGTGGAAATAATAGTGTCAGCCGCACCCGGAGATCCTTCGTACACACAATTACCGGGTCTCGCTTCGGGTCCAGAGGACGCAGTGTGTCCCGCACACTTCCCACCCTGGTTACTTCCTGGTGCATACGGGTAGGTGTCCGCATACAACATATAGGACGTGCTCGGGGCCGCGCCAATGTGCACACCATACGCCGAGTTAGTAATCGCTCCCACTCGCTTACTCGAAAGACCCAGCGCTTGGGCTTGGCGCACCGTAAAGGCTACGGTATAGCTGGTGTCCGTTAACACCAAACTCTTATTGTATCCATCCTGTCCCAGCATCACGACCGTGATAATAATCAGCATAATTCCGAGCGCGACCAGTGTCTCAATCAGAGAGAAGCCTCGCGGAGATATCCGCGGCGTTCGCGTTGCTACGAAAAGAGAGGTAAGGGGTTCCATCCGGTAAAGAGAGCGAGGAGAAATCCAAGAGCCAAAAACGGCACAAAGGGCACCTCAATTCCCATTCTATGTCCTTGCGGGGTTCTCGCCAACACCCATATGCCATACACGGCACCAATCCAAAACGAAAAGAGCACGCCAGGAATAGTGCACGAGGCTCCCACAAGAAGTGAGAGTCCAAGAACCACAGGTGCGTCTCCAAGTCCCATAGCGCGTCCGCGAGAAATCAGATAAAAAAGTAAGAATACAGACGCAGCAAGCCCCGCAAACAACAGCGACGCCCCAAGCGAGGAAGAGTCAGTGAGTGTGCGGTACACAAGTGAAGACCCAATGAACAGCATCGCCGGTATCATCGGCACAATAGTGTGCCGGATGTCGTAAAGCACAATAAACAAAAGCGCCAGCAGTGAGAGCAAAAAGAATGGCAGAGCCGTTGTCAGACCGACTAACTGATACGCTCCGAAAAACAGCACAGCCATACTCACCTCTACTACAAGTAACCGAACAGGAATACGAGACCCGCAGGAGCGACACACGCCACGAGTGATTAACCACGAAACCACAGGAATCAAATCACGAGCCGTAAGTTCCACCGCGCAAGAATCACAGCGTGAACGGTCGGTGGTCCAGCTGGCTCCGGTGTTTATGCGCTCCACAACAACACTCACAAAACTCGCAAGCACTGCTCCAAGGATGGCGAATACGAGGGGTATCAGCATAGCGGTAGTGCGCGAGGGCTAGCTGCAGTTGGTTTGATTAGCATCAAGTACGTGCGTGGTCTCTCGCTTGTCACCGGTACTGTCGATGCAGTACAGCACAGGAGCACTGATGGTGCTTTTCTTCAGAGGCACTGCTGCGGCCCACGCAGTAGTTGCAGCGTGACAACTTGCCTTGTTCCACGTACCGACACTGTTGTTGTTGGTATCGACAGTCTTTGTGGGGCCTCCGTATGATTCAGCAGCAGCCTTAACTAGCTTGTACACTCCAGGAATACCATTTACCAAGCCACTACTATGGCAAATGTTTCCCGTAGTTGCATTACTATAGTAGCTATTATTGTTTGTATCGAAAAAGAGTTCAGACTGCGCCTGCGCTCCTCCCAGATTTGCACGAATGGCCGCATCAGCTCCCTTGTCTCTGGCTGTATTGAGAGACGCAAGTACTACCGAAGAAAGAATGCCGATGATAGCAATGACTACCAAAAGTTCAATGAGGGTGAATCCGCGTTTCATACTCAAAGTATACTCCGCAGATTTGGAGTGAGTCTGCTTTCTCCCCACACAACAAAAGCCCCCGAGCGGGGGCTTTTGTTGTCACACCTTATACCGTGTTCCTTATGGACAAGCAGTAACCGTGCTAGCTGGCTGGGTACCTGTTGTCTGCTTGGTTACACCAGTAGAGTCAACACACCAGTATGCTCCTGAGACACTCTTGAGTGTTGCAGAGAGTGCGTACGCAGTAGCAGCACCTGATGCAGGCTTTCCACATACTACCGTAGCACCAGCAGAAACTGCGCCTGCAATCTGGCGAGCCACCACAGTATCCTGGGTCACTGAGTTAGCTGCACACACTGCGTCGTAGTCACCGTCGTTGTCGTAAATAATTTCCGCCTGCGCGCGCACACCATCAAGGTCAGCCTTGATTGCAGCGTCAGAGCCCTTGCTGCGAGCAGTGTTAAGTGAAGCGAGTACCACCGATGAAAGAATACCGATGATAGCAATAACAACGAGGAGCTCAATGAGGGTGAAACCCTTCATATGTCCCTGTCGTATGCTTGAAGATTCAGAAGTCATAAATAAGGATTAGGTTAGGTGCGGGTATAGATAAATGTCCGCTTCCATTTATTGTACGCGACATACAGTCGCGCAGTGCTTTGCCTGTGGATAGCACCTAGCTAATTGAGCCTGCAACGTTGTAGATAGGAATAAGTACGGACGCAAGCAATGTACCTACACCAAGACCCAAAAGCACAATCATCAGTGGTTCGATAAGGTCCACGAGTGTATCCACTGCGGTTGTCACCTCGCGCTGATAGAATTTCGCAAGCGTGTTTAGAAT
>CAZNVT010000005.1:8866-37813 GCA_964577025.1 uncultured Candidatus Saccharibacteria bacterium
GCTCCGACGTACGGAACATCGAGCGTAAACTTATCGAATACAAGCTTTCCTTCTGGTGTTTGAATGGAGCGCCACACCAGAAATGCTCCGAGAAGCAGAGCCAGAAGCACAAACACTCCGTAGTGCACGAGGAAACTCGACATACTAATAACAATTTGTGTGTACACGGGAATTTTCTGACCCGATTCAGTCAAAATAGTAGCGATGCGCGGAATAACCAGGGTAAGCATCAGTCCCATCACCACAAAGAACACGCCGATAACAAAGGCTGGGTAGATAAGAGCGTTCTGCGCCTTTGATACCACCGCGTAGGTGCGATCCAGGTAATCAGCCAGATAGCCAAACGTTTCTGAAAGCTTTCCTGACTCTTCTCCTGCGCGCACCATATTTACATAAAAACTACTGAACGCCTTTGGGTGCCGTGAGAGTGCCTTTGATATAGGACTTCCCCCCTGCAAATCGTCAGCAACCTGCGTCATTATTTCTGCCAGAGTTTTGTTTTCTACTTCGGCGGCGAGCAAGCGGAAAATACGAAGCGCTGACACCTGCGCCTGGAACAAGGTCGCAATCTGTCGAGACAAAATAACAATCTCTTTGTTTGACACGTGCTTGAATATCTCAAGCTCCATTGAAAATATGGACGGTGTCGCAGCTGGCTCAATCGAAGACACAATTAGGTCGCGGCGCTGCAGCGTAGCAACGGCGATGTCCATAGACAGTGCTTCAACAGTACCCTCACGGGCGTGTCCATCCTTCTCGAGTGCGTGGTAGGTAAAGAGCATACGTTATAGGTAGCGATCAAACGTCTTTGGATCGAGTGCTCGCTCGTACGCGTGTTCGATAGTGATTTCACCGCGACGAACCAACTCCGCAAGCGAGCGATCCATATCTACCATTCCCTCTTGTGACGAGGTCTGAATCACGGTGGTGATTTCGTGCGTGCGTCCCTCACGAATCAGGTTTGAAATAGCGCTGTTGTTAATAAGGAGTTCGTATGCAAGACACTGGCCACCGGCGATACGTGGCACCAGGCGCTGCGAGAAAATACCCGCAAGAGACCCTGCAAGTTGTACGCGCACTTGCCCCTGCTGGTTTGGCGGGAACATATCGATAATACGATCGATAGTTTGTGCAGCGTTGTTCGTGTGAAGTGTAGAGAGTACCAAGTGTCCTGTTTCTGCTGCCGTCACCGCCGAAGAAATAGTTTCTTGGTCGCGCATTTCTCCCACCATAATAACGTTCACGTCCTCACGAAACGCAGCCTGGAGTGCAGCCTGGAAATCTGGTGTATCGATGTGCACCTCGCGCTGGTGAATGAGCGATTGCTTGGGCTCAAAGATGTACTCGATAGGATCTTCAATGGTCACGATATGCTCGGCACGTGTTTCGTTAATCCGCTGAATAACCGACGCAAGTGTCGTGGACTTTCCCTGCCCTACCGGTCCTACCACCAGGAAGAATCCCTGTTGCTTCTGGGTAAATACTTCAAGTACCGGAGGAAGTCCGAGCTCCTGGAACGTGCGAATCTGATGCGGGATGAGACGCATCGCAATAGCTACTGACCCCTGCACCAAGAACCCATTGATGCGGAATCGACCCTTTGTTTCGTGCGCGTATGAAAAATCAACTGATTGCTGCTTGGTAAATTCGTCCCACCTATCTTTTGATAGCACGCTCTTAAGGAGTGCTTCGGTATCGGCAGGAGTAAGTACTGGATACTGCACAAGGGGTACGAGTGATCCTGACACACGAACAATAGGCGGAGATCCCGCAGAAATATGGAGATCCGATCCGCCTTCAGCAATGACGCGGTCGAGTAGTTCCTGAATTTTTGGGGTGGTTGCCGTACTCATACCTGTTCAATGATACGCATTGTTTCCGTATATACCTCCGACGGAATTGCCGACGCCTTAATAATGTATCCGTGAGCACCGAGCGCCTTAGCTCTATCTATATCACTCGCCTGCCCCTGGTTTGAAAGCACAATAAGTTTGGTGGTGGGAACAAGTTTTTCTGAATGAATCGTCTCGAGAACATCAAATCCGTCCACCTCCGGCATCACAATATCAAGAAGGAGCGCATCGGGCGCTGGAAGTTCACGCAGCGCCTTAAGTACTTCTGCGCCTCCTGAAAATGCCGTCACTTCGTGATTACCTGCCTTAAACTTCACGGCATACATATCGAGCAAAAAGCGATCATCATCGACAAGGTACAAACGGTAGTGCTTGGTAGGGGTTTCCATAAACAAATGATTATTCCTTTGCGTCGACAGCAGCAACTTCTGGGGTCTCTGGTGTTCCTTCGGTGACGGTTTCTTCAGGGTTCTCCTGCTCCACCGTTGCTCCACCGAGCGCATTCACCTCCTCAAAAGGAATACGTCCATCTAACGCTTTGATGATAGCATCCTCGCGAAGCGTAAGCATTCCCTTCGCACGGGCGGCAGCGTGAATCTTCTCCTCCACAGGGTTCGTGAGCACGACGTGTTCCAAATCCTTGTCCATTCTGAGAATTTCAAACACGGCCAAGCGACCACGCGTACCGTTTGGACATTCAGGACCCGGCTCTGCTTCATATACGTGCTCGAACTTTGGGATTCTGCTTCGGTACTCAGCAGGCAAATCCTCGAACTGTTTGTCGAGATTTGCCTGAAGGCTTTCTGAAATAGGAACTGCCTTGCCGGTGCCAGGACAGAGCTTTCGCACCAGGCGCTGTCCAATAGCTGCAATAAGTGTAGGAGCAATAAGAAACGGATCCACCCCCATATCTACCAAACGAGAAATAACTCCGGCAGCAGTGTTGGTGTGAATGGTAGAGAACACCAAGTGACCGGTGAGTGCCGCTTGAATAGCAAGCTGCGCTGTTTCCTTGTCACGAATCTCTCCCACCATTATTACGTTCGGGTCCTGACGCAAAATAGAACGAAGTCCTGACGCAAAGGTGTAGCCAATTTCCGGCTTTACCTGCGACTGCGCAACGCCTTCAATTTCGTACTCAACCGGGTCTTCGAGCGACACCACGTTCTCTGTCTCTCTGTCAATGGACGAGAGCATTCCAAAGAGTGTGGTTGATTTACCCGAACCCGTTGGACCTGAAATAAGGACGATGCCGTATGGTTTCTTTAGAATTTCCTTTATCGTCGCCAAGTCAAAGTCAGAGAACCCAATTGAATCGAGCGTGGCCATAGACTTTGAACGATCGAGAATACGCATCACCACCTTCTCCCCTGACTGAGTCGGGAATGTCGACACACGAAAATCAATGCGGCGCTTTTCTACTTCCGCAGAAAATCGACCGTCTTGCGGTTTGCGCTTTTCATCAAGCCTAAGCTGCGACAAAATCTTGATACGAGCAACTACCGCCTGGTGCACCTTTGCAGGAAGTTCAAGCGAGGTGTGGAGCTTTCCATCCATACGAAATCGCACGCGCGTTTTTTCTTGCGTTGGCTCGATGTGAATATCGGACGCTCCTCCTTCTACCGCGTAGCGCAAAATGGTTGCCACAATTTTTGTCACTGGAGCGTCAGGCTTTATTGTTGCTTCCTGTGTGACTGCGCCCGTTTCTTCTGCCTTGGCTTCCTCTTCGATATCCATTGCTCCCTCATACTCTGAGAGCGCGGCACCCACGTCGTCGTTGAGGCTCTCGTACTCTTTTATGACACGGTCAAAATCGGTGCTGCTGATAACAAACAGCTTGTACGGTATGCCCACACGTCCAGATATAAACTGCAACGCATCGAGTGCTTCAATGTTATCTGGGTCCACTATTCCTACCTCAAGCGCACCATCCTTTTGTGCGAGCGGTACAAAGCGGTAATGCTTTGCGGATTCCTCCGGAATAAATTCAAGAATTTCGCGACCAATAGGTTCTGCGGCCACACTGCGCGTTGGCAATTTGTAGTGCTCTCCAAGTACCTCGAGTACTTTGGCGCTGTCTATCCCCCGCTTTTGCAGTAGGGCTTCAAGAGAAAGTTCTCCTTTCTTGACCTCTTCCTGAATCGCCCCACTATCTTGTTTAGTGATGAGGCCTTTCTCCTCGAGTATGGAGAGTAGGTTCATAGGGCCATCACATTACTGCGTTACTGAAATTCCCTGCAGAGGCCCAAACGGATCACGTCTTCCTGACGTTTCGGTGACAATGGTGGTACTTATGTCTTGCAGACGCGTAAACCGAGGATCACGGAAAATAGCACCGTCGAAGCTCACCGTTTCAAGCTCGCTCGCAAGTCCAAGGAATGTAGCTTCAGTGGAGCTCGACGGAGCTCCGTTGACGGTCACGATGGCGTCCTGACTGCTGCCTGAACCCATAAGGAAATAGAGTGCACCGCCAAGCACCACAATGATGACTGCCCCTATTGTTAGTATTTTTTTAGGTCCTTTCATAGAAGTAGATACTATCGCAGCCAATAAAGACGGAACGTCATCGTAAATGTGTACACGCCGGTTGAAGAATCACTGATTCTAAGTTCAACGAGGTCAAGAGGCTGCAAGCTCGCCTCTATGTTGTCCAAGAACATTCGCAACTGCGTATATGATCCAGTCGCCCCAATGGTGATGTCGATTGAATCATAGGAAGAAGAGGTGTTGGAAGCACCGATAGGTCCTCCCATTCCTGTGTTCATTCCTGGCACCATAGCTCCCGTCATTGGTGGCGCCGCATCGACACTCGAACTTGGTGTTTTGGTGACGGACTGCGCATCACTAAAGGTAGTAATCTTGAGACCCGACTTGCTCGCAAGCGCGTCGAGATCAAGAATCAGCTGCACGTTGTTTACATTGTTTGGAAGAAACTGTTCAAGACGCTTAATACCGTCGGGCGGTAGTGCTTTGAGCTCGGAAGCGAGCTGCGCTTGTTTTTCGTCAAAACGCTTGGCTGCGTTTAGCGCGCGGTCGTACTCGGTTATATCCTTTTGAGTTGAAGCAATCTGACCCGTCACTGTTGGGTGTATGTAGCCAAAGAAGATACCCAGAGCGGCGAGGACAAATACGATTGGAAGTACGCGGGACATCATAATTACGGAGTGACTTTTTTAGGCGTCGTCGTAGCCGGGGCTGCGGTGGTCGTTGTTGTCGTAGTCGTTGCCGCTACAAATGGTGTTGTCGTGGCAATGTTGGCCGCAGCGGGTGCTGTGGCTTGAGCTTGAGCTGCCTTTACGGTATCCAAAAGCAACTTAGGAGCGAGTTCTGCGTTAAGGGTAAAGGACACCACACCGCTCTTGTCTGCAGCAATGCCCGAGAAGATGGCGCGCTTGAAATTCTCATTGTGCGCAAATGCCGACGATTCAACGGCAAGCGCATTAAATGAACGCGCAGAACCGCTCATGGTGATTTTTGCCGAGCGGTCATTTCCCACAGAAAACGTAAGCGTCTTAAATCGTACATTCTGTAGGGTCAGTGTCTCGAGCACATCAAAGAACTGAGACACGCGAATTCTCTGGTTCAAAATAACGTTTGCTGTCTGGATACGGTTTCTAAGCTGTATGAAACTCGTCACCGTATCGTTGTTAATGCCCTGTTCAGCGGTATGGAGTCGAGCTTGCCGTGAATCCCGCACGTTGTTCAAGTAAAGACTATAGGCAAACGTAAGCCCAGCGCCCACCACCATAACGGCGAGTATAAAAAGAGCGGCGTAGTAGAGCACTCCCGCCTGCGGACGAGGCCGTCGCGTTTGTGGCGCTACGGGTTGCTTAGGAACAAAGGACGTAGGAATAGTTGGAGGTAAGGCCACAGTAGAAGTATATAAGGTATGCACCATCGGCGCACCCCTCTTATGCACACGTCGTTACCCTAGTTCTTCAAGTTTTCGCAGCGCGAGCCCCACCGCAACCGCAAACTCAGGACCAATCGCTTCAAGCACCGGACGCATAAATTCTGGCGCTTCTGTTTTTGAGAACGGATCAGCAACTTTTACCGGCACCGAGAATACCGAACCGGCGTATACCGCAAGCTCCTTGGTCACCCCTCCCCCTCCCGTAAGGATGAGACTTGATATCTTTTTTCCTGAGGACGTTTCGTACTGTGCAATTGCTCGTCGCGCTTCTTCAAAAATACGCGAAAAGACCAGTTGTATGGTGCTCTTGTCGTACCCATTATTCTCCGGAACTCCAAATCCGTGCTCTTTCTTGAGCGCTTCAGCCTTTCCAAGCGTGATACTGTGCGCAGCCGCAATAGTTCGTGTGACATCTTGTCCACCCTCAGGGATATTGTGTGAGAACGCCACCACGCCATGCTCTACTACATACACTTTTGTAGCTGATGCTCCAATATCTAGGATAAGCACCGGGAGTACTGGCTCATCTACCACCGCGCGGATAGTGCTGAATATTTCTATTTCGTAGAACGTTGCAGCGACTCCAGCGCCCCCAACTACCCCGTTCAACAGCGCGAGTTCATCATTGTGAACAGCAACCAGGAGCACATCTATGCTGGTAGGAGCGGGATTGTTTTCTGCGCCAGCTACGGGAACCACAAACCAATCAAGTTGTACTTCAGACACGGGTACGGGAACATACTTTCGTGCCTCCAACTCAATGATGGTTCGTTGCTGATTTGCATCAGCGTTATACGGAAGTCGCAGTAGCTTCAAGAGAGAACGGGAGAATGGAATAGACACTCCCGCGTCAACACTGGTCACATTCGCCTCTCGCAAGAGGTCCTTCAGTGTTTCTGCGATTTTTTCAGCTGAAAGATTGGTGGCTTGGCCGGCTTCTTTGCCGACATAGGGGGCAAGTGCCAATTCTCCGTACGTCTCGAGTACGGCAATGCCGTTTGCGCGTCGCAACTGCACCACCTTAAGCGAGGACGAACCAATGTCCACCCCAATGACGCTGTCATTTTTTTTGGACGCGCCGAATAGTCGCGAAAAGAAACTCATACAAAAATTGTATCATAGGGGTATGAATCTCATCCGTGCTTTTTTGGACGTAGTGATTCCTGTGCGGGAAACAAGAGTGCGCGCTACGCAAGCCACCATCGAAACACTTGGTACGTACGTGGCCCCTGCGTCAGTAGCGTTGTGTGGGCACGAAATGCGCTATCTCCTGCCCTATCACACACCACTCGTGCGTTCCGTTATTGTGGAAGCAAAGTTTTATGAACATACCCACGCACATAGACAGCTCGGGCTCTTGCTTGCCGAGTTTCTTCTTTCTTTCTTAGAGGACGCGGCATTTGAGGAAGTGCGCTATGTGCTCGTACCCGTACCCCTTTCCAAGAAGCGATATAGGGAGCGAGGGTATAACCAGGTGGAGCTGGTGCTCCGTGAGTCTCTCAAGCATCTACCTTGCGCATTTAGCATCAATACGCACCTACTGCGCCGTGTCCGCGACACTCCACCCCAGACAAAGCTTGGCCGAAATGCACGACTAAAGAATATGGAGGGTGCCTTTGAGTGCGTAGAACTGCCGCATTCAGGTGTGACCTATATACTCGTCGACGACGTAGCCACAACGGGTGCCACCCTGCAGGCAGGCCACGAAGCCCTTGTTTCTAAGGGTGCCCAAGAGGTTCAAATGCTTGCGTTGGCTCATTAGCGCTAAAATGCTAAATTGGACGTTAAGGAGACGTGGCTATGAAATGTCCTGGGAGGACATTTCATCCGAAGGGGTGCCGGGAGGCACGAAGCCACGCTCCGAAACGAAGTGTAGGAGACGTGGCTGAGTGGTCGAAAGTACCTCACTGCTAACGAGGCGAGCTGTAAAAGGCTCCGAGGGTTCGAATCCCTCCGTCTCCGCAAAATAGGAAAAAGACGCGAAAGCGTCTTTTTCCATATTTTGCGAGAAGACGGAGGGATTCAAACGCCGGAACCAGGTTTCGCGAGCACGCGAAACCAGTGAGGCGGTGCCCAGAGCAAGCCGAGTGACGACGAGGCGCAGACTCGCGGGCGAAAGCGTACTCGCGCTCCCTCGGTCTCCCCCTACCTTTCGAAATACTGGCAGCGCTCGGTGTATTATTTACAGAGTTACCGTAGTTTCAGTAACATCTCTACAGCTATGGACACACCCGACAAACAAAACCGCGTAGTATTTGAGGGGGAGCAGTTCGCACAAACACGCACCCCCCTTACTGCATCCAAGCCCACTATTACCCAGTGGCTTGTGAGAAACTCGGACGGGTTGTTAAAAAATGAACAACAGGCGCAGTATGTGGTGCTGGGATGTATTGTATTGGCGCTCATAGTGAGCGGGGGCCTGCTAGTAAGTCGAGCGAAGAGCAAGGCAGTATTTAAGGCCCCTCCAGGTTACGAAGTCGTCTACCCCGTGAATGCACCGCCCAGGCTTGAGGGGCACCGATAGTCCATATGTTTTTTAAGAAAAATACTGCCCAAGGTTTTACATTGATTGAGCTTCTCGTGGTTATTGCCATTATCGGCATACTCTCAAGCGTCGTGCTCGCGAGTGTAAACAGTGCGCGCGCAAAAGCTCGTGATGCGAAGCGTAAACAGGATCTGTACCAGATCAGGAACGCACTGGAGCTTTATTTCAATGACAACGGTCGCTATCCGGTTGGGTACGGCGGTTCGTGGGCAGGCGTAAGCACCGCGCCCTGTGGTGTCAATGGCCAAACAAGTGGCGCAAACGCATACATTGTCGGTCTCACCCCAACATACATCGCAACACTTCCCGTAGACCCCGCGACACCCGCAAGCTGCAATGGGTATTTGTATACCACTGACGGCACCAATTACAAACTACTTGTTCATCAGTCTGCAGAAAGTTATCCGAGCGCTGGACAACCCTTTTACGATCCGGTTCGCCCAGGTTGGTCGTGGATGATTTGTAGTGGAGAGCCTGCGTGTAGTTCGTGGTAGTGTGCGCAGTGCTTTCTGGGGTGACAGCGTTTGGGCACTACTAATTGATGGAGGCCTCGTATATTTGACCACTATATGACCCGCACCAGTTCTGGTTATCAAAATAGAAGCGCCACATATTTGCGGAACATCGATATTTAGAATTCGGATCCTCCATTTGAGCAGTGAGATCATACTGTGCACGCTGGGTATTCCGGCCCACGTTGCCGTACGCATATGTGAAGCAGTTTGCATTCCACGGTGCACAGTTGCCTGAATTTAATGGGTCCTTAGGTAGTGTGGCGATGTATGGAGACAAAGCTGTGGCAAGCGTATCCCAACTACTGTTATAGCTATGATTGTAGCCATTACAGTCCCAGCCACACTGAGATGGAGGGTAGTATCCATTAGCATCATAGTAAAACTCCAGCGCGGTTTGTATTTGCTTTAAGTCTGCAATGCGTTTGGCATCACGCGCTTTCATTCGAGCGCTATTAACACTCGCGAGCACGACGCTTGAGAGTATGCCGATAATGGCAATAACCACGAGAAGCTCGATGAGAGTAAACCCGCGGGTAGTAGCTGTTTTTCCTATCATATGTTTCTTAGCCGTTTGCTGCGGGTCCAGCCACGTTGATGATTTCATCAGCAGGCGGAGGCGACGGACTACGAGTGACGTCAAAAAATATGTACAGCGAAGCCAGCAACGCGCACACAGCAAATCCTAGCAATAGATACTGCGCCTGCTGCTCATTCTTGAGTAATCCGTCCGAGTTTTTTACAAGCCACTGAGTAATGGTGGTCTTGGATGCAGCAACAGGGGCTCGTGCGTGCGCGAATTGCTCGCCCTCAAATACTACGCGGTTTTGTTCGTTGGGTGATTCCATATATGACTAGGAAATTGCTGTATCTGTACTACTCTACAGCTCGTATTAGGATAGCACGTACGAAAAGCACCCCATCGCCCAACTAGCACTTAGGCCATATTCCTGCTATACAAGACGTAATGCACAAGTACGTAAAGATAGCTGCATACATACTCATTGGCGGATTTGCCCTCGTCGGATTTCTGTTTACCGTCGTATTTATTGGTATGCAGTTTGGCGTGTTTAACGTAAAGGGCTCAATCGCCTCGAGAAACGCCTTGTTTCTGAAGAATGTAGACTCTTCCGTTGCACAAAAGGTAGCTGAGAACCAAATCCCCTGCGACGATATCACCGCCACTACGTGTGAATGGAACAAGACGCCGCAATGGGAGGTAGTAAAGCAGGGACTCATCAAGGACCAGGTGCTTATTTCTCGCGTTGCTGCTGAGACCGGAGTGTCCACCCGCAGTATTGCGTCTGTGGTTATCCCCGAGCAGATTCGTTTCTTTACCGCAGAACGAGAAGTGTTCAAGCGATACTTTGAGCCACTCAAAATTCTTGGTTCCCTTTCGCAGTTCTCGCTTGGTGTCTCGGGAATAAAACAAGAAACTGCGGTGCAAATTGAGCAGTACGCAAATGATCCAACTTCACCATTTTACCCAGGAGACGGCATAGCAAAGCTTATCGCCTATCCTGATGGCGCCGCTCACGACGAAACGCTCTACAAGCGTCTCACGAACGAAAAGGATCACTACTACTCGTATCTTTACACCGCGATATTCATCAAAGAAATTCAGTCACAGTGGCTGCGCAGCGGCTTTAACCTCTCACAAAATCCAGGAGCAATTGTGACACTGTTTAATATTGGCTTTGAGAAATCACATCCAAACGCAACACCTGAAACCGCGGGAGCACCTATTACCGCTGGAGGCACTGTCTACTCATTCGGAGAGCTTGGAGAAAAGTTTTACCTTTCCGACGAACTTTCTGCTGAGTTTCCCCGATAAGCAATTGCATTGCTTTGGGCTTGCTGGGGCGCCTCAAAAATTTCAGTATACGAGGCGCGGGCAAACTGTCGAAGGAGGCGTACTAGCAGTACGACGTATGAGGCAGTTGGGCGCCCGCAACAAAGTAGAGTGGAATTTTGGTGTGCCCTACTAATTTAGGTGCATAAATACGTATACTCCAAAGGGAACGACCCAACTCATCAAATCTACCAGACTGTGCATCTTCATTTGTCCAAATGTGCGCGGCTGTAACACAAACTCCTGCGCGATGAGCGCGAGCGAAGCCAGGATAAGTAGCACATAGAGCGCAACGTCACTCCCGAAGAATTGCTTTGAAACAAAGGTAGAAACACCGATAAACATAATCGCGCCAATCACGTGACAGAGCCCACGATAGGTAATAAGCCACGCGCCATACGTGCCGTAGCCGTGCTTTTCTTGTATACGAGCGAGCGCCTGGTTGTACGCCCGACGGAAGCGTACCTTTTGTCCCTCTACTTCCTCTGCAAATGGATATATACGGTCCGGAATAGATACCAAAAAGTCGTAGCACGTAACAATGCGACCAGTCTTTTGCATACCTCTCAGTATAAGCTACGCTCGCACGGCTTTTGCAACCGCAGGTACAACTCGTTTGTCGAGTACATCGGGAATTATTTTTGTGGCCGTTGGCTTTTCTACTAGTCCTGCGAGAGCTTTTGCTGCACGCACCTTGGTCTCCTGTGTTATTTCCGTCACACCCTTATCAAGGGCTCCACGGAATATTCCCGGAAACACGAGCGCATTATTTATTTGATTTGGAAAATCAGACCGACCTGTTGCAATAACCACTGCCCCGCCCTTGCGCGCTTCCTCGGGCAGAATTTCTGGCACAGGATTTGAGAGCGCAAAGACTATCGCCTTGTCTGCCATAGTTGCCACCATTTCCGAGGTCAACGTGCCGGGACCAGATACACCAATAAATACATCAGCGTCCTTGAGCACATCTTCTAACGTGCCCGACGCATTTCTCGGATTAGTAAGCTTCACCAACTCTTTCTTTGAATCATTTAGGTCGGTGCGGCCTTTGTTAAGCGCGCCCTGAGTATCCACCATTACAATGTCTGTAATGCCGGCAGCAGCAAGCAGCTTTGCCGTGGCTACTCCAGCGGCTCCCGCTCCTGCAATAACTACACGCAGTCCAGCAAACTTTTTCTTTACTACTTTTGCAGCATTCGTAAGGCCAGCGAGCACTACTATGGCCGTACCGTGCTGATCGTCGTGCATCACCGGTATATCGAGTGCCTCAATAAGCCTTCGCTCTATGTCAAAACACTGTGGGGCTTTGATATCTTCCAGGTTTATTCCTCCCCACCCCGGCGCAATTGCTATGACCGTGCGCACTATTTCGTCCGGGTCCTGGGTAGACAGCACAATGGGCCACGCATCAATACCCGCAAACTCTCTGAAAATAAGTGCCTTCCCTTCCATAACGGGAAGTGCACCATAAGGGCCAATATTTCCAAGACCAAGTACTGCAGACCCATCTGAAATAACCGCAACACTATTTCGTTTCACCGACATCTTTCGCGCGTCCTCCGGATGCTGTGCTAAGTGAGTACTTGCCACACCAACGCCCGGCGTGTAATAGAGCGCGATGTCTTCCTTTGTCTTGAGTTTTACTCTACCCTTTGTCTCTATGCGCGCACCAGCGTCTGTAAATGCCTTGAGGGTCTTTTTTTCCTTGGGAGTCATAGCACTAGTATAGAGAACAAACGGGCACGTAGCTATCTGGATAGCAAAACGGACTGGTTCGTTTTGCTAGAAACTATATGGTGTCTCGCTCGCGCACCTGTACCTTCAGTACACAGGTGGTGATTCCTCCAGGACCCGCAAAGATAAGTGCAATTGCTTCAGTTCCTGGATGACCAAACGTGATATTCATGCTGCCATTTGGTTCGCGCATCTCTGCTGAGTATAGGCCCGTCATAATAGTGGCCTTGGTTGAGCGCCAGAAGACCGTGGTGGGCTCGCCTGCTCGTGGCTTCTTGTAGGTGAGGTCTACCTTACAGGTAGGGGCGTCCTTGCCTTGGAAATTGGTATAGGTCGTTCCTGTTTTCTGGGTAAAGGTGACGGTATTTGCTGAAACGGGAAGCGCTACCAAGAAACACGAGAGTAGGAACGCGGGGAGCAGAAAGGCTTTGTTCATATATCTCTATGGAACCACAAAGCCACACAAAATACTACAAGGAATAAGTTCGCTATACTGAAGCCGTATGAAGGCCAGCGATCCCATTGTTTTGCATTTCCCACGGTTGCGACCCGACCAGCGCAAGGCACTCACGAAGCTTGGCCTCACGACCATTTACGACCTACTGCATCACTTCCCTGCTCGCTACGAGGCAAGCGGCCCAACCGGCACTATTGCAAACGTCTCGACCGGAGCTGACGTGACCCTCTACGGCACCGTGCGCAAACCCGTCGCCAAGAAAGCGTGGAAGAGCAAAAAGCCTATCGGCGAGGCGTGGCTCGAGGACGCCAGCGGGAAAATAAAAATGATGTGGTTTGGCCAACCGTATATGGCAAAGATGCTTGCAGACGGAATGGTGGTAAAAGCTACCGGAAAAATTGCCGGCACCGGTGCGAGTGCATATCTTGCAAACCCTGAAATTGATAAGTCGCCCGTTCCTCCTGAAGGCATCCACGACACATTGTTTGCTGCTGGCGACAGTACCGCCGTATCCGATGACACGCTCTATGCAATCTATCCCGAGAGTAAGGGTATTTCATCACTTTGGATGCTTCACGCGGTACGCAAAGTATTTGAGACAGGAATACAAAACGAGCTTGTGGACCCTATTCCGCACGATATGCTTGAGCGCTACAACTTGCCGTCACTTGCCTCGGCACTGGTATGGATTCACATACCGCGCAAACAGTCGGACGCTGACGCAGCTCGTAAACGCTTTGCCTTTCAGGAAGTACTTTCACTTCAACTCACCTCGCAGATGCTGCGCCGACAAGCAGAAAGCGAGAAAGCACTGCCTATAGACGTCGACGAGAAACCGCTCAACGCATTTATTGCGTCGTTCCCCTTTCCGCCCACAAACGCCCAAGCGCGAAGCATTGAACAAGTGCGCACTGACTTCGAGCGTGGCCACCCAATGAGGAGGCTTCTCGAGGGCGATGTGGGAAGTGGCAAGACTGCGGTGGCTGCCGCCACTGCGTATATGGTGGCAACCTCTACTCCGCCCGGCCGACGTAGTGGCACGTTGCAGGTCGCCTATATGTGCCCTACGGAAATTCTTGCGAAGCAGCACTTCTCTACCTTTGTGTCGTACTTCAAGGACCACCCCATTCCCATCGGACTTATCACCGGAAGCGAGTGCAGAAAATTCCCGAGCAAAATACGTGGCGAAGAATCTGCAAAAGTATCGCGCGCGCAGTTTGCTAAATGGGTGGCAAATGGAGAGATTCCAATTGTCATAGGCACGCACGCGCTCGTGTATAAATCACTTGAGTTCCAAAACCTTGCGTACGCCATTATCGATGAGCAACATCGCTTCGGAAAAGCACACCGCCAGAAACTTTTAAAGAAAGATGGCGTGGCGCCACACCTGCTGTCGATGACTGCTACTCCTATTCCCCGCACACTCGCCCTTACTATTTATGGTGATCTTGATATTTCTCTGCTCGACGAAATGCCGGTAGGTCGCAAACCAGTGATTACTGAAATTCTGGGCCCTGAGTTGCGGGAGAATGCGTATACACGTATGCGCGAAGAGCTTGCAAAGGGCCGTCAGGGATACGTGATTTGTCCGCGCATTGACGAACCGGACCCGAGCAAAGAAATGGCCCTTCAAGCAAAGTCAGTGAAAGCAGAAGCCGAGCGCATCGGGCGCGATATTTTTCCTGATTACACCGTCGATATATTGCACAGCAAAATGACACCCGCAGACAAAGAGGCAGTGATGAAACGCTTCGAAAAGGGCGAGGTCGATATTTTGGTTGCTACGTCTGTCGTGGAGGTGGGTGTGAATGTGCCGAACGCTACCGTCATACTTATAGAGGGCGCGGAGCGCTTTGGACTCGCGCAGCTGCACCAGCTACGCGGGCGCGTTATCCGTTCCAGCAACCAAGCGTATTGTTTCCTGCTTCCTGAATCGTTTGGAGAAGCCACAAAGAATCGTCTCACCGCACTCACCACCGCCGCAAACGGATTTGAACTTGCTGAACACGATCTCGCACTGCGAGGTGCCGGGGAGCTCTACGGAGCGCGTCAGTGGGGCGTGTCTGATATTGCTATGGAGGCTCTCAAAAACCTGCGCCTCGTAGAGGCAGCCCGCGAGGAAGCACGCAATCTCATAGACGAGGACCCGCAACTTACAATGCATCCGGTACTTCGTGAACTTGCCCGCATCGCAGACGAGGAGGTGCACCCGGAATAAGTAGTGCGCCCACCTGGACTCGAACCAGGAAACCTTCTAGGTATAAGCTAGATGCTCTAACCAATTGAGCTATAGGCGCCCACTTATGGAACCATATTTACCAGAGACCAGCAACAATGCAAAAACAGCGAGGCCTTGCGGCCTCGCTGTTTTTGTATCCCTACACCACTACTGTCTCCTCTTCTTTTGCCTTTGGCGTGATGCCGTTTGCGATGAGAAGCTTTTCAAACTCTTCGCGCTCGAGTGTTTCTACTTCCACCAGTCGCTCAGCAATAGCGTTGAGCGCACCGCGATGGTCCACGAGCACCTGCTTTGCGCGCTCACGTCCTTCGTTTAGGATACGCGTCACCTCGGCGTCTATCTTGCCCGCGATGTCTTGTGAGTACGCGTGCTCGCCGTATCCGTGATCAACTGAAAACGCAACTGGTCCCACCAAGTCGCTCATACCGTAGCGAGCCACCATATCACGCGCAAGCGCGGTGATAACCGCTAGGTCGTTACTTGGCCCCGTGGTGAGGTCATCAAACACCATTTCCTCTGCCACGTACCCGCCCAGTGTGGTAGCGATATCATCGAGGAATTCCTTGCGTGACTGCATCTTGCGGTCCTCAAACGGAAGTTTGAGTGTGTAGCCGGCCGCACGTCCGCGACTAATAATAGAAATTTTGTGAATAGGGTCAGCGAACTCAAGCACCGAACCCACGAGCGCGTGTCCGGCTTCGTGGTACGCAGTCAGGCGCTTCTCACGCTTACTCATCAGGTGACTCTTGCGCTCGGGGCCGAGCATTACCTTTTCGATAGAACGGATAAGGTCGTACTGAGTAATTTCCTTGCGAGCTTCGCGCGCAGCAAGGATTGCACCTTCATTCATAAGTGAATAGAGCTCAGCACCAGAAAATCCTGGGGTGCGCTCTGCTATTACTTCAAGACTTACATCTGGACCAAGTGGCTTCTTGCGTGCGTGCACGGTGAGAATCTCCAGGCGGTCCTTGCGGTCTGGCAGGTCGATAGTCACACGACGGTCAAAGCGTCCTGGACGCAGCAACGCTGGGTCGAGCACATCCGGGCGGTTGGTTGCCGCCATCACAATCACCTTCTCGGTTGGATCAAACCCATCCATTTCCACGAGGATTTGGTTCAAGGTCTGCTCGCGCTCGTCGTTTCCTCCTCCTACTCCAGTCCCTCGAACACGTCCCACAGCGTCAATCTCGTCCACGAAAATAATAGACGGCGCATTCTTCTTTGCGAGCTGGAACAAATCACGCACACGGGATGCTCCCACTCCCACAAACATTTCAACGAACTCAGAACCAGATATAGAGAAGAACGGCACGCCCGCTTCTCCTGCTACCGCGCGGGCAAGCAAGGTCTTTCCTGTTCCTGGCGCGCCCATAAGAATGATGCCCTTTGGAATACGTGCACCAATATCAAGGAATTTCTTTGGACTCTTCAAGAAGTCCACGATTTCCATAAGTTCTTCTTTTGCTTCCTTTGCTCCAGCAACGTCCGCAAACATAATGCGCTGGGAGGTATCCGACGGATCAATCATTCGCGCCTTTGACTGACCAAACGTAAGTGCCTGCATTCCCCCACCCTTCACCTGGCGCGTGAGGAACCAGAACAAAAATCCTATAAAGAGAATAGGAAGCAGAATAGGTGCAAGCGACAAGAACCAGTATTTAAAGCTGGATTCGTTTGCAATAGTGATTGCGACATTCGAGAGTTGCTCAGGAGTGACGCCGTAATCGGTGAGGGTCTCCGGGAGTGAGGCATCCGGGTCCTTCATTGCGAGTTTTGCAGTCCCGTCTTTGTAGCCGAGCTCCAGATTGTTGCCCTCTACCTTGATAGTGTTCACGGTGCCGTCTCGCACATCAGTGGCTACACGAGAAAGCGAGATGCGCTCCTTGTCTGCACTGTGACTGGAGAACAAGCTGTACGCACTGATAAGAAGCAGGAAGATAAGTACTGTAGACAGGAAGTTTCCGGCAAACCCTGGGCCTCCTGGCATAAAGGGGCTTTTCCCGGTTCCCTTCTTAGGGTCCTTTCCGTCTTTTTTAATGGGTGTTTTCTTTACTGGAGTAGCCATAGTGTTGTTGCCTCACTATACAACAAAAGGCCCATTCAGGGAATTTGAGGCGCAAAAATGCTACTATTTCGGCAATGGCCGCGCTTATAGAAAACAAAAAGGCTCGCCTACGGTTTGAGGTGCTCACTACCTATCAGGCGGGTATCGAGCTACTAGGAACCGAGGTGAAATCAGTCCGATCAAAACTCGGCAGTCTTGAGGGTGCCCGCGTGGTGGTGCGGGGTGCTGAGGCATTCATAGTGGGTATGACTATTCCCCCATTCCAGGTAGCAAATGCGCCCAAAAGCTATGACCCGGAAGCTCCCCGAAAACTTCTGCTAAAACGTGGCGAAATTGCTGAATTGCTCGATGCAGAAGCTAAGAAGGGATTGACAATTGTGCCACTTGAGGTGTATAATAATGGAAGATACCTGAAAGCAAGCGTTGCAATAGTGCGCGGAAAAAATAAAGCAGACAAGCGCGAAGACATGAAGCGCGATGATGCTAAAAAAGAAACCGCACAACTGTTGAAACGCTCTCGCTAGCGAGCGCCCCGCAATGTGTGACACAATACCGTTGCGTGATTGCGTGAGTCAGAAAATTTGATAGATGCTAGGCGTGGCGAAATAATTTCTTGAGGTGTACTGGCTAGTACAGTGAAAGAAATTCTTGAAGCCACAACACCGCAGCTACTAATTTTATGACTTACGTGCCTCCCAGTCCCGACTCGATCTCCTGATAGAGTCGGGACTGGGGGTGACCGGCTTTGACGGTCTTGTACTTTGAGAGACGTGCGACGCGGTGGAAGTATACTGACCACCTAAAAACGTATGCAACTAAACTTGCCAAGAACTCTCTTGCAAGCGTGAAGGATACCGTTTCTCCGTATTTCGGAGTTAAGGACTTCGCGTTCGCTTACGCGTAAAAGCCTCGCGCTTTCGCCTGAGCGACATCCTTTCTGTCTCGGTTTTCGTAGCGAGCAGTTAGGGTGGAATCTTCTACGGAATCGGTATCTGGGGCCTCCCTGCCCTAGGCTTAAAAGATGGGATTGGGTGAGAGTGGTTTCGCTTTTGTTTTTACACTCACATCGACACTTCAATAGAAGCTACGCGTCGTAGACTCGCTCTTAAAGCAAGATTCGGACCGGAGTTCAACTCTCCGCACCTCCACAAAATGTAGACTGCCCCGCAAGGGGTTTTTTACTTTGTATCTTTTACAAACGCAGCCATGTCACTTTCTGCATTTAGTATCTCTTCCTTTGAGTACGTACGCGTCCAGCGTTTACCAGCCCGCAAATCCACAATGCAATCAGCAATATCCATCCATGAATAGCCGTCCTCTCCTTTTTGTTTTTCTCTATATTCCTCACGCAACCCAACCCCAATCCAGTTATGAATACTTCCCTGCTCACCAAAGACTGGCAGTTCTTCTCCACGTAAAAACGCTTCTAGTAATGCCTCGCTATTACTTCCAGCGCCCATGGGATTTGCATACGTTCCCTCTTTTAAAAACTGCCGGAACGCAGGATTCTTTGGTGAAAGCACGATGAGCTGACTGCCATAGAGCGGGGCATACGAACTTCCGTGGGCAGACGCCCAGAAATTTAGTCCGGGCTGCACCTTACTGTGCGGATCAAATGGCCCCTTAAATTCTTTACTCGTCTCTGCGCCCAGAAAATGGTTCAGGTTATGCGGGTCAAGAAACTTTCCATCAGTAAGGGTGTTCCAAAATTGCTGCGCCTCGTTTCGTTCCTTTTCTATTCCTGCATCAATCTCTGCCCGCACTGTCTCATTAATAGTGTGCGTGCCTTCTGCATCGTACTCATGAACATCTGACGGCGAACGACCGAACCGAAGTTTAAACAGACGTTCAAGTGCTTCCATTTGCGCATCCGGATACCTGCCGGTTTCTTTTTCAATCGCTTGTCCTTCAAGATCTGTAGCTTCTGAAAGATATACGATGTCGAGCAACTGTTTGTAGCGCTCTGGAATGAGCATTGAAATATCTTCTTCTCTCCAGCCTTCATGAAGCGGGATGTCCTCTGCACTTTTAAACGCTTCTTTCTTAAACTTTTCACCAATCCCACGCGCGCTTTGGTGTAGTTCACTGTTTACGCGATATGCCTCAGACAGTTTGGCAGTTTCAAGTAATTCCCGTGCCTTCTCCTTTCCATCAGGACCCTCTGAGCGGATATCCTTTAGAGAGTCCGCTAATACTTTCCTCTGTTTCCCGAAATTTGATTCAAATCCCATATAGCCCCAAAAGTATACCTTGTATGTTCTGTTCATGAGTAATTGACCTTACCTGTGTTCCGCTGTAGAACAGCTAAGGAGCAACAAGGACCGGGAGGGTCAGATGGGACGAAAGAACCGTCCTCGAACGGAGAAGCGTGTGGGTTCACCACCAAAGGAGACCGCATACGCTCTCAAGAAGCGGAAACGAGATGAGGGGGTACTTCCGAGCTTTGAGTTCAAGGGACCACAGAAGCGCACTGAGCAGCCCCCTGCACCTCAGCCCAACCCCGCCACACTGACGCCGGCGAGCGATCCGGTACGCATGCGGGCGACGGTTAGCGACATACGGAAGGTTAAGGTGGGCTATATCTTCCTCAGCGGACCAGAAGACCTGTCCATCCATCTGGCCACGCACGTTCTACACGGACAGCGTGTCAAAATCGGTGACGTGCTGGACTGCACCGTTCAGCGCCTTGTCGGAAAAAGTAGTCCGACAGTCACCAAAGTGCACGAAATAGTCGCCGCCTTGTAGCTATAGAGGGCTCAGGGGCAAGGCCTCGCGGGCGCGGGGCGCGGGGCGGTGTCACATGCGTGTTAAAACGGGTTTCTATGGGGGCCCCCGGGGCCCGCCCCCGCGCCCCGGGCCGGGGGGCCCTTCTCACTTCCTAGTACAAACGGTATTCAGAATAGGAGTAAGGCGCTCCGCGATTTTCTCATACCCAGCTGCGTTCGGGTGGACCTGATCGCTCATATAATCCTGGTTCCCAAATATCCCCGACAAAATATTGGGCACCAGAGTTACGTTGTGTTCCTTGGCAAGGTCCCTAAACATTTGCGCGTACGGGTCGCTGGGAAACCCTCCGATGACTCCCACCAACACCACGTGTATGCGCTTTGACTGGTACGACTGAAATAGCTCAATGATGCGTGCGAGGTTTTCTTTTGTATTCTCCTTTGGAACTTTTTGGAGCGCGTCGTTCCCGCCCAACAGAATGATCACAATATCGGGCCGGTCTGAAGTCATTTGCGCTCGGGCAAGTCCTTGCTCTGTAGTGTCACCGTTCTTGCCCAAGTTCTTGATAGGCACACCGATACGTTCAGAAAGCTTGGTGACGAAGTCGCTTCCCTGCGGAGCTCCGTATCCCTCTACTAAACTGTCACCAAACGCCATAATTGTTGGCTTGGGTGAAGTTGCTCCGCACGACGCAAGTGCACTTGGCTTATTCATAAGCCAAAAAAATCCTGCACTTACTGTGACCAGCGCAGCGGCCACACCTCCACCAACAACCTTCAGTCTGTTCATACTCAAACAAGATAACGAAGCAGCACGAGCGCACTGCGCTCCTCGGACACTTCCCCACTCATACACATTGCGCGGACTTGTTCAGGTGTATACCACCCTGCCGTTATGTCTTCTCCGTCTTCAAGTTCTTGCTCTGCTTGGGTGAATTCAGTAATCACAAAATAAAACAGGTCCCACACCACCGTGGCGCCGCATACAGACTTGTGTAGAAATTCGGCACCGCTTGCTTCTACTCCCACTTCTTCTCTCGCTTCCTTGAGTGCCGCACGTTTCGCAGCTTCTGCAATGTCTGTGCCCGACGCGAGTGCAGCATTGTACTCGCCCAGAGTGTCGTACACCTTTCCTCCTGGCAGACGGTAATCGTACCCATCGAGCTCGTGCCGAAACTCCTTGGTCAGGAGAATCTTTCCGTCCTTTGAAATAATGAGGCGGGTGCCGGGAGAACGCCGAGCAAACTCAAATACCTTTGTTTTGCCGTTTTGCTCTACTTCCCTTTGCACCACCTCGATAATGCTGCCCTGGTGAGTAATCTTTTCCATACATCAAATTCTACACGAAACCTCCCCATACTCACCCAAACGCGGTACAATACACCCCTATGAACACAAAGAAACAGTTGACCCTCGCCTGGACCATTGTGGCTATTTTGGCCGTACTCCTTGCGGTTGCTGGCTACTTCCTAGCAAATCCTGCTGCAGGAGCCCAGAATCTTACCCAGAAGCGCGACATGATCCGCGAGCACTGTGCGGGTACCGACCAGCTAAGTAAGGACGCCTGTGCCCAGGATCTCCAGGACCTTGGGGACCTACTGCGCACCTTTGAGAAGAAGCCTGCTGCTGCCGAGGTGAACACCGAGGCGAACGTCAAGTTCGGGAAGTAAAAAGGCCTGTAAGTACGGCCCAGCCCCAGTTTCAGTCCTGAAACTGAGGCTGGGCCGTCTTGTTTATCCCCTATCTATGTGCTAAAATCACGAGTACCTAAGCCCGCAAACACTTGAGTACAACCGATAGAGTACGGATAAATAAGGAGATTCGCGCAGAAACACTGCGCGTTGTCGGTCCTGAGGGAGAAAACCTAGGAGTTCTCTCGTTTTCTGAGGCTCTTGCAGCCGCAGAGCGCCTCGGCCTCGACTTGATTGAAATCTCGCCAAATGCGGTCCCGCCGGTTGCCAAGGTCATGGATTATGGTAAATTTCAGTACGAGCAGAAGAAGCGAGAAAGCGCTGCCCGAGCTAAAGCCAAGGTCTCTGAGACCAAGGAAGTGCAAATAAAAGTAGGTACTGGGGAGAACGATATGCGTCTCAAGGCCAACAAGGCCGCGGAATGGCTCGAAGAGGGCCACCGAGTACGCGTAGAGCTCTTCCTCAAGGGACGCTATAAGGGAATGGAGGAAGCCTTCCTCAAAACAAGGCTTGAGAAGTTCATTATGCTCATCCCCTACACCTACA
This sequence comes from uncultured Candidatus Saccharibacteria bacterium, assembly GCA_964577025.1. Taxonomy (GTDB): domain Bacteria; phylum Patescibacteriota; class Minisyncoccia; order Phycocordibacterales; family Phycocordibacteraceae; genus C7867-001. The sequence continues at coordinate 31,000 of CAZNVT010000005.1, forward strand.
AGCTTGCAGAGCCAGTAGCGCGGGCACCGAAGGGCTTCGCCGCCATTCTGGAGCGCGAAGCAAAAGTAAAAGCAGCAGCCCCCGAAAAGACACCAACCCCAACACCATGAAAACAAACAAGTCATTCACAAAGCGCATAAAGGTGACCCGCACCGGCAAATTGGTCGTGCGCAAGAGTGGCCAGGACCACTTCAACGCAAAAGAGCGCGGACGCACCAAGTCGGTGAAGAATCGCGCGCAGAGCTTGACGGTGACCAACGACGTAATGCGTCGCTTCTTGGGTGGACACGGGGGTAGCAAGAAGGCTGCAGCTGCAAAGCAGGCTATCGTGGTGGTAGAGACTGCTAGCGCTGAGTAATATTTACGTAATTTAATTCTGTATGTCACGAGTAAAAGGAGGAGTAACGTCAGCAAAGCGAAGGAAGAACATCCTCGTTCGTGCAAAGGGCTACCGTCACGGCCGCTCTACCAAGGTACGCCTTGCTAAGGAGTCTTTGGTGCACGCTGGTAAGAACGCGTTCAACCACCGCCGCGACAAGAAGACCGACTACCGCCAGCTCTGGATTGTGCGTCTCAATGCCGCTCTTCGTGATCTTGGCTTTAAGTCATACAGCACATTCATCGCTCAGATGAAGGCAAAGAATATCGGCCTCGACCGCAAGGTGCTTGCAACGTTTGCAGCTACTGAGCCTGAGGTTTTCTCACGAATAGTTAACGAGGTTCAGGGATAATCACTTCCCCACCCAATAAGAAAGGCCCCGCGCGAGCGGGGCCTTTCTTTTACTTACTCAATTTCTTTGCGCCTTGCTTGGTAATTTCCCACGTGTCGCCCTTTATGGGCGCATAGGCAGTGGCACCCAAATAGTCGTGAATGCGCTGCGCAAGGAATCGAGACGACGCTGGTTCACCGAGCGCTGTGAAGAATGTCTTTGCTCGAGGAAGCGCTCCCTTTGCAAACTCCATAAGTCCGTCGCGGTCCGCGTGCGCACTCCACCCCATATAACTGCCAATCTTTGCGCGCACCTTCACCGGTCTGCCGTCTATCTTTACCGTGCCTGCGCCACTTTGAAGTAAGCGACCAGGTGAGCCTGGCGCTTGGTACCCCACAATAAAGAGTGTGGTATCTGGATTCGGCAAATACTTCTGTTCCCAGCGACCAATGCGTCCTCCGTGACTCATCCCTGCGCCTGCCATAATAATCTTCGGGTTTGGCGCTGCTTCTATGTCTTGGGAGTCTCCACGAGACAGCGTTTCCTGAAGTGACGCAAACGAGAAAATGTCCTTCTCCCGAGTGAGCTCTGACGACACCTTGTCATTGAAATATTCAACACTCCATTTGCGGTATATATCAGTCACGTGAATAGCGAGCGGAGAATCAAGGAACACGCCAATCTTTGGCAGCTTTCCTTCGTCCATAAGATTAGAAATCGTGTACAAGAGTAGTTGAGTGCGCTCAATAGAAAAGGCAGGCATTAGAATTACTCCGCCACGCTTTATAGCAACGTTGAGCTGTTCGCAAAGCTCCTCTTCCCTATTGGCGCGTCCGGTATTCACCCGGTCTCCGTAGACGCTCTCCATTACCACCACATCTGCATCGGGAATTGGTTCTGGGTCTTGCAGGTAGGCTTCTCCGGTGGCACCAATGTCCCCAGTGATAGCGAGCGTGACACCCTCTTCGTCTTTAATACGTACCGACGCAGAACCGAGAATGTGGCCGGTATGGCGCAAGAAAATGGAGAGTCCCGGAGCTACCTTGTGCTCGGTGTGATACTTCACAATTTCTACCCGAGCCATAAGTGCATCTATATCCTGCTCGTCGTACATTGGCTCTAGGTTCTTACTCTTTGCCTCTTGGGTAAGAATCGCAACAGAATCGCGAAGCATTAAATCGGTCAGGTCTGCGGTGGGTGCGGTCATATACACCTTACCCTTGAACCCTTCGCGCATTAGTTTGGGAGCGCGCCCTATGTGGTCGAGGTGAGCGTGCGTAATAACAAGCGCGTCTATGGACGGCACATCATAAGGAAACGGTGCATACATACACTCCTCACAGAAATCTTTGCCCTGCTCGAGCCCACAATCCACCAATATCTTGCCGTGTGGACCTTCCACAAGGAAATTAGACCCAGTGACCGTACCTGCAGCCCCTGCAAATGTTAGACGGAGCGCCATAGTGTGTATCGAGCTAAGGTGAACGCGATACCTGCACCTATCGCGTCATTAATAAGGTCGTGGGCGGTGTCGAGCACGTAGTCGCTTGGTTGCGGAAGTCCGAGCGCAAACTCAAACACCTCCCACCCAATGGAAATGCAGATCATTCCTGCAAGAAAGTAGAGCGGTCGATACTTAAAGAGAAATGCGATGAGCAAACTTGCGAGCGCAAACCCACCCAGGATATGCATCGGCGTATCAAGCCAACGGTACGTCCAGTACAAATACTCAGTAAGCGCTACGTAGTGCGCGATAGCGAGTACAAGAGATGCTATGAGTGCAGTAAAGAACCAAGCGAGTCGCATTACTGATAACTTTAGCATGCTTGTTTTAACGACAACGAAAAAACTCGCATCGCTGCGAGTTTTTTCGTGGAGTCGCCTCTATGTGGCAACTCTTGTATGCCACGTGGGTGTCCGCACCGCGTTCGTTAGTTCATAAATGAGCACTCGAGCGCGTGAATATAAGACTCCCGAAATTGAAGCAAGTTGCATTGCGAGACGACTCCTCTACCAGTATACCTCCACGCTAATGTGCCCCTGTGGAAAACAAAAACCGCCCAGCTGGGCGGTTTTGTTTTCAGTCGGGTTCTAAACTATCCCATTATTCCTCCCAAATCGAGATCGTACAGAATCTTTTCGTTCAAATGAACATACTCGATAAGGTCTGCCTTCGGGAACCAGAGGTCGAGCTCGAAGTTCGCATTGTCCGGTTCGTCTGAACAGTGAATGAGGTTGCGTACTGCGCGATCGTCAACTGCTGAAATAGCGTATGAATCCACGGTGAGGTCACCGCGAATGGTTCCAACGTCAGACGTTGCAGGCTCTGTCTCTCCTACAAGCTTCTTCACAATTGCTACCGCCTGATTACCCTCCCACGCCATCATCACTACAGGACCAGAAGTCATAAACTTCTCGAGAGCACGAATGATGTCCTTGCCGTACTCAATAGCTTCCTTTTCAATTGGCATACCTGCTGCCGTACGGTCTTCTACAATCTTTGTTCCCTTCTTGAGGAACCAGGCATCGTCCTTGTTGTAATGCTTCCAAATGCGGTCACTATCAAGCACCGTGAACTTTAGACCAACGAGCTTGAGACCAGTGCGCTCGAAACGAGAAATAATTTCTCCTACGAGACCGCGCTGAACACCGTCAGGCTTTACGATTACAAAGGAGCGCTCCTTCTTGGGATGTAGATGTGACATGGTAAATCGATAAATACTAAAAATCGCCCTACGGCGTTTGCATATAGGCACTATAGCGCACGGAACCACGTTTTGCCAGACCACTTATTTCTCTCCCTTCAGGATAATCCGGCCCTCAAAACCTCCTCGTTCATCCTTCTTTTGCGCGCGCAAAACCTCTACCTCCGCATACTCTGGTAAGTTTTTGAGAGCCCGCACCACTTCCAGCACATCCGCTAGTTCCTCCGGAGCACCTTCCTCCACAAATTCTTGTGCCTCCTCGAGCAGTTTCGCTATGAGCGCGTCACGGTATTCAGCATCATCTGCAACCCGTTTTTCGTACGGCACGCCTTTTGCGTCGAGAATCTCAGGTATCTTGTCGCGTACTAACTTGTTGTACTGCGCCATACCAATATATTAAAACACCTCGCTTGGGCGGCGAGTCACCACGATGGTCTCGTGCTCTTCCACGAGTATGGTGTGCTCGAAATGCGCAGAACGAGAACCATCGCGGGTGCGATAGGTGTAACCGTCTGGCGCAATCATCACCCCTGCCTTGCCCATATTTGCGATAGGCTCGAGCGCGAGCACCATACCTGCAGTTATCTCTGGCCCCGTGCCTGGGTGGCCGGCGTTTGCGATAAACGGCTCCTCGTGAACCTCACGTCCCACGGCGTGCCCTCCGAGGAGCTTCACCACCGAAAAGCCTGTACCGACATATGCTTCCTCTGTGGCGTGGGAAATATCGCCAATACGATTACCTGGTCGGGCAGCTAGAATAGCGGCCTCTAGCGAGAGCCTGGTGGCTTCCATAAGGGCATACGACTCCTTGCCGACCTTTCCCACAGGCACCGTGATGGCAGTGTCCGTAATGAATCCTTTGTGCGTAAGGCCAATATCAAGGGACACGATATCGCCCTCCTTGAGTATTCGTGGATCTTCGTTTGGGATTCCGTGGACTACTTCCTCGTTTACCGAGACACACAGTGTGGCTGGGTACGGGCGGCCGCCTCCCTCAGGGGTATACCCCTTAAATGCAGGCAGGTCTCCGCCTTCGCAAATAAGGCGCTCTGCCTCCGTATCGAGCACGTCCACCGACACACCAGGCGCCACGAGCGCTGCCACTTTCTCAAGCACCACACCGAGTCGGCGTCCCGACTCTATGATGCCCTCACGCTCTTCTGGTGTCCGTACGATCATGATAGTGCTAGTGCCTGGTCTATATCACGTGCCACGTCTTCAGGGGCTTGATCGCCATTAATGGTGACGAGCACCCCGAGGTCCTTGAAAAGCTGAAGCGCTTTTGTAGTGTAGGTGTTGTACTCCTCCATTCGTTTAGCAACATGATGGTCATCTGCACGACCAGACGTCGCAGCTCTCATTTCTAAACGTTTAGCCACTTCTTCTTCAGACACGTGAATTTCAAGCACCGTAAATGGGCGCTCAAGCCACTGCATAGAATCTATAATAAGCTGGGCTTCCTGCTCCTTTCGATTAAATCCATCGAAAATTATGCTCTCATTTGAGTGCACAGAGAAAAGGCTTCGCAAATACACGTACATAGCAAACCAGTGCGGAGACAGAAGGCCGCGCTCAATTTCCTCCTTGGTCTTTCGTCCGGCTGGAGTATCTTCTTTCGCAATTGCTCGAAATTGATCCCCTGAAGCAAGGACATGCCATCCGGTCTTCTCGGCAAGCATCTTTGCCTGCGTACCCTTTCCACATCCAGGGCGACCAATAAAAAACACTGTTTTCGGGCTAGATTCCATTTAAAATAAGATTATTACAAACGTACTCTATCACGAGCGCTCTGGACTCGCTCGCGCTTAAACGTGAGGAGCTGCTAGGCGCGGGAGGACGAGGAGCGGAGGCGTACTAGCAAGTACGACGCAGCGACGAGTCGGGACCCGCAACAACGCAGATACCTCGTTTAAGCGTGAGTGCAATTAATACTCGCGAAGTGATGCTTGAGCATCAATCTTGCGAATAAGATCAAGCACCACGGTAACGGCAATAAGAAGCGCCGTACCACCCACGAGAATAGCTGAGATACCGGTGATGCCCTTGATGATGAACGGAATCACCGCAACAAGTCCAAGGAATACTGCACCCGGAAGCGTGATACGTGTCACCACCTTTGCGATGTAGCTCTCTGTCTCGCGCCCTGGACGAACTCCTGGGATAAATGCTCCAGACTTCTGAAGGTTCTCTGCAACACGATGTGGCTCAAACGTAATAGAAGTGTAGAAGTACGTGAACATCACCACGAGGAAGAAGTATGCTGCACCGTACGCAAACGGATTTGCAGAGAACGCTGCGTAGCCAAGAGCAATACCGGTGAGTCCGTGAATACCAATAGAGGTAAGGGCGGTCAAAATCATCTGCGGAAGCAAGAGAAGTGAAAGTGCGAAGATGATAGGAATCACTCCAGCCTGTAGCAAGCGAATCGGCAAGTATGACGGACCAGACACCATTGCGCCGCGCGTAGAGCGTGCGTAGTTGATAGGAATTGAACGCTCAGCCTCTGACACCATTACCACCGCAAAGATGACGATAAGCGCAATGACAAAGAACGCGAGGTATGCCGGGATGTTTGCCGCAGTTGCAGCAAAGAGCGCCTGACCGAGGCCCGCAGGAATACCCGAGACGATACCGGCAAAGATGATAAGTGATACACCGTTTCCAATACCAAACTCAGTGATGAGCTCACCAATCCACATAAGGAGCATAGAACCTGCTGCCACGAGGAATACGTTTACTGCAAAGGCAAATGGCGAGAGCGAAGTAACAATGTGCTGACTCTCAAGAAGAGAGAGGAACGCTACCGCCTGCAAAATAGCGAGAGGAATAGTGATAGTGCGAGAAATAGCGACAAAGCGAGTACGGCCCGCCTCCCCTTCCTCGGTGTACATTGCCTTTACTTGCGGGAAGATAACCGTTGCGAGCTGCATAATGATGCTCGCGGTGATGTATGGGCCCACACCAAGCATTACGAGAGACAAATGTGAGAATCCACCTCCAGAGAATACAGAAAGAAGTCCAAGGAACTGGTTGTTAGAGAAAAACTGCGCAAGTGCGAAGTGGTCAACGCCCGGAATTGGCACTGCGGCAAGAATACGAAATACGACAAGCGCTCCTAGAAGAAATAGGATGCGATTGCGAAGTACTCGGTCACCGAGTATGAGCTGTATTTTGTGTGTTGCGAGCTTAAACATTGGATAGGATGGAACCTCCGGCTGCCTCTACTGCAGACTTTGCACTTTCTGAGTACACACAGTCTGAGATCTTGAGGGCCTTTGTAAGGGTACCATTTCCAAGGATTTTCACGTAGCTGATGCGTCCGCCACGAGCACGCACGAGTCCCTTCTTGTAGAGGGTCTCTGGGTTTACCAAATCACCTGCAACAAATGCGTTCTCGAG
>CAZNVT010000005.1:37823-42199 GCA_964577025.1 uncultured Candidatus Saccharibacteria bacterium
TGAAAGATTTACCGCATCGTACGGAGCCTTTACGCGCACGGTACGTGAGCGGTTCTTTCCGTGACCACGGAGCTTTGGAAGCTTCTTGATGAGATCGCGCATTTCTGGACGCTTCTTGTGTCCTGCACGTGCGTTCTGTCCCTTGGTACCACGGCCTGAGGTCTTTCCACGCTTACCACCACGTCCTACACGAGGAGTGTCGATGCGAGCGGTCTTTGGTGCGAGTGTGTTCGATTGCATAGTAGTGGTAATTACTTGGCGTTTGCGAGAGCTGCAACGGTTGCGCGAGCAATAGTGAGCTTGTTCTTGGTGCGGGTCAAAATCTTTGCGACCACATCAGTGACACCAGCGTACTCAAGTACGATACGCATAGCACTTCCTGCCACTACACCGCGACCAGGAGAAGGTACGATAGTCACGATTGATGAAGAATTCTTTATGGAAACATCGTGAGCGATTGAGTTGCCGCTTGTGCGCTTCACGGTAATCATATGCTTTTTTGCGTCACGCACAGCCTTGTCGATAGCAAGAGCGGTGTCTGCTCCCTTTCCAAGGCCAACACCTACGCGACCCTTCTTGTCACCGATTACTACGGTTACGCTGAATGAGAAGCGACGACCTCCGGCCATCACACGAGCCACACGACGTACGTCGATGGTAGCCTGCTCAAACTCGCTGCGCTCACGAGGAGCACGCTCGCGTGGGCGACCACGTCCGTCTCCACGTCCTCCTGCTCCGCCAGGACCACGACGACCACGAACAGCGCCACGTGCGTCTGGTGCCGCGGTTGCTGGTGTTTCAGTTACTGCCTCAGCTACAGGAGCCGTATCTGCAAGTACTTCAGGGTTGGTCGTAGTGTCAGTCATAAATAGTATTAGAACGTAAGTCCAGCTTCGCGAGCGGTGTCAGCAAGCAGTTTAATCTGTCCGCCGTACTCGTATCCTCCACGGTCAAAGACCACGGTGTCGATACCAGCCTTCTTTCCAGCCTCTGCAATAGCCTTGCCCACAGCAACAGCCTGAGCTGAAAGTGCGCCACCGAACGCCTTTCCGTGAGCAGCTCCCAAAGTGATGCTCTTGGTGTCATCAATAAGCTGCGCGCTGATGTAGCGGTTAGACTTAAATACCGCGAGACGAGGACGAGTAGCTGTACCAGAGATGCGTGCGCGCACACGGTTGTGGCGTCGATCGCGTAGTCCTTTCTTGGTGAGTAGTGTAGTAGCCATACGTAACTGTTATACAGACTTCTTGCCCTGCTTGCGACGAATAACTTCGTTGTCGTAGGCAATACCCTTTCCAAGGTATGGCTCAGGCGGCTTTATAGCGCGCACCTCGGCAGCGAACTGCCCTACCTTCTGCTTGTCTGGTCCCTCAATGGTGATATTGAGCTTCTCCACCTTTGCCTCAAGTCCCTCAGGAACAGTGAGTGTAACTGGGTGTGAGAATCCTACGTTAAACACGAGGTCACGGCCCTTCTGCTCTACCTTGAATCCCACACCCTTCATGATAAGTACCTTCTTGAAGGGAGTCTCAACACCGGTCATCATTGAACGCGCGTGTGCGGCAAAGGTTCCCGTAAGTGCGCGAGCAAGCTTGGAAGACTCAGCTGGTGCGATAACCAATCCCTCGCCAGTAACCTCGATAGAGATGCTTGGGTGAATAGGCATTGAAAGTGTTGCCTTTGAACCCTTTACAGAAAGCACGCCACCCGTAGTGTCTACGGTGACCTTTGCAGGAATTGGCAGTGGCTTCTTTGCGAGGCGTGAGAGTGAAGTAATCATATAAAACCAATTACCAAATCTTGAATAGTTCCTCTCCACCGGTGTTCAACTTGCGAGCCTCGCGATCTGAAAGAATACCCTTTGGAGTAGACATAATGCGTGCACCAAGACCGTTCTTCACGCTGTGAGTATCACGCGCTCCTGCGTATAGGCGACGTCCTGGCTTTGATACACGCTTAACATCGCTGATCTTGTGAGTACCGCGATCGTCGTACGCAAGGGTGACCTCGAAGCTGTACGGAGCCTTGCTCTTCCCTACCTCCTGCACATAGCCAAGCTCCTTAAGCTTGTACGCGATGCTCTCTACGTGCTTTGAGAACGGTACGACAACAGACGTCTTGCCGATTGCTCCGGCATTCTTGAGTCGAATGATGAAATCTCCTACGCGGTCAGTTACCATAGTACGAAAAATTACCAAGAAGCCTTCTTAACACCAGGAATCTTTCCTTCACGAGCGAGCTCGCGGAACATAATGCGAGAGAGACCGAATGCGCGCATATAGCCACGAGGACGGCCAGTGACTGCGCAGCGGTTCTTTACACGTACAGGAGAAGAATTCTTTGGAAGCTTCTGGAGTCCCTCAGAATCACCAGCAAGCTTAAGTTCAGCACGCTTAACAGCGTACTTTAGAGCGAGTTTCGCCTTCTTGGCGTTGCGGGCGAGTTGTGAGGCTTTTGCCATAAAATTTAGTTGCAATCTTTCCGCCAGCACTCGCTCGCAACAGGAAGGGGTACCTCCCTGTTGACTCACTCGTTTGGCGGTAAAGAAAATAGCTCCGGGGAGCCGTTCAAGTAATCTATCAGTAAGTATATAGGCTGTCAAACCATACGGGCTTGTAGAGAGCCCAGATACGGCGTTACGAGCCCCGGCTCGTCGTTTCGTCGTACTTGTAAGTACGCCTCCACTCCTCGCCTGCCCGCGCCTTGTCTCTGGGCTCTCTACTTCCCCTCAAAACTAGCCCCTTTCTGCGCCAGAATTACCATGCTGCGCCATCTCCTGGAGCCCCTGGACCCAGAGAATACGTCACTCCGCGCTATTCTTATACCGCAAGTAAAGCAGCGACCCCGGAGATTTCTCTCCGGGGTCTGGAACGGCTACCAGGAAATGAACAGCGGAACAGCATGCAGTCCCGGCCGACCCCTCTGGTGCCCTCTGGGATTACGGTTGAGGTGATACTCGCCCTCCTGAACCGAAAAGCCCTGCTGACGCAGATACACCCGCAAGTGCTTGAGGATCGCTTTGCAGCGCACCCCGGGCTTCCACCAGTATTCCTGAGGAGCCGGCTGCTGGTCGCCGAAGTAGGTTGGAATATCGACCATCACTGAGGACTTCCCCTCGGAAACGGCCTCCTTAATAGGCGCTTCGCAGTGTTGCAGGAAGAGGTCCTCAATGGAGACCCTTACCTCCGCATCAACTGCGAGCTCGAACTTACGCTGTTGTGCCTGCATACGCAGCTGTGCAGCGCGCTTCAGGTGACCTGCCCTGCTCGTTGCCGAGCGGGCTTGGTCAGCCCGTGTCAGTACCATATTCATGTTCAGTCTCCGCGACTAAGTAATTGTGAACTCCTGTGTCAGATAACTCTTATTCGATTTAAATGTCAACAAAGCCCGCTTTCGCGGGCTTTGTTGACTCCTTATGTAGTGGCTTATGCCGTCTTGATTGGGAGACCGAGGTGGCGCAGAAACGCCTCTGCTTCTGTCTTGGTCTTTGCGGTGGTCACAATCGTGATCGCTACGCCAAATACGTCCTTCAAGTCTTCCTCTGAAGTCTCTGGGAAGATGGTGTGGTCCTTGATACCGATGGTGTAGTTGCCCATTTCATCGAATGCACCCGCTGAGAGACCGCGGAAGTCACGAGTACGAGGAAGTGATACGTGGATGAGCTTCTCAAGGAAGTGGTTCATACGAACACCACGAAGGGTCACCTGGTAGCCCACGATGTCACCCTGACGCATCTTGAACTGCGCAATAGACTGCTTCGCGGCGCGAGGAGCAGCCTTCTGACCAGTGATACGTGCAAGACGTCCTTCGATAAGGGTCTTGCGGTTCTTGTCTGCCTTTCCTACTCCGGTAGATACGACAATCTTTACAAGGCGTGGAGACGCAAAGACGTTGGTGTACCCAAACTTCTCCTTGAGAGTCTCGAATGCGTTTGCCTGCTTTTCTTTGATGATCATATGCAAATAAATTATGCGAGGGTCGTGCCGCTCTTTACCGTTACGCGGTTGCGCTTGCCGTCAGTCTCCACTCGCTTTACGCGAGTTCCCTTCTTCTCCTTAGGGTCGTACACCATTACGTTTGAAATGGCCTGAGCACGTGGGCGCTCTACGATGCGACCAGACTGTCCGCGACCAGTACCGCGCAGGTGACGCTTCACGAGTGCTACTCCCTCTACCACTACCTTTGCCTCGGTTGGGATAACACGCTCAACTACGCCGGTCTTACCCTTGTCCTTTCCAGAAATAACGATGACGGTGTCACCCTTCTTGATTTTAAACTTTGCGGTCTGCTGACCAGTGCTTGCCTTTGACATATATACAGGGGTTATACAACTTCAGGCGCTATAGACGCAATGTTCTGCCATCCACGGTCTACGA
>CAZNVT010000006.1:0-39628 GCA_964577025.1 uncultured Candidatus Saccharibacteria bacterium
AAAATTTCTTCTTGCTCGGGCCGACGCCCTGCGCAAAGCCCTAAAAATCGCACTGGTTACTTCGTTATAAGGAGAGTGTAGAATAAAAGAAATGGAATACTCGCCTGACTTCAAAGCCAATCATCAAACTGCGTACCTCGCAGAGGAATACGAACGACTCGAAAAGGAGGCGGCAGAAGCGCATAGTCTTGCTGAGGCGGACGAGAGTTTGCGGGAAATGGCACAGGAAGACGAATCTCGAATTCGCACCCGCCAGGCGGAAATTTTGATAGATATCGAAAAGATTTTGGAGAAAGATAAAGAAGTGGCTGCGGAAGCAAAAGCTATCGTGCTTGAATTTCGTGCGGGAGCGGGAGGAGACGAGGCAACGCTTTTTGCCCAGGAACTGCGGGATATGTACCTCAAGTACGCAGAGGGAAAGAACTGGCGCGTGCAGGTGATCGATGATTTGACGCTAGAGATTCTTGGTACCAAAGCATACGAAGCACTGAAGTTTGAGACAGGAGTACATCGTGTGCAGCGTGTACCACTTACGGAGAAGTCTGGCCGCATACACACGTCAACCGCCTCGGTTGCGGCGCTCCCTATTCGTGCAAAGCCAAAGTTCGTTATTGACCCCGGAGATATCGAAATGGAGTTTTCTCGTAGCGGTGGAGCGGGTGGCCAAAACGTGAACAAGGTGGAGAGTGCGGTGCGTCTCATCCATAAGCCTACCGGTATCGATGTTCGCTCTACGAGCGAGCGAAGCCAGCTGAATAACCGCCTTAAGGCAATGGAAATTCTTTCAGCAAAGCTGGAGACCCTCCACGAGGAACAGGAGGCCAAGAAGCACGCAGACCTTAGAAGTGGCCAAATTGGGACGGCGGACCGCTCAGAGAAGATCCGTACCTATAACTTCCTCCAGGACCGTGTCACCGACCACCGTTTGAAGCAATCCTGGCACAACCTACCTAAAATTATGCTTGGAGGTATTGAGCCTATTGTGGAAGCCCTCCAGCAGGCAGCGCTTGAAGGGGGAGTTGGGCCTGCGGAAGAGGGAGACTAGGGGTAGCCACAAATCCATTGAATCCAGGAAGCCTCTGTGGTACGCTAGCTATATTATGACCGAAACAACAGGAACCGTAGCCCCGGCACAGTCGGGGACAGGGATTGAGCGTCTTTTTGGCGTGGGAGCTCACTTTGCCCAGGTAAAGAGCCGCCGCCACCCATCAATGCGTTCATTCGTACTGGGTTCAAAGGCAAATGTAGAAATTTTTGACCTTACCAAGACTGATGAGCAGCTTGCTCGTGCAAAGACTGTACTTGCGGCTCTTGGACGCGATGGAAAGTCCGTACTTATTGTAGGTGGAAAGCGCGAGGCAATGGACGCAGTACGCGCCACAGGACTTCGTCTTGCACAGCCGTTTGTTGCTGGTCGCTGGCTTGGAGGAACTATTTCAAACTTTGTTGAAATCAAGAAGCGTATCGACCGTCTTGCTGACTTGCTCGGAAAGAAGGAGACCGGAGAGCTTTCAAAGCTCTACACCAAGCTTGAGCGTGTACGTATTGACCGCGAAATTGCAAAGCTTACCCTTCGCCTTTCAGGACTTACGACTATGGCTCGCAAGCCAGATGCGCTTATCATTGTGGACACCAAGCACGAGGGTCACGCTACCAAGGAGGCTCGTCAGGCAGGTATTCCAATCATCGCTATTATGAGCTCGGACTGCGACCTCAAGGATGCAACATTCCCAATCGTTGTAAACGATGCATCTCGCGGATCAATTGCGCTTATCCTTGATGAGCTTGCAACCGCGTTTGAAAGCGGTGTTCGCGGGTAGTTTGTAGCGCTATAGGCGCGCCGTGCGTTCTTATCTAACCTTAGCCTTTTACTTCTATGGACATTTCAACTGACATCGTTAAGCAGCTTCGAGATCGCACCGGTATTAGTGTGATGCAGTGCCGTAAGGCTCTTGAGGAGGCTGAAGGTGACATTGAAAAGGCCGAGGTAATTTTGCGTAAGCGTTCAGCAGGAGCTGCCGAGAAAAAGGCAGACCGCGAGCTTGGTGCAGGAGCAATTGGCAGCTACATACACGGCACTGAAATTGGCGCTATGGTGCTTCTTTCTTGCGAGACAGACTTCGTAGCTCGAAACGAAGAGTTCCCTCAGCTAGCGCGAGAAATCGCGATGCAGGTAGCTGCAACAAACCCAACGTACCTGAACGACACTGATATTAGCTCTGAGGCTCGTACGGCAGCTGAGGCGGTGTTTACGCAGGAGGTACAGGATAAGCCAGCTGATATGCAGGAGAAGATTCTTGCAGGGAAGATGCAAAGCTACTTCCGCGATATGGTGCTTATGGAGCAGCCGTTCATCAAGGACGAATCAAAGACGATTCGTGATTTGCTTGCAGAAGCATCACAGAAATTTGGTGAGCGTGTAGAAATCACGAAGTTCACCCGCTTCTCGGCGCGGTAGCCCTTGCGGCTGTGTGCCGCCCCTATTTATGTCACTCATCCTTCTTGTAGGAATCTCACTCACCCTGTTTGGAGGGTTTCTGCTGCTGACTGCAATTGAATCAAGAACGGGGCGCATAGGGGGCACGCTTAGAGTTCGCTTTGACAAGCTTGCGCACCGTATTGATTTCATCATTCGGCACGTGGATTGGAGTGCACTAACGAAGCACCTGCTGCGCACGGGGTTTGAGCGTGTGCTGCACGATATAGTTCACGCTACACTTGTGGCGGTGCGATTTGTGGAGCGCACGCTCACCCGAACGGTGCGAGCACTTCGAGAGCGACGAACAGGACGAGTAAGTGCACACCCTCGACAACGGGTAAGTGTTCGTGAGACACTACGGAAGTTCCGTACGTCCTTTAAGCGAGTACCGAAGCAGTCCGAGGTCGGCGAGCAGGAGTAGGTTATAGAGTTGATTTCTTTGAGCCGGGATAGCTCAGTTTAGTTTGAATCGTGTGAGCCGGGATAGCTCAGTTGGTAGAGCAGCGGCTTTGTAATCCGCAGGTCGCGAGTTCGAATCTCGCTCCCGGCTCACACGATTCAAACTGAGCAGCGCCGTAGAAAGATGCTACGCACTTTCTTCGAACGGCATTCGCTCGAGAATAGATATGAAGACATACCTATTCTGCTCACTCACTTGTTCGTAATCCGCAGTCCGAGTTCGCCTGGAGCTCCCGGCTCAAAGAAATTAAACGCAGCGGCAGTAGGTATAACGTAAAACACTTCCATATATGGAAGTGTTTTACGTTCAACCCTACGAGAAAGCTATCGTTTCTTCACAGAGGTTTGCGGCGTAGTGCTCGATACGAGAGCGCCCTTAGGGAATTCCTTTTGAAGTTCATCAAGCGAAGTAAATCCGTAGATGCGGTTTCCTTCTATCACAAAGGCAGGGAACTCGGGTTTAATCTTTTCCACGGCAATGAGGGTCTTCAACGCGCCAAGGTCAAGATTGTAGTCGAAGGAGTATACACGCAGGTTTGGATACGTCTGATGCAGGTAGGAGAGGGCGTAGCTGGCACGATCACAGTCAGTACAGGCTCCCGCCTCGTTTGAGTAGAAGTAGAGCGCAACCGGTGTTGTGGCGTTGCATACCTTTGAGAAGCGCTTCATTAGGAGGTAGTCGCGAATTTCAAGGAGCGTGTACTGCTTCTTGAGCTCTAGCACCTGCGGGTCAGTGGCGCTCAAGCGCTCCTCCGCTACTACCAAGCGCGCGCCAAGGTCTGCCAGGGTGGCAGAGAGTGTGTTTCCTTCGGTGAGGTCCTCGCAGGGCGCTTCTTCAAGCAGGGCGAACTGGGTCTCTACCGAGAGGGTGTCTGTGGCGAGCTGGTTTTGGATGGCGTCCAGTTCAGCGACCCTACGATTGTCCAGGTAGCTGACCGCGTAAATGACCGTACCGATAATAAGAACAGTGATGCCAAGCGCGATGATGGCGTTTCGGGTAAAAAGTGACATATAAGGAAACGATACACGCCGAAGGCCTAAAACTCCAGTGCCTACTCAGATCCTTAGGTCGCTTAAAAATGCTCAGGTGCAAGGCGCGAGCGAGAACTGAGTGATGCGTACTTATAGTACGGAGAACGAAGCTCGGAGCGAGCAACGCAGCAGATGAGTATTTTGATGCGGCCTACACTATCGCCAGGTGCGCTTCGTGCCCAGCGCTACATCGGTGACAGAGCGCAATAGCCACCACGGTGCAACAAATCCGTAGAGAAGACAGTAGGCCAACATATCGAGCCATAGGTTGCCAGGGGTTTCAGAGATGCGCTTGCCGAGAATCATAAAGGTAATCGAAATACCTGAAGCCACGAGTCCCAGAATCACTAGGAACGTGATAGGAATGAAGAACCAACCAAGTGAGAAGTGAGGAGTGAGAATATAGCTGAGCGGTACGCCGTGCACGGTTGCAACGGTGCGCACTAACTGAGTAGCAGACATATACATTGCTACAGAGAAGAGAATTATACCGCCCGACACGGCAAGAAATCCAAACGGAAGCACCATAAGTCCAAGTGCCTTGTGCTTTGGGTTGCCGACGAGGTCGCGGTAATCAAGCAAGACGTTACGCAGAAAGCCCGTGGTCCAGCGGGTGCGCTGTTTAATAAGGCGGAACACATTGCGTGGGACTTTGGTATATACGCGAGCTTTGGGGGCATTTTCGATGTGCCAACCGTGGCGCTGCATACGTAGCGCCATTTCCATATCCTCTGCCTGGTGGGCGTAGCGGAATCCGCCAAGCTCGTCCACGACGCTCTTGCGATACATAGAGAACGGTCCAGGAGTAACGAAAATACCGTTAACGAGCGCTAGGGCGTGACGCCAGCCAATACCAAAGATATATTCCGCGTTCTGCATTCGTTCAAGCAGTGTCGTGGGATTAAACACCGACATTGCGGGAGTCACTGCGGCAACTTTCGGGTCATCAAAATACGCAATCATTTCGCGCAGTGCCCCGGGAGCAACAAAGGAGTCGGCATCCAAGCAGCCAATAATTTCTGCATTCTTTGCTAACTCAATACCTGCATTGATAGCAGTGTGCTTACCACCGTTTTCCTTGCGCAAGATAGCAACGCGAGACTCGTGCTCGAACTCCTTCATAGCTTGTGGAGTGCCATCGGTGGACCCGTCATCCACCAGAATAATTTGCAAACGATCGACTGGATACTCGAGTGCGAGGAGAGAATGAACGGTACCCGCAATGGTAGTCTCCTCGTTCCAGCAGGGCACAATAATAGCGACGTTCGGAGTATGGGTGGCAAGTGGCCGAGCACGCGAGGAACGTCCGTGAGAACCAAGGAAGGTAATCAAAAGAAACACCTCGAAGTAGATGGCGATGAAGAGGAAGGGGTAAGCAATGAATTCAACTTGCATAATAGGCAGCGCGCCCTGCTGGCTCATATGCTTTGTTGCGGGTCCCGTCGAGTTTTTCGCCGTACGCTACGTACGTCTACAAAACTCGCCTTCCCGCGCCTCGCCTATGAGTCAGCAGAATCGCGCTGAATACATATAGCGTAGCAATAGTGGGCTGTTTTTTCTAGTATCTACGCAGTATACTGGTCGGTAATGCCCCCAGGTCGCCTGCACCCCATAACCGTCGCCACACGCGAGATAGCTGAGATTTTCGGTCGTATGGGTTTTGCTATTGAGTACGGACCAGAGCTTGAAGACGAGTGGTACAACTTCACCGCGCTCAACGTGCCCGCCGACCACCCAGCGCGCGATATGCAGGATACCTTTTGGACCAAAGAACAGACACCGCGCACTCCCCGCACGCATACCACCTCCGTCTCTATTCGCTGCTTGGAAAAAATGGCCAAGGAAGGACTCGATACGTATCGAGCAATTTCTCCCGCAAAGGTGTTTCGAAACGAAGCAACCGATATGACGCACGAGGCGCAGTTCTATCAGCTGGACGGATTTGCGGTGGGTCCGGTGGGTACCGTCACGCTTGCACACCTAAAGGGAATGTTTGATCAGTTCTATCGTGAATATTTTGGACAAGAAACCAAGGTGCGGTTTCGCCCCAGCTTCTTTCCATTTACCGAGCCTTCGGTAGAAGTTGATATGTGGTTTGAAGCTCCAGGGAAAGAAGGAAGGTGGCTAGAGATGTGCGGAGCGGGGATGCTTCATCCAAATGTCATCAAAAACGCGGGACTGGACCCCGAGAAAGTCGCAGGCTATGCCTTTGGCGGGGGGCTCGAGCGACTCATTATGGTGAAGCACGGTGTGCCGGATGTTCGCCTCTTCCACTCGGGCGATACGCGCTTTGTACACGGCTTTGACCAAACTATTTCATAACCTATGAAAGTCTCTCTCCCGTGGCTCCAAAAGTACTTTGCAGAACCATTGCCTGATACACAGGCGGTGGCTGATGCGCTCACCTTTCATTCCTGCGAGATAGAAGAAATGGAGGGCGATATGATTGATGTAAAAGTGCTTCCTGATCGCGCTGCCTACGCGCTCTCGCACCGCGGTATTGCGCTTGAATTGTCTGCAAGCCTTGGACTCCCTCTGAAGTACGACCCGCTTGCGCTCCCACTTCCAGAATTTCCTGCAACGAACGAACTCTCGGTAGATGTGGACGAAGCGTACGTAATTCGTCATATGGGTGCGATTATTCGTGACGTGAATGTAGGAGCATCTCCAGAATGGCTGCAAGAAATGCTCGCCACCGTTGGTCAGCGCTCCATAAACAACATTGTGGACGCTACCAACTCCGTGATGCTCAATATTGGGCAGCCGCTGCACGCGTTTGATTTAGACAAGATTTCCAAGGACGGCGACGCTACGCGTATCAGCATTCGGAGGGCTTCGGAGGGCGAGAAGGTGACGGTGCTCACGGGAGAGACGTACACGCTTACCAGCGAGATGTTTGTGGTGGCAGACAAGACCACTGGCACGGCGCTTGATATTGCTGGGCTAAAGGGTGGAATGAATTCAGGAGTCACTGAGACGACAAAGAACCTCTTCATTTCAGTGGGCACCTATGACGGCACGCTCATTCGCAAGATGTCGCAGAAGCTGAAGCTCTGGACGGATGCATCACTGCGCTACCAAAACAGGCCGTCTCCTGAACTCTGTGCATACGGTATGCGCGACATCGTGAAGCTTATTACCGACCTTGCAGGAGGAGAGCTTGTTGGTGTTATTGATGTATACCCAGCGAAGCAAGTGAATCAATCAGTAGAAGTTTCCCTTACACAGATTTCTGCTCGACTGGGCGCTGACTACACACTAGAGGAAGTAAAAGATGTGTTTGGTCGGTTGAACTTTGCGTACACATTAGACGGTGACACCTTTACCGTCACACCTCCGTTCGAGCGTCGAGATATTGGTATTGCTGAAGACATTGTAGAAGAGGTCGGTCGCATTATCGGCTACGATCGAGTACTTCCTGTTGCGCTTCCGCCAATCACGAACGCTCCAGACCAGTCGGTATTTCAGGGAATTGAGCGCATAAAGGATCTGCTTACAGGGCGCGGGTACACCGAGCTCAGCACGCAAAGTTTTGCCGCAAGTGGAGAGATTGAACTTGCTAATCCGCTTGATCAAGGAAAGCCGTGGTTGCGCGCGTCACTTGTGGGGAATATGGAAGAGGCGCTCACACGTGCAGCCACCGTAGCTCCGCGCGTGTTCGGCCCCACACCCGAAGTGAGACTCTTCGAACTTGGTTCTGTGTTTACCACGGCACAGGAGCATCTCTCGCTTGTGGTTGGTCACCGCGCGGTAACAGGAAAGACCAAGCCAGGCCCACTTGAAGAATTACTGATTCAGCTCAAGGAGGAATTTGGACTCACTCCAGTAACGAGTGGAGAGGGTAGCGCTGAGTTCTCGCTGTCAGAACAGATGCTACGGGAGCTTGGGGCAGGGCACACACCTGCTCGAGCCTCGCAGGGAATGTACACCTCGTACTCAGCGTATCCGTTTGCTCTTCGTGATATTGCGGTGTGGGTGCCGCAAGGTACCGAGCAATCAGAGGTTGTTCTGTTGATACAAAAGAACGCCGGAGAGTACCTGGCTCGAATGGACCAGTTTGATCGATTCGAGAAAGATGGACGCATTTCCTATGCGTTCCGCCTCGTATTTGAGGCCCAAGACAGGACACTTTCTGACAAGGATTTGGACCCCGCTATGGAGCAGGTAACTGCAGCACTAAACGCTACGGAGGGCTTTGAAGTGCGCTAAATGCGCTCCCTTCGGTAGGGTAAATATGCTATACTGAGAGCAACACTATGGCTACGAAAGGTGAAGAAAAAGAGCCAAAAACAAAGGCCAAAGCTGCTCCCAAGGGGGGCAGTTATGATGCGTCTAGCATCCAGGTACTTGAGGGACTCGACCCGGTGCGAAAGCGCCCAGGAATGTACATCGGTACGACTGGTCCCGACGGACTCCACCACCTTATCTGGGAAATTTTTGATAACTCACGCGACGAGGCGATGGGTGGGTTTGCAAACGATATCGAAGTTACGCTCCTGCCAGACAGCCAGATTCGTGTGGCTGACAATGGTCGCGGTATTCCGGTAGACAAGCACCCAAAGACTAAGACCTCTGCTTTGGAGATGATTATGACCACGCTCCACGCGGGAGGTAAGTTTGGTGGCGACGATTCTGGATACAAAGTGTCTGGAGGACTTCACGGAGTGGGAGCGTCGGTAGTAAACGCGCTTTCTACGTGGACACGCGCAGAAGTTCACCGCGACGGTGGGGTGTTTGAACAGGAATACAAAATTGGAAAGGCTCAATCACCGGTGAAGAAGATCGGCGCCTCAGACGAGCACGGTACTATCATTACCTTCCAGGCAGACCCTACTATCTTCACAGATGGTATTAAGTACGACTGGAACCGCATTGTCTCTCACCTGCGTCAGCAGGCGTATCTGGTAAAGGGGACTCGCATCACGGTGATTGATGCACGCGGACTGGAGAAGCTTTCTGCGCCGGGTGTGTACTGGCTGCGCGATCTTGGGCTTGATGTGCCAAGTATGTCGTTCTTCTTTGAGGGAGGACTTCGCTCACTCGTGAGTTTCTACAACAAGCACCAGACTGCAGCGCACAAGAACATTTTCTATATTGATGCATCTGAGGGCGATGTTGCGGTAGAGGTGGCACTCCAGTACACGGACGACCTCACCCCGCGCCTGCTCGCGTTTGCAAACAACATCTACAACCCGGAGCACGGAACGCACGTGACCGGATTTAAGACCGCGCTTACACGCACCATAAACACGTACGGACGAAGCGCAGGAATCCTAAAGGAGAGCGAGGAAAACTTCACGGGAGACGATGCACTCGAGGGCATCACTGCGGTTATTTCGGTGAAGATGCCGGAGATTCAGTTTGAGGGTCAGACCAAGGGCAAGCTCGGCTCAGTGGAGGCGCGTGGCGCTACCGAGACGGTGTTTGGTTCTGCATTCGCTACGTTCCTTGAAGAGAACCCAGACGACGCGCGCGCCATTGTAAACAAGGTGTTGCTCGCGCTCAAAGCCCGTAAAGCTGCAAAGGCTGCAAAGGACTCGGTGCTACGCAAGGGAGCACTCGAGGGAATGACGCTTCCGGGAAAGCTTGCAGACTGTCAGACAAAGGATGCGTCTGAGTCCGAGCTGTTTGTGGTAGAGGGAGATTCCGCAGGTGGCTCGGCAAAGATGGGTCGCGATCGTCGCACCCAGGCTATTCTTCCGCTTCGTGGAAAGATTCTAAACATTGAGCGCGCGCGCCTTGATAAGATGCTCGCGAGTGAGCAGATTAAGAACTTGGTGATTGCGCTCGGCACTGCTATTGGGGACGTGTTTGATATTTCCAAGCTTCGCTACCACACCGTCATTATTGCTACTGACGCCGACGTGGACGGAGCGCACATTCGTACGCTGCTTTTGACACTTTTGTACCGACACTTCCGTCCGGTTATTGATGGCGGGTTTATCTATATTGCGCAGCCACCGTTGTACAAAATTAAGCGCGGCAAAGAAGTGCACTACGCCTACTCAGACGAAGAGAAGTTCCGTATTCTAGGCACCGATGCTGATCTTGCCGTTGAGGCCGAGGAGGAAGCACCAGAGGGAGAGGAGACTGAAGAAACAGAAGAGACGACGAGTGCAAAGAAAACTGCAAAGGTGTCTATCCAGCGCTACAAAGGTCTTGGAGAGATGAACCCAGAGGAGCTCTGGGAGACGACGATGAACCCTGCCAACCGCGTGCTGAAGCGTGTGACGGTGGACGACGGCGCTGAAGCTGATCGTATCTTTGAGATTTTGATGGGAACGGATGTGCCGAGTCGTAAATCCTTTATCCAGTCGAACGCGAAGATGGCCAATCTCGACGTTTAACGGGACTCACAAAAAGAGTCCGTGTGCGTTGTTGCAAGCTCTGTTCATCGTTACATCGTACTGCTAGTACGCTTCCACTCCTCACAGGCTTGCGCCTAGCACACAGAACTTTTTCTGAGCCCTTATTCGTTTGTGAGTGACTGAACTCGGAAAGTAAAAGCCCCGGCACAAGTGCCGGGGCTTTTACTTGAAAGGCGGTGCCTTACTTAATATTCATCGTGACAGTGACCGAGTTGTTGCTGTTGTTTGATTCAGCTACATCGTTGTCGTCGTCCACCGTGATAGTGATTTCACTGTCCTCACCTGAGCGAGCGCGGTCAAATCCAAGCACGTAGTCGATGTGCTCTCCCGGAAGGAGAGAGTCCTGACTGTCCGAAGTGTAGGTGAATGAACTGCGGGTAGGGAGCTTGGCAGTGAAGTCAAAGCGGCCAGATGCGTTGGTGCCAACGTTTAGTACGCTGAACTTTACCGCAGGACGCTCGCCGTTTGGTACGGTGTCAGACTTCACAAACGATGTGGTATCAGCAGAGGTAAGGTACCCCTTAGCTACTACGGCTACAGTAAGGTCGCCAAGACCATAGAGTGATGGGGCTGGCTTGGTAGTAGTTACTACCTTGTACGTAGGAGTACCTGGGTGAGAAGCAACTGCTGCGGGAGCCGTTGCAGGCTTTGCAGGAGTCTCTGCTACTGGGGTAGTGGTGGCAATCCCTGCTCCGGGAGTATCAGTAAAGGGAAGAGTGTCGCCGGGGGTAACTACCTCAATAGCTGCAGGCTCGTTAGAACCAACAAAGAGAGAGGAAAGGTATACCGCAGCTCCGTTTAGGCGAGTGACTGCTTTTGGTACAAACGTCGCTGCGTAAACCGCTAGCGCCATACCAATAATGATAAGTACGATAAACCCTACCACCGCAAGAGCGTTAATAGCAGCGCGGCGCACGGGTGAAGTGCTCGATGTCGTGATAGTTGTCGTTTCCATAAGTACTACCTATGTACCACACTCAGTTTTATTTGTCAACTACCTCTGGACGGCGAAGAAGACGGGGGACTTGACAAACTCAAATCTATAGTGTAAATATATGTAGGACGATATGGCACTGGTACATCAAACCGCCCAGCTTATACGAGCTATTTCAGCCGTATGGAAGCAGAAAATTGCATTTACCGCAGTAGCACTGCTGGTGTTTGGAGTATCGGTGGCGTCACTAGCAGCACTCGATCTCTTGCCTGAGCGTAAGGAGCTGCCGGTTGTAACGGCTTCCAACACGGAGGTAGTTGCTCCGGTAGCCGTTGCTCCGGAGCTTCCTGAGCGTATTGAAATCCCAAGTATCAAGATGAATGTAACGGTATCGAACCCGAGCAGCACCAATGTTGCGACGCTCGATGCCGCATTGCATACTGGCGCGGTGCGCTACCCACTCTCTGCAAAACTCGGAGAGGACGGTAACGTGATTGCGTTTGGTCACTCGAGCTACCTGCCCGTAGTGAACAATCCTTCGTACAAGGCCTTCAATGACATTCAGAAGCTCAAGGTAGGAGACCGCATTATGGTGGTGGGTAGCGACCACACCTATGTGTATGCGGTGGAGACGGTAAACAGCGCGAACGCTGGAACCGATGCCATTCCGCTTACGGTGACGGGAAAGATGCTTACCCTTGCTACCTGTGACTCGTTTGGTACCAAGAGTGATCGTTTCGTTGTGACTGCGTCATTTGTAGAGAGCTATCCGAACGCGAGCTAATCGCTCGTTTCTGGATAGGTCGCTGCAATTCTGCTCGATCGCCACCGCAAAGCGGAGGGGAAACATGAACATTCAATCGTCCGCCCCTCGGGGCGGCAACAGGGAGAAATAAGAACATGAAGAAGCATCAACTGCTCGCTTCGGCCGCCCTGGCGCTGTCCCTCACCTTTGGGTTTGGGACGGTGGCGCAGGCCAATCCGATCGGGCACAAGTTCTGCGAGGTGCTAATGCCGCCTCCGCCCGTGTTTAAGGCAAGGGTGGTGAAGGCAATCGAGCGCGACAAATCCGGCAATTCCCCGATTGAGGGCTGTAAAGGCACTCCACGGGATCTGTTGGAGGCATGGAAGGAAGACGCTCCTCCCATGACACTCGCCGATCTTCCCGAGTTCATTGGCAGGTTCACCGAAGTTGAGGTGGATCCGTCGGTGACGATTTGGTCGGCGTGCCTGCGGGACGACTTCAATGGAGTCATCCTGCATTGCCAGCCGAACGCCGTCAAAGACGGTGAGAAGATCTACGGTATCGGCGGGACAGCGTACATTCGCGAATTCTGCAGCAATCCTATCAACGCCGACACGGTCGAGAAAGTTATTGTTGAGGCGAACGATTGCCTCACCATTCTCTTCCCGACCCGAAACGACGAGCCTGGCACACAGGGCCTGCCGGTCCGAATCGCCCAAATGGGCGTCAGTCCGGTACAACCGAAGTGCCTCGCGCTTGAGGTGCTCGGAGACCCTGAGGTCTTCCGCGGCGTGCCGCAGAAGTGCCCACAGTCCTATGATCGGATGATTGAAGGCCGCAGGGTCAAAATCAGCTGCGATTGGTCGGATGTTGAATCAACGGCCCGAACCACCCTTCACAACGGGAAGGTTCGTGTTCAGAACGTGAGCGGGAGCATCTACTCGCTCGCCACGGGCATGAACAAGTTGACGATTCACCGGTCCGCCTTCAAGGACGGCATGGTCTGGATCTGCTGGGAACTTCCCAACGGAAAATTCCGGACCCTCGGTGTGCTCGAAGAGCATTTCGTTGACGGGGTCGCCACGATCCCGTACGAGATGATCTACGGTCCGCGGAGCCGCTGACGCTTGGTGTGTGCGAGGGGTCTTCGGGCCCCTCGCATCCACTTCTTTTCTTTCTTTCTCCCTTTTTAGTACGCTGCTAACGCAGCAGGGAATTATTTCTTAGTCTTAGTCACAACTGCAACAAAAAATTGTTATGTCATCTATTAATTCACAAATCGCGAAGGCGAAACAGCACCCGATACTAATCGGAGTATTTTCTGTTGCTGCTATCGTAGTGATCGGCATGACGGTTGCGTACGCTACTGGCGTAACAATTCCGCAGATTGCAAAGGCTTTTGTTGAAGGTCCTCCTTGTTGTACAACTCCTCCTCCCCCAACTCCTCCCCCAACGCCACCTATTACCCCGCCTGATGTGGTAACGGTACCTCCTTTCGTAGAAGGTCCTCCTTGCTGCACTGTGGAGCCTCCTGCTCCGCCAGTACTACCGCCGCCTTTCGTAGAAGGTCCTCCGTGTTGTACCGTTCCTCCGCTCACTCCTCCAACCCTGCCACCAGTGGTGCCGCCTGTTATTCCTCCTGTAATCCCACCAGTGATCCCGCCGACTCCGCCAGTTGTAGCCGCGCAGTGTGAGTTCCTCACCGCGAGTGCTACCACTATTACGCCTGGACAAAGCGTGACGCTGTCGTGGAAGACGCATAATGCAACTTCAATAACTATCAATCAGGGCATTGGAGACGTAACTCCTGTTGCTGCTGGTTCTGTAGTTGTTAATCCAACTACCAGTACGACCTACATTGCAACCGTCACTGGCGCAACAGGTTCAGTTAATTGTCAGACAAGCGTTACCGTACAAACGGTCCAGACCCCTGCACAGTGTGTATTCCTAAATGGAACACCAAATGTTATTAACGCGGGGGATCCCGTGAACCTAACTTGGAAGACCACGAACGCTACAGGAATCAGCATCGATAATGGTGTTGGTGCTGTTACACCTATCGGTGAAGGTTCAGTGATCGTGCACCCTACCGGGAATACGACGTACATTGCTACGGTCACTGGTACCGATGGCGTATCAGTTCACTGTCAGACTTCAGTAGTGGTTACCACTATTGAGCAGGGTCCTGCTTGTGTAAGTCTCACCGCGAACGTTTCTCGTATCCACTCAGGAGACCCAGTGACTCTTACCTGGCTCACTACGAACGCCGCATCTATCTCTATTGATAATGGAGTAGGAGCCGTCACACCCGTGACGACCGGTTCAGTAGTCGTACATCCAACTGCAGATACCACATACACCGCAACCGTTCCAGGTGCTATCGCAAATCCTGGTTGTCAGGCTCGTGTTGAAATCGAAACTGGAGGAGGTGGGTGTACCAGTGGTTGTGGCGGTGGAGGTGGCGGAAGCCCAAAGCCAAAAGTCGTACTCTCTGCGCTCAAGACTCCGGTAGATCAGTCACTCGTGTACCTCTCTCAGATTCCGTACACCGGACTCGACCTTGGTCCGTGGGGAACTGCGCTGTACTGGATAATGCTCGTACTGTGGAGCCTCGCTCTTGCGTACCTCGTACTCTTTAACGCTATGCCACTGGCATATCGCAAGATGGGTATCTTCGGAACAAATGTTCGCGACGTGCTCAAGCAGCAGCCTGCACCGGTACTGGTTGAGGCACATGCCCCAGCCACAGTTGCTGCGCACGCACCTGCGCACACTAGTCACGCGCCAGCGCATACCGATCACGCGCACACTGCTTCTCACGAGGCGCACGTGCCCGCAGGTTACCAGACACACGAAGGATTCCGTTCGTTTGCCGAGGGGGCAGTGCTTACAATTGACGACATCGTAAAGGGTCTTGCTCGCGAGGCAGCGATTAACCCGACCGCATCAGCGCACGAGCTTTCACCATCGTTTGCAGCGTCTACGCCAGAGTTTGTTCCAGAGCCCGTAATGGAAATGCACGAAGAGCTTCCAACTCCTCGCCCTATGGCAGTAGCTGAGCACGCAGCTCCATTTAACGAAGATGTGCGTACGTTTATCGACGCACTTCTCAAGGGTGATCGCGACGTAGTGTTTGGAACCATTCGTGGTATCACTCGCTCTGGTGGTGACTCTGAGGCATTCCTCACACACACGGTGTGTGCGCTCGACGACGCGTACCGCGCACGTATGGACGGTTCGGTATGTCACCCAGACATCCTTGCTGCTACGGCAGATTGTCACCCTTCATTCCTTGAGCGTATCGTAACTGCACTTACTACTGCGGTAGACGGAAGCTACTCTACGGGAGTGACGGGAGTGAAGCTTGCTCTTACGCGCGCACTCGCCGTCGTAAACGGGTAACCGTGCAATAGACCTCATCTACGTTGTTGCGAGGTCAGAAATTCTTGTCACCGTACAGACCCGTACGGCTCCAAGAATTTCCTACTCGGTCAGGAGACATTGGAATCTCTAACTCGATGACTCGCAAGAGATTCAGGCACGCCTAGTATCTGAGGCCTCTTGCCCGGTTACTAAAGAAAAGCTCTCCTCACGGAGAGCTTTTCTTTTTGGTAAATGGTAGTAGGCTCACTAACGGATGAAGAGAGGCAGCACGTCTCTCACACCAGTCTCTGGGAGGAGACACCATGCGCGGAAATACCGACAACAATTCTGCGAGTGCCTTTATTCTGCTCGCACTTGCGATCTCCGTGGGCATCATTGCCTGCTTCGGTGGGATCGAAGGACGAAATGATGTCACTGCCTATGACGACGAAGTTGTCAGTGCGGTGACGCACAACCACTAGTCAGCAGCACTGCTGACACGAAAAAACGCCGGTCCTCGTGTAGGGCCGGCGTTTCTCCATGTATCCTGTACTACGCGCGATTCTTTATTTCGGTTGTGATGCGCTCTACGAATACCTCTGTAGTAACTGCGTCCTCCTTTCCGTTGTCGCGACTCTCGACAGACACGGTACCGGCTTCCATTTCAGCGTCGCCAACCACGAGTAGATACGGAATCTTTTCCATCTTTGCGGCGCGGATTTTTTTTCCGAGAGATTCGGCGGCATCGTCACTATCAGCACGTACGCCTGCTGCAACAAGAGAAGCGGTCACGTTCTTTGCGTACTGTGCGTGCTTGTCAGAAATGGGAAGCACACGAACCTGAACTGGAGAGAGCCACAAAGGGAAGGCGCCCGCATAGTGCTCGATAAGGAAGCCGAAGGTACGCTCAAGACAGCCAATAGTTGAGCGATGAATCATAACTGGGCGTTTCTTCGAGCCGTCAGCATCAACATATTCGATCTCGAACTTTTGAGGAAGGAGGAAGTCCATCTGCGCGGTAAACAACGTGTCCTCCTTACCATTTGCATTTCGGGCCTGCACATCAAGTTTTGGACCATAGAACGCTGCCTCATCCTCAGCTTCTACGTAGCTAATCTGGAGTTCATCAAGCGCCTCTTTCATCAAGCGTTCCGCGTTGTTCCAGAGTTCATCATCGGGGTAGTATTTCTCCTTGTTTCCTGGATCTCGCTTTGAAAAGCGGTACGAAACAATCTCATTCAGCCCAAGACCTTCCATCCCTTCAATAATCATTCGGCAGACACTTTTGAATTCTTCCTTTAATCCCTCGGGAGCTACAAAAATGTGTGCATCGGTGAGCTGGAACTTGCGTACGCGGATCATACCCATAAGTTCACCAGACTTCTCGTATCGGTTGTAGTCAGCTATTTCGGCATAACGAACAGGGAGGTCGCGATAGCTCCACGGCTTTCTCTGGAACATGCGAATATGGTGCGGACAGGCCATAGGGCGCAGATAGAACTTGTCACCATCCATATCGATTGGCGCATACATATTGTGACTGTAGTGCTCGAGGTGGCCCGAAGTACGGTATAGCTCCTCGCCTCCAAGATAGGGAGTTGATACGTGTTCGTATCCATACTTGCGTTCCAAGGAACGCGTAAAATGCTCAAGCTCAAACTTTATAGCTGTTCCCTTAGGCGTCCACATCGGCAGACCGCGCCCTACTTTCTCGTCTATGAAGTAAAGATCAAGAGCCGGTCCTAATTTCTTGTGGTCACGCTTCTCAGCTTCTTCGCGCATTACGTGATACGCCTCAAGGTCGTCCTTTGTTTCAAATGCGAGACCAACAATGCGGGTGAGCATCGTGTTCTTTTCGTCTCCACGCCAGTACGCGCCCGCGATGCGTTCGAGTGAAAATGAGTCTGCTTTGATATCGCGTGCGGGGTGCTCGCTGTGACCTCCACGGCACAAGTCGGTAAACCCGCCTGCGGTGTAGAGGGTGATTGGCTCACCAGACGCAACGATGCCGTCGATTATTTCGAGCTTGTACTGGTTTCCGGCAAAGCGGGCGCGAGCGTCTGTATCGGACACCTCGGTGCCCTGCATAGTCTCCCAGGTAGGGAGCATATCGCGCATCGCGTCCTCGAGCGCTGCGAGGTCTGCCTCGCCCGGAGTTTCGCCTCCACCGAAATCAAAGTCGTAATAAAACCCGGTATCAATGGCTGGGCCTATGGTTGCCTTGGCGTGCGGATATCGCTCAAGGACGGCGCTAGCTAGTACGTGGGCGAGGGTGTGTCGCTTTTCTTCAAGTGAGGCCATATGTGGCCAGAATACCATATATGTAAGAAGTGGCGGTCCCTCGAAAGAGATCCGCCACCTGTCTTAAAATTCGCCCGGGGAGCCGTACCTACCAGTACCTTTCCGCGGGTAGCCTTCCTGGAACGCTTCTTCGTTGTGAGGCGGGTACCGGTCGTCCTCGTTTTCATAGAATGCCTCTTGAAGGGCCTCAAAAACCGGTACTGCTTCTGGGGAGCCGCGGTACCCCGTCGGTTCAATCATTGGGGGCTCGGGTCGTAGCGACTTTCGCTCCCATCCTTTCAATCCACCCATAACGTGTCCTCCTGTCTAATCAAGATATATCACAGTGCCTTTAGATTCTCGATAGCCAGAGAGACCTCGCCATTGCGGGTGGAAATGGTCGCTTTAAGTAGGACACAGACGCCCGCAGTCAATTTGTCAGCGTGGTCCTTGTACACCTTTGGGAACACCACACCCTCAATACTGCCTGTCTTGTCCTCAAATTTTACAAAGGCCATCTTGTCTCCCTTCTTGGTGAGAATGATTCTCGACTCAAGCACGAGCACCGGCAATATGACGGTCATACCAGGTTTTGGCTCCTCCAGAATTGCCTTCACACTTGTTCCTGCTTTTGCGGCTTTCTCCGTGTGGCTATCAAGCGGGTGTCCGGACACATAAATACCCAACAGCTCCTTTTCCCAAGTCAGTTTGTCTATCAGTGTTGTGGTGTGCGTATCGGGGGGCAGAGAGAGAGTCGGAGCAGTTGAAAGCAGTGCACCAAAGAGGGAATCCTGCGGTGCGGCCGCAGTTGCATCGCGGTGGAACGAAAGAAGCGTTTCGATGTGGGCAAATAGGTATGCGCGGCTACCGAATGTATCGAGCGCACCACATTTAATAAGTGACTCGAGTGACTTCTTGTTCAGATTCTTACTTTCAATGCGCGTAAGGAATTCCGAAAGTGTCTTGAATGGACCGCCCTTTGTGCGCTCGGCAATAATCGCTTCAGAAATTCCCTCACCAAAGTTCTTGATAGACGTAAGACCAAAGCGAATAGTGTCGCGGTTCTCACCCGTCACGGTGAAGTCCGTCCCGCTTTCGTTTATGTCGGGAGGGAGCACGGGAATACCGAGACGGTCAGACTCTGCCACGAGTATCGCAATACTTTCCGTGTCGCCAGCGTCAGCGGTAAGGAGTGCCGCCATATATTCCACCGGATAGTTGGCTTTCAGATAGCTGGTTTGGTACGCAACTTTTCCATAACAGGCGGCGTGCGCCTTGTTAAATCCATACGCCGCAAACGGCTCAATGAGCTTCCAAATTTGTTCAGCTTTATTTGGCGAAAGTTTTCCGTACTCTATAAATCCTTTCAACAGCTTTTCCTTTTGCGCTTCCATTTCTGCTGGAATTTTCTTACCCATCGCTTTACGGAGTGTATCTGCCTCAAGCCAGGAGTATCCGCCAAGCGTGATTGCAGTGAGAAGCACGTCGTCCTGGTACACAAGAAGTCCGTACGACGCGTCCAGGTAGTCCTTCATACGCACATCAAGATACGTAATTAGATTCGCGTTTCGTTTGCGCTCGATGTACTGCGGAATAGTTTCCATCGGGCCTGGACGATAGAGCGCCACCATCGCGTTGATGTCGTGAATGGTGGTGGGGCGCAGCTCCTTTAGGTAGCGGGTCATACCCGAGCCGTTCAACTGGAACGTACCTTCAGTCTCGCCGCGCGCAAGCATTGCAAACGTTGCCGGGTCGTCCACCGGCACATTTTCAATATCAATGTCTACGCCACGGCCGACACGTATGCGCTCTACCGCGTCTGCGATAATGGCGAGGTTCTTAATGCCAAGAAAGTCGAACTTCAATAAGCCGACATCTTCCACTGCGTGCATATCGTACTGGGTGATGAGCTTTCCTGTTTTCTGGTCCACCTGGAGCGGCGTCCAGCAGGTGAGCGGGGTAGGGGAAATCACCACACCAGCTGCGTGCACACCGGTGTGTCTGGCACACCCCTCAATACGCTGTGCTAGGTCGATAATTTCGCGGGACTCATCGTCTTCGTCGTAGAGCTGTTTGAGCTCGGGCTCTAGTTCAAGCGCGCGCGCGATAGTCATAGGAAATCCCTGGCTTCCCATAGGGATAAGTTTGGCGAGGCGGTCGCCAGTGCGGTACGCGTGTCCGAGCGCGCGCGCCACATCGCGCACGGCAGCGCGCGCCATCATTGTTCCAAAGGTACCAATCTGCGCCACGTGGTCGTCTCCGTACTTTTCCTTTGCGTACGCAATCATTTCGTCGCGACGATTATCGGCAAAGTCCATATCGATATCCGGTGCCTTTGGACGCTCAGGATTGAGGAAACGCTCAAACGGCAGTTTGTACTCAAGAGGGTCAACGGTGGTGATACCAGTGAGATACGACACGAGAGACCCTGCAGCCGAACCACGAGTGGTAGCAAGAATGCCTACTGACTTTGCGTGGATTAGGAGGTCGGACACGGCGAGAAAGTATGGGGCAAACCCTTTGCCGTTAATAACATCCAGTTCGTACTCAATACGCTTCACCACTTCTTCAGATTGCGTGAGTCCTCGGGTCTGTATACCCGCATAGGTGTTCTCACGAAGCATATCCTCGTGTGTCTTTCCGGGGTCTGCACCGATTGCAGGGAAGTTCCAACTGCCAAGCGTGAGTGTTACGTTGCAGCGGTCTGCAATTTCTCCAGAGCGATACACGGCGTCGGGAATATCCTTGAACCAGGACAGCATTTGCTCCTCTGTCACAAACGAGAAATCCTCCCCTTCATTGCGTCCCTTTTCGCCGCCGTGACCAATACGGCGCATCACCTCGGTTGCTTCGTGATCGTCTGGATGCAGGTAGTACACATCGTGCTGCGCTACCAGCGGGACACCTTCTTTCGCAGAGAGTTCGCGTATCTGCTGCATACGCTTCTCGTGTCCTTCTACGCGCGGGTGGTGGGAGACTTCAAGGAATACATTGTCTGCTCCCATAATGCTTTTGTATTCGGCCAGTTGCGCAGACGCACCATTCATATCTCCTGCGCGAATAGATTGCACAACAGAGCCCGCAAACGATGGAATAATTGCGATGAGCCCTTCACGATATTCGCGAAGCAATTCCATATCTATACGCGGGCGCTCCAAGAACCCTTCGGTGAACGCGACACTCACAAGCTTCATCAAATTCAGGTACCCGGTGTTGTTCTCGGCCAGGAGCACCAAACGTGAGCGTTTACTGTCTGTACTTGAATCGCGGTCGTGCCTAGAGTTCGGTGCTACGTACGCGTCAACGCCAATGACAGCTTTGAGTCCCTGCTTCTCGCAGGTTTTGTAGAGGTCCACCGCGCCGTGCATATTTCCTGCATCCGTAAGTCCAATAGCGTCCATTCCTAGTTTCTTTGCGTGCTTTACGAGCTCGGGCACCTTTGGAAGTGCCTGCAGGAAACTGTAGTGGGAGTGGGTGTGGAGGTGTACGAAGCGCTCGCTCATACCTCTAGGATAGCAAATCTGCCAGAAACATCCCGACCCAGTTTTTGCTATGCTTCCTCTATGAAGTACCTGGTGGGCATAGACGAAGCGGGGCGCGGGCCACTGGCGGGGCCTGTGGCGGTGGGAATCGCTCGCGTAGCGGAAGGGTATGACGTGCTTGCAGCATTTCCGGGACTCAATGATTCCAAGAAACTCACCGAGAAGAAGCGTGATGCGCTGTACGAGATTTTGATGCAGGAAGTGAAGGCAGGAAATGTGCGGGTACGCGTGTGTCTTTCAAGTGAAAAAGTCATAGACGAAAAGGGAATTGCGTATGCGGTGCGCTCTGCACTCAATCGCGGAGTTGAAGCACTTTTGCCACATCCAGAAGAAGGGAAAATATTTCTCGACGGTTCGCTCAAGGCTCCAAAGGAGTACGAACAAGAAACTATAATAGGAGGAGACGGAAAAATACCCGTGATAATGCTGGCAGCACTTGCGGCAAAAGTAACTCGCGACCGACTGATGGTGAAGCTTGCAAAAGACTATCCCGAGTACGGGTTTGATGGTCACAAGGGGTACGGTACCAAAGCGCATATGGAGGCACTACGCACTCACGGCTTGTCTGTTGTCCACCGCGCATCGTTTGTACACATTGACGAAAGCAAGAAATAGGAGCATAGTAGTGGCTTGTGCTAGTGACGATATTGGGAGGATTGTATGGGTTTGGGAAATAGTTCTTGGCACTACGACAAGGCGCGCGAACGCGCCCCAGCTCTGCTCAAGGCCGGATTCAAGGCCTGTGTGCAGAAGGGAAACGCCTGTACTTGCTCGAGCGCTCTGGTAGAGTTGCCCGAACCGAGACATGGCGTATCTGTCGGAATGAAATGCGGTCGTCGCGGTCAACTGCCCGTGATTCCTGCCGAAGTGCGCTCATGTGCGCTCTTCAAAGCTCATTTCTCTGGCTGAGGATGAGTCCAGACGCCCGGGCCTCCATATGGAGCCCCGGGTGTTTGCTTTTTATACGTCAAATGGTAAGGTTGCTCCTATATGTCAGTACGAATGCGCCACACCAGTTCCCATACCAAAAACCGCCGTAGCCACCACGCTCTCGTGGAGGGTGCTCTTGTGACCGACAAGGAGTCAGGTGCACTTCGTCTTCCTCACCGAATTGACGAGACTACGGGTATGTACCGTGGCAAGCAGATTGTCCCAAAGAAGGAAGTGAAAGCTGAGCTCAAGAAGCGCGCAAAGCGTATCGAAGCTCACGAGCACGAGGATCACACCACCGGAGTAAAGGAGCCAATTCACGTAGAGGAAGTAACTGCAGATAAGAAGGCAGGCAAGGGACTTGCAGGGCGTATGCAGTTGGGGAAGGCGAAGTCACGTTCAGGATTTGGTGGCGGCGCGTAGGGGAGTTTCGTAAAATCACAGTATCTGCGTTGTTAAGGAGCCTCTATGGCTCCTTCTTCGTACTATGCACCCCACGGGCATTTCCAATCTCTAATCGCTTCGCTCAAGAGATTTTGGGCAGTACGAGTCAGTCGCCATTTTCTCCTTGCCTAGCAGCTACTGCAATTTTCTGAATCTCCTGTCGCTCTAACAGAGTGAGGTTTACGGTGTCGGCTTTTGGAGGCTCTGCACAGGGTGTCGACCCGAGCAGGAAGAAATTTCTTAGCAAAGAAATATTCTGTACTCCAAAAGCCGACACGCAAACCGAGCGACCACCCCTTTATACACAGTAGAAAGTACTAGCAACATCGTGCATAGGTACCGTATACTTCATCGTAAGCTCTTTTATATATGGCAAATCGGCACCTAGCCCGTTCGGTAGTACTCCAGACACTCTTTGAGTGGGACACTACACAGACAGACGACTCAGCTACGACAGAAATGTTGAAGCGTAACGTCGACGAGTTTGGCGGAGGGGACACCGATATTCCATTTATGGAACAACTCCTCCAGGGTGTGCTCGCAAAGCGTCCCGATATTGATTTGGTAATTGAAAAGGCTGCGCCGGATTGGCCTCTTGCTAGAATCGCTCCCGTAGACCGCAACATTTTGCGTATTGGTTTGTATGAGTTGTTGTTTGCCGATCGTTCGCAAGTGCCTGCAAAGGTTGCTATTAACGAAGCCATTGAGTTGGCAAAAGTGTTTGGTGGAGATTCCTCGGGCCGGTTTGTAAACGGCGTACTCGGTGCCGTGTACAAGGAACTAGGAGAGCCAGGAAAGGACGAAGTAGGGAAGAAGGAGCGTGTGCGTCGCGAGGACTTGCCACTACAGCAGCTTGGTGGCGCCATCGTATATGCCGAGCATCACGGGCAGTACTACTTGGCACTGGTACACGATGTGTTTGGTCATTGGACGCTGTCCAAGGGAAAGGTGGGAGACTCTCCAGAAACTGCAGGTGAAAGTGTGGAGGAGGGAACCATTCGTGAAATCAAAGAAGAGCTCGGACTCGATATTGTCATCAAAGACAAGATTGGCGAGAACGAGTACGTAGCCTCGCACCCAGAAAAGGGAAAGATGCGTAAGCACGTCACCTATTTCCTTGCAGAGTCGCAGTACACCGACATCACCCTTGAAAAGAAGGGAGGGTTAGACGATGCCAGATGGTTCCGTCTCACCGAAATTCTCGACCTCAATTTCTACGACGATATGCTCCCAATCGTAACTGCGGCAGTACAAAAGCTTCTAGACAAGAGTTCGAAGCATTAAAGTCCCAAAAATGGGAGCGGTTCAAATTATTAAATAATCTGGTATAATCCAGGCTATGTCGGATTTCGACCTCTCTGCTGGCCGTCTTGGTCTCTCGTTCAATTCAATGGCGCTTCTCCAGGAAGCGCTTACTCACCGTTCCTATTTGAATGAGAACAAGACTGCAGGCAATCACAACGAGCGGTTAGAGTTCCTCGGGGACGCAGTGCTTGAGCTTGCCACCACCAACTTTCTTTTTCATAAGTTCCCAAGCAAGCCAGAAGGCGACTTGACCGCCTTTCGTGCTGCACTCGTAAATACCTATTCGCTTGCGGACGCAGCCGAGGAGCTTGGTATGAACGATATGCTTCTTCTCTCTAAGGGAGAAGCAAAAGACACGGGCCGTGCGCGCCAGATAATTCTTGCGAACGCGTTTGAAGCACTCCTCGGTGCACTCTATCTTGATCAAGGGATTGAAGCAGTAGAAGATTTTTTGAACAAGAACCTCTATCCAAAGATTGACGACATCATCGCCAAGCGCGCATACCAGGACGCGAAGAGTCAGTTTCAGGAACTTGCTCAGGACAAGCGAAGCACCACACCAACCTACAAGACGCTGAGCGAAGTAGGACCAGATCACGACCGCGTGTTTACCGTGGGTGTATTCCTTGGGAACGAAGAAATGGCGCGAGGCGACGGCAAGAGCAAACAGGAAGCTGAACAGGCAGCAGCCCAAGCAGCTATAGACAAAACGGGCTGGAAGTAGTATAATAGATTCAGACACGTTGTCCGCGCCCGGTTTCCGGGTGCTCATTTTGGGGAGTAAATAGAATGCCGCCACTGGATAGGCAAATGGATTCGTACGAGCGAGGGAAGTGGTACCTGTGGGTGCTGAGCCTGTTAACGCAGTCGCTCTTCCTCGTCGCGACCCAGACCTTCGACGCCGGCTCGTCCGTCGTTTGGGCCACCGGCACCTCCGCGTTCGTCTGCGTGGTGTTGCTCATCGGCCTGGCCTGCTTCGAGCAGTTCGAGTCAACTGCCCGGCAGTTCTGGAATAGCGTCCTCGTCGGCGTCGTGCCCGCAATTGGGCTCACGCTGCTGTACTGGAACGATGTCACCACCATCGTGCCATGGGCAGCATTTGAAGCGCTGTGCGTCGGTCTGATGGGCTCCTGGGCCGTGTTCGACATGGTGGTGCTCAAGCCCGCCTTGACTCCTCCTGTTCGCTTCGACGATGTCGTCGCGGATGCCAAGCGCAACTCTGGCCTGCACTAGCTGCGACAAAGCCGAGCCGCTGTAGGGCCGTCTCCCACAAGGAGGCGGCCTTTTGCATACGGTATACTAGTGAGTAATGCTAAAGCGGTTAGAAATCGCGGGATTCAAATCATTTGCCAAGAAGACCCTGCTCGATTTTTCGAGCGCGGCAACTGCTATTGTGGGCCCGAATGGTTCAGGTAAATCAAACGTGGCAGAGGCGTTCCGTTTTGCTCTCGGCGAGCAGTCAATGAAGAGTATGCGCGGAAAGCGCAGTGAAGATTTGATTTGGAGCGGGTCACACTCAAGCGCTAGATCTAACCGCGCAGCGGTAACTATTGTCTTTGATAACACTAAGAAGATTTTCCCGAAACTGGAATACGAGGAAGTCGCTATCGAGCGCGCAGTGTTTCGCGACGGTACGAGTGAGTATTCTATAAATGGTTCGCGTGTACGGTTGCGTGATGTGCACGAACTACTCGCAGGAGCAAACATTGGCGAGACCGGACACCACATTATTTCCCAAGGGGAAGCAGACCGCATACTCGCGTCACACCCGCGCGAGCGACGCAGTATGCTCGAGGACGCACTCGGTCTCAAATTATTTGAATTCAAGAAACAAGAAGCAGAACGCAAACTTGAGAAGACCGAAGAAAATATGCGTGAGGTGGAGTTACTGCGTCGAGAAATCGCGCCACACATTCGTTTCCTTTCTAAGCAAGTAGAGAAGCTTGATAGGGCCGAGGAACTTGCTAAGGAACTGCGAGCTCTCAGTCAGACCTACTTGGCTATCGAAGACGCATATCTTACTCTTGAAAAAGAAAAGGCTGAAGGAAACCTACGCACGGTACGCGAGCGCCTTGCGGTGCTTCAGGGGGAGCTTCATTCATTTGAAGAGCGCGCGACCACCGACGTAGAAGGAGTTCGTCGTAGCGAAATTGTGCGTGGTCACGAGCGCGAGCTAGATCGTCTTTCTGCGGAGCGCTCTACGCTCTCGAGAGAAGTTGGTCGTATAGAGGGTGCGCTTGAGTCTGCAAAGCGCCGCACGCAGGCCGTGCTCCAGGAGCCGTACGCAAAGATTCCTCGCGAGGATTTGTCTGCACTCAAGACTGAAGCAGAGCACCCGGTGATAGAGGGAGACGTGGCGTCACTCACTGCAGCACTCTCGAGTCTGCGCAATGCCATCACGGCGTTCTTTGAGCGCTACGCGTCTCCTGCAGACGATTACTTGGCTGAAGAAGAACAGGCGGTGATGCGCCTTGAATCTGAGCGCGCACAGATAGTGGAAAAGGAGGCAGCACTTGTAGAGCGCATCGAGCAAGCCAAGAACACACTAGCGAAGGCGCGCCAAGCAACACTCGCGCACGAGGAAACCGGACGCGAACAAAACCGCCACTTGCTCGAGCTCGCTGACCAAAAGGCAAAGCTGGAAACAGAAATCGTGCGCATAGAGTCTCGACTCGGAGAGCTTGATAATTTGCGCGAGGAGTACGAGCGAGACCGTGCAGAAATACTCGCGCTTGCCGGAGCTACCGCGCTTTCGTTTGAGCAGCTCAGTGAGCTTCCTAATGAGGATCGCAAGACACAGGAGGATCGTAAGCGCGCTCTCGAGCGCCTTAAAATCCGCGTGGAGGAAGCAGGAGGCTCGGGCGAAGACGTGCGTCACGAGTACAACGAAGCAAAGGAACGCGAAGAATTCCTCGCACGCGAAATTGCCGACCTCACCAATTCTGCCGCGGGACTACGAGAACTTATTGCTGATTTGGATGTTGAACTTACCAAGACTTTTGCCGAGGGGCTCGCAAAAGTGAATACGTCGTTTGGTGAGTTCTTCTCACTTATGTTTGGCGGCGGGGGGGCCAAGCTCGTGCTTGAAGATATTCCAGAGCCTGGTAGTGAGGACGAAGACGAATTTGGTGAGAGTGACGAACCGGTGCGTAGAAAGAATGCAAAGCCAGGTATTGAGATATCAGTAAATCTTCCCAAGAAGCGCGTGCAGTCGCTGATGCAGCTTTCTGGTGGCGAGCGCGCGCTTACCTCTATTGCACTTATCTTTGCGATGAGTCAGGTGAACCCACCGCCGTTCCTTATACTCGATGAAACAGACGCAGCGCTCGACGAAGCCAACTCACGCCGCTACGGCGATATGATTGAGAACCTTGCGAAGAAGTCGCAGCTCAT
Organism: uncultured Candidatus Saccharibacteria bacterium; assembly: GCA_964577025.1. GTDB lineage: Bacteria > Patescibacteriota > Minisyncoccia > Phycocordibacterales > Phycocordibacteraceae > C7867-001. Next base: position 27,275 of record CAZNVT010000006.1, read on the forward strand.
TGTTATCACGCACAACAGAGAGACGATGAGTCGCGCGGGGATTCTCTACGGCGTCACGATGGGAGGGGACGGCATCTCCAAGCTCCTCTCGGTGAAGTTTGAAGAAGCGGTCACGGTTGCTAAGTAGAGCGCTATCCCCATAGACGGTATCGTGAAGAGGCGTATGCTGTTTTGACATAACCACACACGCTATGGCCGCATTTCAATACTTCAAAGAACACGTAGACAAGGCAGCAGATTTGCTGGGACTGTCGCAGGAGGATCGAGAAAAACTCGAGACCCCGGACCGCGTACTTCGCGCAGATCTCTCCATCACTCTGGATAATGGAGAGGCTGCTACGTACCCCGCGTATCGTGTGCAGTTCAACAATGCTCGCGGCCCGTACAAGGGAGGAATTCGTTTTCATCCAGACGCAGACGAGGACGAAGTGTCCGCACTTGCAGCGATGATGGCTATCAAGTGTGCGGTGGTGGATATTCCATTTGGTGGGGCAAAGGGTGGCGTGAAGGTAGATCCAAAGAAACTTTCAGCAACAGAAATTGAAGCACTGGCGCGAGAATACGTGCGCGCATTTGCAGAGCACCTCGGACCCGAAGTAGATGTACCTGCGCCTGATGTGTACACAACGCCCGCTATCATGGCGGTGATGCTCGACGAGTACGAGAAGATAGTGGGGAATCCGTCGCCTGCGTTCATTACCGGAAAGCCACTAGAAAATGGAGGGATAGTAGGGCGCGACACGGCGACTGCAGACGGCGCCATTATGGTCCTCGACAGTCTGCTTGCTGATCAGCACCAGGATATGGCAAAGCTCACTGCAGCTGTGCAGGGAGCGGGGAATGCTGGGGCACAGGCGGCTCGTCTACTTGCTCGTGGTGGGGCAAAAGTAATTGCGCTCTCGGACAGTCACGGAACCATTGCCAACAAGCTCGGACTCGATATTGATGCTGTGCTTTCTATAAAAGAAGACAAGGGCTCGGTACAGGACGCGGCAGACGAAGGCGACATACTTCCTGCAGAAGTACTGGTGGGCGCACCAGTGGACGTGCTTGTGCCCGCAGCACTCGAGGAGCAGATACGCGCGGACAATGTAGAGAGCGTAAACGCAGGAATCATTTTGGAAATTGCTAACGGTCCTATTACTCCTGAAGCAGACGCGGTGCTTGCGCAGAAAAAGGTGGCAGTCGTACCCGACGTGCTCGCAAACGCAGGTGGGGTAACCGTGTCCTACTTTGAGTGGCTGCAGAGTCGCTCTGGTGAGACGTGGACCAAGGAGGCGGTAGACGAGCGCCTACAGACGGTGATGCATGACGCGTACCGCGACGTGGCGGACTTTGCGCTTATGCGTGGCGTCACGCTGCGCGAGGCCGCCTATGCTCTGGCAATTTCGCGAATACTAGAAGCGCGCTAGACTGACAGTATGGAAACCTACCAAGGCGGATGCCACTGCAAACTTGTGCGCTATGAAGTGAAGCTTGACCTTGCTCCTCCGGTGCTTGAATGCAACTGCTCGCACTGTCAGGCAAAGGGGATGCTGCTATCGTTTACGGACGCAGACAACTTCACCCTGTTGTCAGGAGAAGAATCGCTCACCGAGTATCGATTTAATACGGAAAAGATTGCACACTTGTTTTGTAAGGTGTGTGGTGTGCAATCTTTTGGTCGTGGGAACAAGAAAGATGGAAGTCCTACGGTGGCGGTGAACGTGCGTTCGATTGATGATATTGATTTGTCGACGCTTACCCGTATGCCCGTAGACGGTAAAAGTTTCTAGCGCGTTTGCAAAAGAGTACCAAGCGCACTACACTCAGCGTGATCAGGCTCTTTAGGGAGGGTGAAATGAGCGTCGTGGTCAATTTGGAAGAAGTAAAGGCACTGTTGCGCGCTCAAAAAGCAAAACAAGACTGCGCGCGCATACTCGCGAAGTTTCAAGGTCATGAAGATTTTGGAATCATTCGCAACCTGCTCGAGGAGTATGGCCCTGCTACGCTTCTCAACACATTGCGCGCTGAGTACGGGGTCGACCTTGCTCTGTAGAATCGAAAAAACGGCCAGAGCGCCAAAAGGGCGCCCGCTTGCGGGCGCCCTTTTTCTTAAGCAGTCGCGAGGCCGAAGTCTAGCTCCTTTTCGGCGACACGAGCCGCTACGAGCTTCACCTTGATAGGGTCTCCTAGTGCGTACTCTTTCTTGGTGCGCTCTCCCACAATGCGGTAGCGCTTTTCGTCGTAGACAAAGTAGTCGTCGCCCACGTCGCGGATGCGAATCATACCCTCGGCGCGCGTCTCTTTAAGTTCTACGTAGAGTCCGCGATCAGACACACCAGAAATAACGGCATCGAACTCCTCGCCAATCTTGTCTGCGAGGAACTCTACCTGCTTCATCTTGATAGAATCGCGCTCGGCCTCGGTCGCAGAAACTTCGCGCTCAGAAGAATGAAGCGCAAGCTGGTCGAGCTCCGCTATCTGGTCTGCACCAAATACTCCGCCCACGGTGTAGTGCTTCACCAAGCGGTGAATGAGTAGGTCGGGATACCGGCGAATAGGCGACGTGAAGTGTGTGTAAAACTGGAAGGCGAGTCCGAAGTGTCCGGCGTTCTTTGTGCTGTACACGGCCTTTGCCATCGAGCGAAGCGTTGCAACTTTTATGAGATATTCCTCGGGCTTACCCTCTACCTGCTTCAAGAGTGCATTGATATCGGCACCTTTTACCTGGCCACCAGGGCCAGTCTCCAAGTGATAGCCGAGCACCTTCAAGAACTGTCCCAGTGTCTCGATACGATCGCCGTCTGGACGGTCGTGCACACGGTAGATAGTAGAACCAGTCAGGTGCGCCTTCTTCATTTGCTCAGTGAGGAACTCTGCCACCGCAACGTTTGCCAAAAGCATAAAGTCTTCAATGAGGAGGTTCGTGTCCTTGCGCTCCTTCAGGAGAATGGCGACAGGCTTGCCAGTCTCATCTAACTTCACTTTTACCTCAGGGGTATCAAAGGCTATGGCTCCATTTGCGACACGGCGGTCGCGAATCTTCCAGGCCAACTCGCGAATAAGCGTGAGCTCAGCGAGCATTGGACCCTCGCCGGTATCGAGCACCTCCTGCGCTTCTTCGTACGCAAAGCGTTTGTCGGAGTGAATAACGGTAGGACCAAATGAGCGCGAGACTATACCCGCGTTTTGATCGAGCTCAAATATGGCAGAGACGGCGAGACGGTCTTCGTTTGGATTAAGCGAACACAAATCTGTCGAGAGTACCTCAGGAAGCATTGGTATGGTGCGGTCCACCATATAGACCGACGTCGCGCGCTTGCGCGCTTCATTATCAAGTGTGGTGCCCGGGCGCACGAAGTGCGACACGTCGGCAATGTGCACGCCCACCTCTGTATTTCCGTTTTCTAGGGTGCGCACGGAGAGTGCGTCGTCGAAGTCCTTTGCGTCGTACGGGTCGATAGTGAATGTGGTGACGCCACGGAAGTCACGGCGCGTACCTGCAGCAATTTCTTCCTCCGCTACTTTGGACAGTTCTGCGTGTCCGGTCTTCTCGAGTTTTTCTGCCTCCTGCATCACACCGGGCGGGAAGTCACTGCGGAATCCCGAACCAAGCGCGAGTGCGCGCATCTCCGTCTCGTGTTCACCGGCTGGGCCGATAATTTCCTCGAGCGTGCCCCACGGATAGGGCTGAGTGGAAGACCATCCCTGGTAGCGAATTACCACCTTCTGTCCCAGAGGAAGCGACTCGCCCTTTACTACAAAAGGCACATACATTTTCTTGAAGTCAGGCGCCATCATGGTGAGTCCAACAGAAGCCTCGCCAAAGTCAGGACCTCCGGCCACCAGTGTGCCCACAAATGTCTCACGAGCGCGTTGCGTGACTTCCACCACCTTCCCAATCTTCTTGGTCTTTCCGGTGCGTGGGTCCGTGTCCTCGCCAGCAATCTGCACTTTTACGGTGTCGCCGGGGAAGGCGCCACCCAGGTTTTCGCCGGGGATAAATAGGTCATCCTGTTCGGGGTCAATACTAAAAAAGCCCTTGCCGGTCTTGATAATGGTGATGGGTCCCTCAAAGGTCTCTGTAGTAGTCATTTGTACATAACTGTAGCAGACACCGGCTTCTTCGGGTATCACAGACCCGCCTCTTTCTGACATACATAACGGAGCGAGGGATGTGCTATTGCAGGGGCTATCGGAGCTGGGGCAGCATGGTAATTTGTGAGCTGAAGAGGGGCTGCGAACAAATTTGCCACAGCGAGAGTGAGTGCGGCGAGTCGCAGGACGAGACGACACGTACCCTGCGGGCGCACTCCCGAGCGTAGCCATTTGACCTATTCTCAGTATTTTGGTACTGTTCCACCACTATGTTAATGATTCGATTTCAGCGTATTGGCCGCAAGAACGACGCGGCGTTTCGTATGGCGGTGCTTCCAAAAGCCTCTGGCCCAAAGGCCGGAAAGTTTGTGGACCTCGTTGGTACCTACAACCCAAAGACCAAGGCAATGACTGCCGACGGTGCAAAGATTAAGGACTGGGTAGCAAAGGGTGCACAGATGTCTCCAAGCCTTCAGAACCTCCTCGTAAAGAACGGCATCATCGAGGGAACCAAGTCCGCAAAGGTGGTGACCAAGAAGAACCTTGAGAAGAACATCAAGGCAAAGGCAGAAGCTGACGCTAAGGAAGCAGCCGCTAAGGCTGAGGCAGACAAGAAGGCAGCCGAGGCTGCAAAGGCAGAAGCTGAAGCTGCTGCCGCAGCTGAGGCAGAAGCTCCTGCAGCAGAAGAGGTAGCCGAGGCTCCTGTAGAGGAAACTCCTGCAGAAGCAGTCGCAGAAGAGGCACCAGCAGAGGAGGCAGCAGCGTAAGCGCGCCCCAACGGCTCACGCCGTATTACTTTCCCGCATTAGTTGAATTACTGAACACGCTGTTATGGACCCCTACCACGCATTTCTCGACTATCTCGTTAAATCAATTGTTGATCACCCAGAAGATGTAGTGATCAAAAAGACCCACGACGACCGTGGTGTATTGCTCACACTCACCGTACACCCAGACGATATGGGCAAGGTACTTGGTAAGCAGGGCAAGATTGCAAACGAGGCTATCCGTCCACTCCTCAAAGTGGTTGGCTTTAAGCACAGCGCAAACGTGAGTCTCATCATCGACGAGCCAGTGGGTGGCAAGCGATACGAGGAGCACTCAAAGCGCGATCTAAGCGATGTACTCAGCGGTTTGGGGTAAGCACGAATAATAGGCACCATCTGCTTTGTTGCGGGTCCCGTTTAGCTCATTCGCCGTATAGCTCATACGTCTACTTCGCTAAACTGCCCACGCCTCGCATCTAATACCTCTTATTCGCGCCCTCACTGATACAATTTTTGTATGCTTCGCTTTCATCTCATCACATTGTTTCCAGAAGCCTGCGACGCATATCTATCTGCGTCTATTTTGGGTCGTGCCCGAGCTGCAAAGAAAATAAAAGTGGACTACCAGACCCCGCGTGACTTCGTCACCAATAAGTGGGGCAAAGTAGATGAGCGCCCATATGGTGGGGGTCCAGGTATGGTGATGACCGCGCTGCCGGTAGTGAAGGCAATTAAGAAGTCGCTCACTCGTCGCACTGGAAAGAACGCCATTATATGGTTTGAACCTGGCGCAAAAGCTTTTGATAATAAAGAGGCAGACAAACTCGCAAAGTTTGATGATGTCGTACTCGTGTGTGGCCGCTACGAGGGCATAGACGCGCGCGCAAAACTTGCTGCCAAGACAATGGGGAAGTTGCTCACGTACTCGGTAGGCGAAGCCGTATACACCGGCGGCGAGGTACCGGCGATGGCTATTGTGGACGCAGTTGCGCGTCGCCTCCCAGGCGTGCTTGGAAAAGATGAATCCGTAGAGGAGCGCCGTATCGCAAGTCACGATCCGTACACTCGCCCCGAGACCATTGAGTGGGCAGGGAAGAAGTACAGGGTGCCGGCCGTGCTACAGACCGGGGATCACAAGAAAATTGACGCCTTTCGTGCACAGAAGGGAAGTGGCAAGAAGTAAATACGCCACAGTTTTCATGTATTGACAATAGCCCCGTATGGGGGTATAATGTATTTGAGTCTAGCTTCGGCTAAGAACGTCAACAATTGTCACCTTTGGGGGTTAAAATGTTTCTTCTCATCATCACCGACTGGTTCGCGCTCATGATCGCGGCGCTCGGGGGCTGGGGTCTCACCCTTTTCCTTGGGCGCGTGAGCTGGCCTAAGCCGCCGCTCGACCGCTTCATCGTCGCGGCGCTCGGGGCCTTGTACCTGAGTTTGCTGTACGGCAGCCTGTCGAAGTCAGTGCCGCAGTTCTTTGCGGTCGCGGTCTTCGCGTTCGCTGGCGTGACTTTCCGTTCCTTCGTGGAGCTCTGCCTGCGTCACCGGGAACTATCCCAGACCGTCGATGCCATCAACGTCCTTCCCACGCTGGAAGAACGCCGAGCCTACTACGCGACGCTGTCCAGGGATATTCAGGCGGCCGTGGACAAGCGCACGCCTCGTCCGGACCTCTGGAAGACGCCCGCGCAGCCGGTCCTGCTGGCCAACTGCGCCAACCCGGCTGGTCGCACGGTCTGATATCGACTCGCCCTAATCCTGGGGCACAAGACAAGGGCCGCTACCTTCACTGGTGCGGCCCTTTTTCTATATACAGCGGCCCTACAGGGCTATTGACGCCCATATGCCGTGCGCGGTATAGTTTCATTACAACGAATGAGTAACGGGGGCACGGGGGAGTAAAACAAATACATAGGGCAATTTTTAACAGCGTCTCGGAGAAAACGAGAGACGCGGTCCGTGGCGCGTACGGGCCCGTTTTTGCGTTTACACCAGGCGATAGCACCAACACGACATGCAGCAGAAAAAGCTCGTGCAGAAGACGTTCGGCGCCTTTCAGGCTCCTCGCGTTCCGTTCCCAGACTTGGTTGGCCACCAGCGGGGATCGTTTGATTGGCTGATGAAAGAGGGACTTACCGAGCTCTTCAAAGAGTTCTCACCAGTCTCTGATTATTCTGGTAAGAAGTTTGAACTCCGTTTCGATGGATTCGAGATTGGCGACCCAAAAGGCTCTGAGGACGACGCACGTGAAAACATGCGTACCTATGAGGCACCTGTAAAGGTTTCTGTCACCCTCGTAAACAAGACATTCGGCAGCGAAAAGACGCAGGAGATTTTCCTTGCGGATATGCCAATCATGACACCGCATGGTTCGTTCATCGTCTCTGGCGTTGAGCGCGCTATCGTGCCGCAGCTTGCCCGTTCATTCGGGGCTTTCTTTGTTTCTGAAGAATCAAAGGGAAAGCAGTGGTTTGGTGCAAAAATCATTCCTGCTCGTGGAGTATGGATTGAAATTGAGTCTGACGCAGACGGAGGTATCTACGTAAAGATCGACCGCAAGCGCAAGTTCCCCGTTACAAACCTCCTCGCCATTATGGGCGCAGGACTTCGTGAGGAAGTGCTTTCTAAGTTCAAGGGAAATGAGGACGCTATCCGTGCTATCACTCAGACCCTTGCGCACGACACCACCAACTCGCTCGACGAGGCATTTGTAGAGGTGCACCGCCGTATGCGCGATGGTGATCTTGCTACCCCTGAGAACGCTAAGCAGTATGTGAACGCCCTCTTTGCTCCTGAGCGCTACGACCTTTCCCGTGTGGGTCGTCACCGCCTTAACATGCGCTTCGGTCTCCCAACCGATAAGAAGGCACTCGAGCACCGTGCACTCACCGTGGATGACCTCATCCGCATCGTGGGAGAAATCGCACGCTTGAACCAGGACCCAAATGCAGTACCAGATGACATTGATCACCTGGGATTTCGTCGTGTCCGCTTCGTAGGAGAATTGCTCCAGGCGCGTATGCGCGTGGGTATGTCTCGCATGAAGCGAAACATTCAGGATCGTATGTCTACCATCGAGAGCGAGACTTCGCTTCCTATGGCCTTCGTAAACCCACGCCCACTTCAGGCATCTATCCGCGAGTTCTTTACGGCCAACCAGCTCTCGCAGTTTATGGATCAGCAGAACATTCTCGCTGAGCTTGAAGGACTTCGCACTCTGTCTGCTCTTGGTCCGGGAGGACTTACGCGTGAGCGCGCAGGTTTCGAAGTGCGCGACGTGCACCCATCTCACTACGGTCGTCTCTGTCCTATCCACACGCCGGAAGGTCAGAACATCGGACTTATTCTGCGTCTTGCGCTACACGCACGCACCAACGAGTTCGGTGTTATTGAGACTCCGTACGCTGTCGTAAAGAAGGGACAGATCACCGAGGAGATTGTGTACCTAAATGCGCTCGAAGAAGAGGAGCACGTGATTGCTCACGGAGCGACTCCGGTGGACGACAAGGGACGCATTACGGTGGAGACTATTGAAGCTCGTAAGGGTGGAGAGCCTGCCGTTGTTCGTCGCGATGAAATCGATCTTATTGATTCATCTACCTACCAGATGTTCTCTGCAGCTACCGCGATGATTCCATTCGTGGATCACGACGACGCCAACCGTGCACTCATGGGTTCAAACATGCAGAAGCAGGCTACGCCCGTACTTATTCCAGAGGCACCACTCGTGTCTACGGGTATCGAGGGTCACGCAGCCGTAAACACCGGACGTTTGGTGGTAGCGGAGGAGTCAGGAAACGTCACCTTTGCTGACGCTCGTCGCATTCTCGTTGAGGACGCAAAGGGCAAGGTAAAGGAGTACCGACTTTCAGGTCTTACCCAGACCAACCAGAACTCAGCATTCAGTCAGCGCCCAATTGTTTCTACTGGAGACAAGGTAAAGAAGGGTGATGTGCTCGCAGACGCTTCAAGTTCCGACCAGGGCCAGATGGCACTCGGGCAGAACGTACGCGTTGCGTTTATGAGTTGGAACGGAGCTAACTACGAAGACGCCATCATCGTGTCTGAGCGTCTCGTGGAGGAGTCCAAGTTCACCACCGTACACATCGAAGACTTCGAGTGTGCAGTACGCGACACCAAGCTTGGTGACGAAGTGACCACGCACGACATTCCAAACGTTGGAGAACTTCGCTTGAAGAACCTCGACGAGGAAGGTGTGGTGCGCATTGGTGCTGAAGTTCGTCCAGGTGACATCCTTGTAGGAAAGGTAACGCCAAAGGGTGAGACCCAGCTAACTCCAGAGGAGCGACTTCTTCGTTCTATCTTTGGAGACAAGGCAAAGGACGTGAAGGACACCTCACTTCGTATGGAGGGAGGAAAGCGCGGTCGTGTCATCGGCGTGCGTGTGTTCTCTCGCGAGAAGGGAGACCAGCTTGAAAGCGGCATCATCAAGAAGATTGTGGTGACCGTAGCTCAGGTGCGAAACGTCTCCGTGGGAGACAAGCTCGCGGGGCGACACGGTAACAAGGGAGTTATCTCTCGCGTGCTTCCGGTGGAAGACATGCCGTACGACGAGAACGGAAACCCAGTGGACGTGATCCTCACCCCACTTGGTGTGCCGTCTCGTATGAACCTCGGACAGATTCTCGAGCTTCACTTGGGACTTGCCGCACACACGCTTGGATACCAGGCAGTCGTGCCTCCATTTGCAGGAGCAACCGCAGACGAAATCCGCGACGAGCTTGAAAAGGCTGGACACAGTCGTTCAGGAAAAATGAAGCTCTTCGATGGTCGCACCGGCGACGCATTCGCACAGGCCATCTCGGTGGGATACATGTACATCTTGAAACTTCATCACATGGTGGAGGACAAGATTCACATGCGCTCAATCGGTCCGTACTCACTCATCACCCAGCAGCCGCTTGGTGGAAAGGCGCAGAACGGAGGACAGCGATTTGGAGAAATGGAGGTGTGGGCACTTCTTGGATACGGAGCGGCATACACGCTTCGCGAAATGCTCACCATCAAGTCTGACGACATCACCGGTCGCTCTGCAACGTTCGATGCCATCGTGAAGGGCGAGCCAGTATCTCATGCAGGTACTCCAGCTTCCTTCTCGGTACTTACTAACCAGATCCGCGGCCTCGCGCTCGACATCGAGCCGATCGAGGGCGTAGACGCATAATCTCTTCTTCTATGGCTACCTATCCTCAGAAGCGTTCATACGGGCCTCGCAAGAATGAGTGGAGTGCGCTACGACTCTCACTTGCGTCCCCAGAGAAAATCCTTTCATGGTCTCGTGGTGAAATCACGAAGCCTGAAACTATTAACTACCGCACTCAGCGCTCAGAAAAGCACGGACTCTTCGACGAGAAGATCTTTGGACCAGAGCGCGACTACGAGTGTTACTGTGGCAAGTACAAAGGTATTCGCTACAAGGGCATCATTTGTGACAAGTGTAGTGTGGAAATCACTCGCTCTATTGTGCGTCGCGAGCGTATGGGCCACATCGAGCTCGTTACGCCGGTTGCGCACATCTGGTTCCTTCGCTCTATGCCGTCGCGCATGGCACTCATCTTGGGTGTTCCTGCAACGGACCTAGAAAAGGTTATCTACTTTGCCGGGTACATCGTGACCAAGGTAAACGAGGAAACCAAGAAGCGTCTTTTGTCTGAGCTTGAAGCTGAGTACAAGACCAAGCACAAGCTTGCCGAGACCGACTCTGCTCGCGAGCAGTTGAAGGAGCGTATGACCGTAGCAAAGCAGGAGATTGACAGTGTCGTAGTTGGTCGCGTCTTTGACGAAATTTCCTACCACCGCTTCTCTGTTCGCTACTCAACATTGTTCGAAGCAAAGATTGGTGCAGAGGCGATCTTTGATATCTTCCGCACGATGGACTTGGTTGCACTCAAGGAGAAGCTCGAAGAGCGTTATCCAAAGGCAGCCGCTGCTGAGCGTGAAAAGCTTGCAAAGCGTATTGCACTCATCACGAGTATGACCGCCGCAGACATTCGCCCTGAGTGGATGTTCCTTACGAAGATTCCGGTGATTCCACCAGCACTTCGTCCTATGGTTGCTCTCGAAGGAGGACGCCACGCCACATCAGACGTGAACGACCTGTACCGTCGTGTAATCAATCGCAACAACCGTTTGAAGAAGTTGCTCGACATTCACGCACCAGAGGTGATTCTCCGCAACGAGAAGCGCATCTTGCAGGAAGCGGTAGACGCACTCCTCGACAACTCTATTCGTAAGTCTGGAGCAGCAGGAGGCGCACTTACGCCTGCACAGCGTCGTCCACTCAAGTCACTTGCTGACTACCTAAAGGGTAAGCAGGGATACTTCCGCCAGAACCTTCTTGGTAAGCGCGTGGACTACTCTGGTCGTTCCGTGATTGTGGTGGGTCCTGACCTTGAGTTAGACGAGTGTGGTCTTCCAAAGCATATGGCACTCGAGCTCTTCCGCCCGTTTGTTATTGCAGGACTTCTTTCTCGCGAGCTCGCGTTCAACATCCGTGGCGCAGGCCGCTTGATTGAGGACTCTGTACCAGAGGTATGGGAGATTCTCGAAGAGGCTATTGCCGGAAAGCACGTGCTCCTAAACCGCGCACCAACGCTTCACCGTCAGGGTATCCAGGCATTCCGTCCTCGTCTTATCGAAGGCGATGCTATCCAGCTTCACCCACTCGTATGTCCAGCATTCAACGCGGACTTCGACGGAGACCAGATGGCTATCCACGTACCACTCTCTGAGGAGGCACAATGGGAGGCTGCAAACATGATGAGTGCAAACAAGAACATCATTAAGCCGGGAGACGGCAAGATGATCGTGATGGTGCACAAGCCACTTGATATCGTGCTTGGTACCTACTGGCTCACCAAGGCAATGCCAAACGAGAAGGGAGAAGGAAACTACTTCCACTCGCCAAACGCAGCAATCCTCGCATACGACCACAAGGGAATTGACCTTCGCGCGAAGATCAACGTGATGCCTGTTCCAGGAAAGGAGAAGTACGCAGCACTGGTAGCTAACGGCGGAACCTTCGAGACCACCGTAGGACGTCTTCTCTTCAACACCGTGCTTCCAAGCGACTATCCATTCGTAAACGACGCAATCAGTAAGAAGGTGCTCTCCAGCATCATGGACGACTGTATTGTTCGCTACGGAATTGACGCGCTTCCGAACATCGTGAACAAGATTAAGCGTTTCGGATTCGAGTACGCTACCAAGTCTGGCGTATCGTGGAGCCTCGACGACGTATCCGTTCCAGAAGGAAAGGGTGCCGTCATTACTGCTGCTCGCGAGAAGGTAGAGCGCGTGGAGAGCGATTATCGCGATGGTCTTCTTTCAGCAGATGAGAAGCGCCGCATGGTAATTGAGATCTGGCACAACACCAAGACCGAAGTGGAAACACTGGTTGAGGCTGCGCTTGATCCAGCTGGTTCCGTGCATGACATGGTGCGCTCTGGTGCTCGTGGTTCCATCGGAAACCTCACCCAGATGG
>CAZNVT010000007.1:0-12921 GCA_964577025.1 uncultured Candidatus Saccharibacteria bacterium
CTTACCGGTTAGTTCCGGCAGATTCATCCGAGCTATTCGTGTCTCGAACTACTCAAGAACAAGAGCACATAAGAGATATCCATTTCACATACGGGGCCATTACCCTCTAGGGCGTCGCTTTCCAGCGACTTCTGTTATAGATATCTTTTGTAACTTATGCCGTACAAGTACGGAGCTCCTGTCTTACAACCCCGAATACCGAAGTATTTGGTTTGGGCTATTCCCGTTTCGCTCGCCGCTACTTAGGGAATCACGAGAGTCGCGTTCCATCTACTCGAAGCATCGAATAGACGGAAAGCAACTCATAATTGTTTTCTATTCCTCCAGGTACTGAGATGTTTCACTTCCCTGGGTGAGCTCTCAAAATCATTAAGTCTTGAGTGACCATTACTGGCCGGGTTTCCCCATTCGGATACCTCCGGATCAAAGGTTACAAATCACCTCCCCGAAGCATTTCGCTGATTAGTCGCGTCCTTCATCGCTGTTGCAAGCCTAGGCATCCACCGTGCACCCTTAGTGTTTCCTGTGCGGAAACCTATACACCACTAACGTTTTCTTTTTTGTGATTCATTCGTCTTTTGTTTTGGAAAACAAAAAACGAACACTGCAATTCAAGTCGTCTAACAATGTTCGAAAACACCGTCATACGACGTTGATTACCTATTTGCATATTCGTGTGTCAAAGTCCCCGCGTTGCTGAAAGAAAAAACCCCTCTCGGGGCGGTGCACACCAAGCCAAAGCTTGACGCCTATCCGCTCCGTTTAGTGAGTAATTTCTTGGTCTTCAACACGTATTCACGAGTATACGCGGGCCCCTCTGTGCTGTCAAACAAGTAAAGGCACCCCTTTCGGGGTGCCCGTACTTCAAGGGAACCAAGGCTGGTTATCCAGCGATTTCCTTGCTGATTTTCTCTACTGCCTTAGCTGCAGCTTGCTGTCCGCCAAGCCCGAAAGCAAGGCCAAACGCAAGCGCAAGTGCTACCACCACACCCGTAAAGAGGGTCTGTACGAGCGGAGAAATACCAAGACGATCAAGCGCGGCTAGGATTGCAAAAATCCAGATAGCCCAGCGAGCGATAGCGCCGAGGAAGTTAGCTGCGTGCATGTTAGCGGCCTTTGCTGCTCCTGTGACTACGCGCTGTGCTGCCTCTGCAATAACTGCTGCTACGAGGAGGATGAGTACTGCCACGATAACCTGCGGAAGGTAGCCAAGTACCACCGTACGTAGGAACACCGTTACGTCAGTGAGACGGAGTACATCAAGGGACGCGAGTAGGAACACAATGATGAAGAACCACTTCACTAGGGCGCCCAGAAAGGCTCCTGAGTTCATCTTGAATCCCGCGCGCTCAAACACACGCTCTACTCCAGCAGAACGAAGTGCCTGATCAACACGAAGTGCACCAACGACTTGGGCTACGAGGCGACCGAGTCCGGCACCAACTAACCAGCCAATGATGAAGATGACAACTGCGACGACTAAGTTGGGGAGGAACTGTACGAGTCCCCAGAACAAGTTCTGGAAGGACACCGTAAGGACATCTGCCCAGGTGGTGAAAAACATAAGAATGATTATTGCATTATGGCTACCAGGCAAAGGCCTGCGGCAGGTTAAATACCTGCTTACCTATAAGTGTAGCAAGGCAAAGACCCCCTACTCGAGGCCGTGTGGATATATACGACAAGCCTAGCGGGCCGTTACTTGTCAGTCACCCCGAGCTTGTCGAGAAGTGCGCGATGCGGGAAGTCGAACAGGTCTCGCAAGAGTCTGTCGTACACGCCCTGTCGATACCGGAATTGTTCCGTAGTAAAGGATGCGTAGCGAATCTCGCGGCCAATCTCCGCCTCAAGTGCGCGCACCGCCGTCGCAAGAGGCTTCTCTTCGAGCTTGTCCCCCACAACAAGCAAATCAATCTTTGATTCCAGCGCACCGGTGAAAAGTCCCGAGAGTGCGACGAGACGCAGGCTTCCCGCCTTCTTAAGAACGCCCAATGTATCGGAATCGTTTATCTCGGTAGTGGAGCGAACAAACTGCGCGAGGGCGTCGTAGTGTTGGAATTTCTTATTAGCGCAGTAACCAGCTGCACCCTTCCCTGTTTTCTTTTTTATAAACCCAGCAGCTACCAATACGGAAAGTTCTTTACGAGTTGCGTCCTTGGTAAGTCTTGCCCGAAAGAGCATATCGGACACACTAAAGACCGTGTCGTCATTAAAGACAAAGAGTCGCAACAGCTTAATGCGGGCGGGAGAACCAAAAATACGAGAGAGCGGATCCATACCTGATATGTCCATTCTACCTACCTGCCCCACCCGTGCAACCTTGACGAGATACAGAAAAAGCCCGCAATCTACGGGCTTTTTCTGTACTCCTGAAACCTCAAGAGCGAAGGATTTTCCAAATAAAAGACTTGCGCAGGCGGGTAGCCGAGCGTGAGGAAATTTTGGAGCTGCCAAAATATTCCGTTCTTTTATTTTGAAAGACCTGAGCGAGGCTTACTTAAGAGTAACCTTTGCACCTGCCTCCTCAAGCTTCTTCTTAAGCTCGTTAGCCTCGTCCTTGCCAAGACCCTCCTTCACCATTGAAGGAGCGCCGTCTACAAGGTCCTTGGCCTCCTTAAGACCAAGACCGAGTACTTCCTTTACCACCTTGATAACTGCAATCTTTGCAGCTCCAGCGTCGGTGAGCTCTACATCCATTGTAGACTTCTCCTCCTCACCAGCTGCTGCACCTGCTCCGGCAGGACCAGCTACCGCAACAGCGGCTGCTGATACACCGAACTTCTTCTCGAATACCTTCACGAGCTCAGAGAGTTCAAGGACAGTCATCTGCTCTACCTCCTCTACAAGCTTCTTGAACTTTGCAGGAACCTCAGCCTCAGCCTCAGCAGCTGGAGCAGCGACCTCCTTTACCTCCTCAGCTGCAGGAGCTGCCTCTGCGGCAGTCTCCTCTACAACTGCATCCTGTGTTGTTTCGTCAGACATAGTATTTAATTTAATCTAATTTAAGCTGCTTTCTTCTCAGCAACTTTATCGAGCGCAATAACGAGTCCCTGGATAGGGCTGTTGATTACGTTTACGAACATTCCACGAAGTACTGGTAGTGGTGGGATGGTTGCGATTGCTCGCATACCTGCCGCGTCCACAAATGCGCCATCAAAGACTCCTCCCACGATAGAGAGTGCGCCCTTGTGCTTTACTCCGTGCTCGAATATTTCACGAGCAGGAAGTGTGGCGTCGCCAGCGCTCCACGCCATAGCAATCTCGCCAGGAAGCTCAGGCATAGTGCCTGTGTATCCTTGCTCGGCGAGTGCACGACGGATGAGTGTCTTCTTGGCAACATAGTAGCCAATTCCAGAGCCACGAAGCGTGCGGCGCATTGCCGACGTATCTGCTACGGAAAGACCCTTGAATGCCACGAATACTACTGACGCTGCGTCCTTTACGCTGTCAGCCACCTTCGCAACTACTTCTTGTTTCTTTGCTTTAGTAATAGCCATTGTGTTGTTGGTTGTTGTGAACCTAAAAGGTTCAGTGTACGGAAACGAAAAAGTCCCTTGCGGGACCGAATAGGAGATGAACTCACCCCTGCAATACACAGAGGGAGCGTTCCTGCACCGGGCTTAGTGTCTTTCGACTGCCAGTGGTCTTCGGTCCGTACTCCCCCACCATACCCCAAAACCTTTGCGCTGACAATTACCCGCTGTATGCCGAGGCGAAATTCAAGATAAACAGTGCCCCGCCAATAATGATAAAGAACACCACCACAAACAGCCCAAAGTGAAATAGATACGGCATAGGAGAGCTTTTCGTTTGCTGCCGTACTGGGGTGCGTGTCATAGGTAGACGATACCACACCACTTCCCCGCGCTCCCTGTGTATATAACGAAAAAACCACCCCGTGGGGTGGTTTTTTCGTTTGCTTTCACTTAGGCGTACCTAAGCTTCAGCCATCTAGAAGTTGCTACGTATAGCGACTACTGGATGTAGAGACCTGTAAGGGTGTTCGTCTTGAATGCACCAAGATCGAAGTTGTACAGGTTAGCAGTTGCGTCCTGGCTCGTGGTATCCCATGAGAATCCAGTGAGCTTAACTCCTGCGTTCACGTTGTCGCCTCCAGCTGGGATGCTGACTGCGAATGTGAAGTCACGAGTAGTACCTGCGGTGATCTCGAAGCGCTTGTCTCCAGAGTTGAAGACGTCGTTAGCGTTCGATACATCAGCTGACACGATACCTGTTCCGTAAGCCGTGAAGCCTGAGGTTGAAGTACCAGTTGTTGAGTCAGACGTGGTTGCCCAGGTCAGAGTTCCAGCTGCTGCTGCAGCGGCTGCAGTTACGTCTCCATCGAAGTAGATAGTGTCATCACCAAGGTTCTTTACAGAGAACTTGATGTTGAAGCTTGCTACGTCAGGAGCTCCTGCAATAGATCCAGCAACAGGTGATGCTGAAGAGCTCTTGTAGGTTACTGCGATACCGTTGCTTCCGTAGAAGCTCTGAGCGTATCCAACGAGTGAACCAGTGATGTCAGTTCCCTCAGTTAGAGTGTCGCCCTGAGTGTCCTCTACATCCCAACCAGAAAGTGATCCAGTTGTAGATGCAGTTACAGAGTCACCGTTATCTGGCTCATCTCCACCAACGAGTGGGTCAGAAGCTGAGATATCAGCAACAACCTTGAAGGTCTTGGTTACGTCCTCGTTGAGGTCGTAATCAACGTTATCGAAGGTTACCTGCTGGTAGGTACCAGTTGTCGCAAGAGTCTTAGTCTTAAGTACGGTTGAACCGTCCATAAGGCGTACACGCTTTACGATCAAGTTTGATGCAGTAGCACCAGACGTTGAGATTCCAACTGGGAAGTCGTGAATAACGAGGTCAGAGTTCTTCGCCTTGAGCTTGAACTCGAGGAGAGTAACGTCCTTAGTCTCGTTAGATGATGAAACAACAACAAGTCCTGCCTTAGGGTTGTTGGTTCCCTCGCTTACCGCAAGAGTTCCGCCTGAAGAGGTGTTGAAGTCTACTGTCTCAGAAAGCGTAGTGCTCTCAGAGCTTGATACGTAGGTCTCAGAGAGTCCTGCGCCATCAACTGCACGAATTCCGTCCTGAGGGATGTTTACCACCCAGGTGTCAGCGTCGTCAGTAGTGTCAAGGTTGCTTACCGCGTCGATAGTGACGTAGAGGTTTGCAGTGTCATCCTCCTTCACGATGCCCTTAAGGCCAGAGAAGCGGAATGAGTACACACCGTTGTCGTCACGAGTAACGCTGCTAGCGTCGATAGAAGCAAGCTTCTTACCGTCGAGCATAAGGCTTACCTTCTCAACGTAGTTGGTGAGACGTGAGCTTCCGTTTCCAGAGTGGCTCTTGATGTCTACATCAACGCGAGAAACCATGATGTCAGAATCCTTAGCGTCGAACTCGGCGCCAAGAACCTTTACTCCAGTGTCTCCCTCGTCAATTGAGGTGTCAGTGTCACCAAGGTTGCTGATGTTGTCGATAGAACCCTCGCCACCTGAAAGGGTGCCTCCGGTTGTACCTCCAGTAGTTCCAGTAGAACCACCTGCTGCGTTTACCTTAGCGCGAGTGATCGGGCCGAAGTATCCAGAAGCTGGGGTGATGCCTGCTGAAGCCTGGTAAGCGGCAAGAGCTGCCTTCGTCTGTGCACCGAAGTATCCGGTTGCGCCAGCTGCGATGGTGTGACCCTTGCTGATAAGCCAGTTCTGAAGAGCAGTTACATCAGCTCCAGAAGAGCCGAGTGTAAGGTCCTTAGAAAAGGTCATCGATGCTGATGCAGAAGTAGAACCTCCAGCCTGAGCCTGAAGTGCTGCAATCTGCGCCATAAGTGCTGAGATCTGAGCCTGTAGATCAGATGTCGTGTCTGCCTTTACAGCAGGTGCTGCATAAGCAAATGACATCGCTACAAGTCCAAGACCTGCAACAACTGCTGCAATCTTTGCGATTACATTGTTGGTTGCGATAGACATAACAATTTTTTAAATAATTTTTTGAATCAGAAGCATATGCGATGCGAAGTCTAATAAAGTACATCGCATACACAACCTTCTTTCGAGTAATTGGTGGTGCCATTGCTGACACCAGCGAGCGAACCGCACTTTCACACTACCCAACAGGGCACAATATCGACTCGTGTCCCATTGGCTAGTTGGCGAATGTAGAGGCGTTGCCTGCGTTCATCCATTTCAATCAATACATCCATTACGGTGTCGCCACCTTGCCCTACGACAGAGATGACGATCGCACACACACTTCGTTACAGAAGTGGTGTGTCTGTTCTTGAAGCACTATTAATGCTGTCAATGACCCATCGTTCAGGAATGCGCACCAGCCGTACGGTCTACCGTTGCAGTATACCCTGCTTCTGGCACGCAGTACGTAGTGTACCGATGTGGATAACGCAGGACAGTGGCCAGATACGAGAAAAAGACCTTTGGCAGGTCTTACTTCGTACGACTACTTCCCTGTCGCTATCACTCCTATAAGATAAGCCATTTCCTCCCAAAAGTCAACCCGAAACCACGTATATACCTAGCCTGCGTTGTTGTGGGCTCCCGGGACGTTCATACGCCGTACTTCCGTACGTCTCCTTCACGTCCCTGCCCACGCCTAGCATCCAGACTATTTTGAGAAATTCCTTACGGGGGTACACATTCGCCCCCAAGCATATCGGGTACACAATTGTGCGGCTCGGGGCAAGCAGTCCTGCGGGCTCCTCTAACTGTCCGATAGAGCGTAGGTGGTCCATCTTCGCTCGCCGCTACGTACCACCTGCCCTTCTGCTACCAACTGGGCCAATTCACGCTGGATAGTCTTTTCGCTCACCTCGCGAACCACGAGAGATATGTCCTTTATATAGGACGGACCCTTAGTCCCAAGGACAGAAAGTATGGCGTCCCGGCGAGAGCCCTTTGCAGGCGCGTCCTGTCCTTTACTTTGTCCTTTAGATTCCTGAGGGTCAAGCGACGTGGTCGGCGTACTTGGAAGCCGTCTCTCGTGACGCGCTTCTGCGCCACTAGTGCGGGTGCTTGAGCGAGCGAGTTCTGCAAGCGTTGGAGCCTCTTCCAGAAACAGTCGCGGCTCTTCGTATCCTGCTACTTCTTGCAGTAACAGCTGTGCCTCACGGGCTATGAGGTCAGCGTTCATAGCAGACAAGAGATGCCCGGAGCGTGCGATAGAGAGGACGCTTGAAAGTGCGAGCAACTCGCGCGAGAGTCCGTCCTTTGCGAGTGCTGGCGGAAGTATGGCTGCGTCCACAAGACCCACCGCAACGCGGTCTATGCGATCGCGAAGTGCGGGAGAAGTCCGGAACGCTGGAGAGACTAGATGGATAGCTTTTGCGAGTCGCTCGGCCTTTTTGTATACATATACGCGCTTTATGTCCTTGTCGAATATATTAGAGAATATACTTTTATCTAGGACGAACATATCTAGGGACTGTCCTTCACCACCGTTTTTCAGTGTGTTTGTGTCTTTGATGTGTCGCGTGTCGCTCATAGGTGTCTTATATATTTCCTATGTCCTTATGACCGCAAGTATAGGTCCTTGAGAGAAGGTCCGCAAGGACACTGCGACTACTTGCGCACCAGGCGACTAGTGCGTGTACGCTTCGGTTTGCGCCAATGGTAGACTGTATCTACACACTATTTTTATATGGCAAAGCGTTCAAAGAAAAAGAAGGAGGAGCAAGACTACCAGCTTCTGGCCCGCTGGACGGCGGGTGTCGTCTTGGTGGCGTTTGGTCTCATTATGGGACTGGCAGCGTTCAACCTGGCAGGAATTGCCGGGAGCGCCATCTTCACCTTTGGGTATGGCGTGCTTGGGGTGGGGGCCTTTTTGCTCCCCGCTCTTCTTATAGCGGTAGGGTTTGCGATTATGCTTGAGCGTTCGTTCGTCTCTCCTCTTACCGGTGTTGGCATCGCGCTTATCCTTCTTTCTACACTCACGTTCCTGGGGATTGTTTCAAGTGACTGGGGAGGTGTCGCCGGTACCCTTGCCGGACACGCTGCAACGGAGTTCTTGGGAGTTGCGGGGGCAGTCATTCTTCTGATTGCCGTGTGTGCCGTGGGACTTATTGTGGCTACCGACGTGGTGGCAATGCTGAAGGCTATCGCACTTGCTGCAGAGAAAGCACGCGAGGCAGTTGGGTCGGTGTCTCTTCCAACTATTGGAAAGCGTGGAACCGATTCTGACGACAGTGCTCCTGAGGACACTGATGAGGAACAGACTCCCGAGAAGGAGCCGAAAGCATCCGTGGAGCGCGAGCCGGTGGTCACTATGTTTAATGACGCAAGCAACAATGTGGCAGTGGTAGCTATTCCTAATATTGATGCTGAATACGAAGCTCCCCCACTCTCGCTTCTTGGGGAAGACAAGGGCAAGCCTGGTGTGGGCGACATCAAAGCAAACGCAAACATTATTAAGCGTACCTTCCAGAACTTTGGTATTTCCGTAGAGATGGACGAGGTCTCGGTAGGGCCTACCGTGACTCGCTACGCTATCAAGCCAGCCGAGGGGGTGCGTCTGCAGAAAATAGTCACCCTCCAACAAAACCTAGAATTGGCACTTGCGGCTCACCCGGTACGTATCGAAGCTCCTATTCCTGGCAAGTCGTTAGTTGGTATTGAGGTGCCAAACGCGTCTAAGGCAACCGTTGGGCTGGGTGGTGTTATGGGAGCTCCGGAGTGGAGTGCGTCCAAGAAGCCACTGTTGGCGGCCGTTGGTCGCGACATTACCGGTACCCCACACTACGTAAACGTGGCAAAGATGCCACACGGACTTATTGCCGGAGCTACCGGCTCTGGTAAGTCAGTTGCTATCCACGCGGTTATCACCTCACTTCTCTATCGAAATGGTCCAAACCAAATGCGCTTTATTATGGTGGACCCAAAGCGTGTGGAGCTCACCCTCTATAACGGTATCCCCCACCTGCTGACACCGGTTATTACCGATCCTAAGAAATGTATCCTTGCGCTCAAGTGGGCCGCAAAAGAAATGGATCGCCGCTACGGCATTCTCGAAGAGTGCCAGGTACGTGATATTGATTCCTATCACACAACCGTGCTTGAGCCTGCAAAGAAGCGCAAAGCGGCCGAGCTTCCTGAATCAATGCCCTACATCGTTATCGTTATCGATGAGCTCGCCGATATTATGCAGACCTACCCACGCGAACTCGAGGCCGGTATCGTGCGCCTTGCGCAGATGTCTCGCGCCGTTGGTATCCACCTCATACTCTCTACCCAGCGCCCATCGGTAAACGTTATTACCGGACTTATTAAGGCAAACGTGCCGACTCGTATGGCGCTCCAAGTAGCAAGTCAGATAGATTCACGCACCATTCTCGATGGCTCGGGCGCCGAGCTTCTCCTTGGTGCTGGAGATATGCTCTATATGTCTGCCGATATGCAAAAGCCAGTGCGCCTTCAGACCGCCTACATTAGCGAGCAAGAAGTAAAGAAAGTGGCGCAGTTCATCAAGAGTCACAACGCTGGTACCCTCTCCTCTCTCGATTTGGGTGCAGGTACGGGTGGCACCGGTGTACACGAGCCAAACGATGCAATGTCACTTGATAGTGACGACGGCGACGTCGATGATGACCTCTACGCACAGGCAAAAGAGGCAGTGGAAGAAGCCGGCCGCGCATCTACCAGCTACCTACAGCGAAAGCTGCGCATTGGATACTCTCGCGCTGCTCGCCTGATGGATTTGCTCGAGGAGAAAGGAGTGATTGGTCCTGCTGACGGCTCTCGCCCACGCGAAATACTAAGCCAGGCAGGCGGCGACGCTACTGCCGACGAAGAGCTCTAATTACTATGCCGCGCAAACGCCTTGTCGCACTACTTATCCTTGCTGTGGTGCTCTATGGCGGGGTTAAGGCTTCCCCGCTTGTACTCGGACCCTCACTATCCCTTTCCTCTCCGGTCGCCCTTGGGGTGTACCCAGGCGGCTCGGTGCCCGTCACTGGCGTTGCTCGCCACACAGAAAAGCTCACCCTAAACGGTCTGCCTCTCCTGATAGACGAACAAGGACGCTTTGCTACGGTGCTCGACCTCCCTGCTGGTGGCGCTATACTATCTATGACCGTGACCGATCGTTTTGGCAGAACCCACGCCACTTCACGCGAAGTCTACGTACCTTAATCAGCTTTTGAATTCATTCCTATGGCGCTAAAGAAATCCGCTCCCAAGAAAAAGTCCGCACCGAAGAAGAGCGCTTCGCTAGATATTGATGTCGAGACCGGCGAGGTGACCGCTGACAGCAAACAGCGCTCAATCGACCTGGCTATTAAAGACATCAAGACCAAGTTTGGCGACGAGGCAATTATGACCTATGGTGCAACAAAGCCTTCTGCTATTGCTGCTATTCCAACTGGTTCCATCGGTCTTGATAACGCGCTTGGTGTTGGAGGTATGCCCTGCGGACGTATCGTAGAAATCTTTGGACCTGAATCAAGCGGTAAGACTACCCTATCGCTTCACGTGATTGCAGAAGCACAGAAAAAGGGTGGCGTATGTGCATTCGTAGACGCAGAACACGCACTTGACCCAGAGTACGCGCGCAGAATTGGCGTAAAGCTTTCTGAGCTTCTTATTTCGCAGCCAGACACCGGAGAGCAGGCGCTTGAAATTGTAGAGAGCTTGGTGCGCTCGAACTCTGTTTCTATTATTGTGGTGGACTCAGTAGCGGCACTCACCCCAAAGGACGAGATCGAGGGTGATATGGGCGCACACCACGTGGGTAAGCAGGCGCGCTTGATGAGCCAGGCACTTCGCAAACTCACTGCCATTACCGCAAAGAGTGGCACCACGGTAATCTTCATCAACCAGATCCGTATGCAGATTGGCGTGATGTTTGGTAATCCAGAGACTACCCCGGGTGGTAAGGCTCTGAAGTTCTACACCTCAGTGCGTCTTGATATTCGCCGCATTGCGCAGATTAAAAAGGGTGAAGAGGTTGTGGGCGGACGTGTGCGCGTAAAGGTAGTAAAGAACAAAGTGGCCGCGCCATTTAAGACGACGGAGTTCGACCTCCTCTACAACGAAGGTATTAGCCGCGAAGGCGAAATTATCGCGCTTGGTGAAAAGTACGACATTCTGCAGAAGTCAGGTGCCTCATACAAGTTTGGCGAACTCCCCCTTGCGCGCGGGTATGATGCTACGCGCACATTCCTTCGCGAGAACAAAACAGTCGCAAACGACATTCTTAAACTTGTAAAAGTAAAGATGGCAGCAGAATAGTTTCTGTTTGTGCGAAACAAAAAACCGCCGAGTGGGCGGTTTTTTGTTTATTCACATTTAAGCGTACCGAGGACTTTGGCCAACCGTACGCGCTACATCTCGCGCCACCCATATAGTGCCCGCAACAAGGAGAACAGAGAGCACCTGTACCGCAAACGACGTGTTGAGGAATGCCACCTCGATGAAGCGCCAGAACGCCGCTACATTTGCGGGCGACGGCATATTCTCTATCACTCGAGCAACCCACACCTCCCTACTGATGCTGTATACGGACACAAGCACAAGCGCGAGTGCGAGTGCTGTGCCTGACACCAGCGGACGCACGGTGTGTATAAACCGCGCACGGCGCAGCACCACACTCTTAATACGAGAATTAGTCGTTGGTTCCATAGCTAGTATCACTCAGTGACTTCTTAAAAAGTTTCTTGGCTCGATGCACTCTCGTTTTGACGGCAGAAACGCTGGTCCCTTCGCTCTCTGCAATTTCTTCCTGCGTCTTTCCTTCGATAAACTGCAGCGAGAGTGCCTTTGCAGACATTTCTGGCAACCGAGAGAGTGCAATAAGTACTTCATTTTTGAGCGACAGCTCCTCGATAAAGTCACCGCCGTCGCGCAGTCGTTCGTAGTTCTCGGGGTCCATTTGCACGGTTCTCCCCCGCTCTTTCTTTAGTTTCTGGTACCGAGTGAAGCACAACCGAGTCAAAATAGCGTAGGCCCAGGAGGAGAAGCTGGCGCCCTCCTGAGGAACGTAGCGGTCTGCGTACACGTAGATACGCGTAAATACGTCCTGAACGGCCTCTTCTGCCTCTTCGGGGCTGTAGAGGATACTCTTTGCCTTTCGCAGGAATGCAGCCTCGTAGCGGTCTATGAGGACCCCTATGGCCTCGGGATCGGTCTTCATTGCCACGAGCACCTCCTCGTCAGTGCTTGTAGCCAGGTCGGGTCTGGTTCTTGAAAACCCCATAATGTCTTGTATCATACTCCTATCTTGCCCGATGGGCACTTTTTATTCATTTCTACCCCGGTATGGCAATCCTTTCCTATAACGAAATCGTCCAAAAAAAGGTTATTGAATACAATAACGAGCCGTACGAGGTGCTCTCTTCGCACGTGTTTCGTATGCAGCAGCGAAAACCGGTAAACCAGACTAAACTTCGCCACCTCGTGACGGGCAAGGTGACCGAAATATCCTTCCACCAAAACGAGAGCGTACCTGAGGCTGACATTGGCAAAATGGAAGCAACATACCTCTACACGAATCGTGGCGAGAGCTGGTTCACCGAGGCAGAGAATCCAAAAAACCGCTTTTCGTTCCCTGACGAAGCCGTCCACGACAAAGTGCAGTGGCTAAAAGCAAACAGCGCGGTGGAGGTACTTCTCTACAAAGACGAACCGGTGATGGTGAGTATTCCTATCAAGGTTGAGCTTAAAGTTGTTGAGGCTCCTCCAAGCATCAAGGGAGACACCGCAACCGGTGGAAACAAACTCGTCGTACTTGAGTCGGGTGCGTCCGTTGCAACTCCCCTCTTCATCAACGAGGGCGACATACTAAAAATTAACACCGACACGGGCGAGTACGTGGAGCGTGTAGAAAAGGCGTAGTCACAAGTAGACGTGAGAAGGGGGGGGCCCCCCCCGGGCCCCGCGGCGCCTATTTAAGAGAACCCACGCCCCCCCAACC
>CAZNVT010000007.1:12931-38956 GCA_964577025.1 uncultured Candidatus Saccharibacteria bacterium
GCTTAGGGGGTGGGTGTATAAAGGGGTTTGTCAAAAGTTCCGGTTAGAGGGGCCCCCGCACCGGGGGCGCCCTTTCCATTTCTTCACGTCAGCCTGGCCGAACCATCGTCCGGCAAGACCATCAGCGAGAACGCCAAATACAGTGTTGTGGAGATAGCGTCCTTGCCCGAGTAGTCCGTGAGCTGCACCAGAACATAGGCGCGAACCCGGCTTCCCTCTCGATCAGAGAGGTCGTACACCACCGCAGCCTGGGCGACGTCAACGTTTGCGTTTTCAGGAATGCTGAGCTTCACCCCTTCGATAGGTTCAGTCAAACAACCAGTGGAGCTGTTGTAGACTTTCACCATCGTCGAAGTGGTTTGGGTGGTGGCGATAGAAATCGCCGTGCGCGGATCCTTGGGAAATTCTTCCGCGAACTGCGCCTGCACCCGCGCCGGAAAGTCCGCGCACGCAGCGGCTCGCTCAACGCGCGAGGGCTTGTGCGCAGCAACTCCCGGGCTGCTGGTCGAAACAGAGAACGCGATAGAAAGTGCCAGAAGACTGAACAGTTTCATACTCATCTCCCTTCATCCGTCTGTGACCTTATTGCCACATATGTAGTCCATATATATCTAAACACGGACCCAGTAAAGACAACAGCCGCCCTGTGGGCGGCTGTTGTCTTTCTTTCTCAACCTCTTAGCTTACGCAGCGAGGTATGGGAGCAATGCCATATAGCGAGCGCGCTTGATTGCAAGAGCGATTTCGCGCTGCTTTGCACTTGAGACGCCACTGCGCTTCTTTGCAAGAATCTTTGCGTGTGGATTCATAAACTGGCGAAGGTACGCCACGTCCTTGTAGTCCACGAAACGCTTGTTCTCTACTTCTTCACGTTCTGATTGATGTGCCATAAGTTTTTAATTAAAACGGAATATCCTCTGGATTAATCTCTTCGTCCGGATACTGAATCGCTTCTCCTCCAAATGCTGGTGCCTCCTGCTCTTCTTGTGCACGTGGTGAGCTAGAAGAACTACTTGGTGCGCCTCCTCCACTACGCTCTCCGGCTGCCTGTGGACCAAACTGGAACGTGTCTACCACTATTTCAGTGCGGTACTGCTTCTGGCCGTCCTTGTCCCATGAGCGAGTCTGGATACGTCCTTCGATGTATGCTGGTCGTCCCTTCTTGAGGTACTGCCCCATTACTTCGGCGGTGCGTCCAAACGCCACAATGTTGTGGAACTCAGATTGCTCCTGCTGCTGCCCTTCTTTATTCTTAAATGAACGGTTCGTAGCAAGACCAAAGGATGCCACCTGCTGGCCACCAGGAAGTGCTTTGACTTCAGGGTCGCGCGTGAGGTTTCCGTAGAGAGTGACTTTGTTTAGGTACATCCCGTTAGAAGTTAAGTGCTAATAGTGTTGCGTTGTTCCCGACTGTCCCTATCCATTTATTCATGGGGACTTCTAACGGGATACATATACCTCAGTATACCAGGACTATGCGCCTGCCTCCTTTAGGGCCTGATCAAGGTCAGTCTCGGAGACCTCGTCCAGTACTGCCGCGCTATTGAGTACTGCCGCCTTTGCAAAGATCTCGTGCATCTCTGCTGCATGCTGTGCAGCCTCCTTTTCTGTTCGAATATCAAGGAAGCGGATAATGTTGCCTTCTGCTTTAGCTGCAGCTAGTACGCTGTCGTGCCCTGCTGTCTCTGCAGCGTAGGCAATCCAGGCAAAGTACGCGTTGTCGTAATCGCGACGCATGTGGTCAACGCTACGAGAAATCGTGTACGCAAGCTGTACTTTCTGCGGATCTCCTTCGGCAACTATCTCTCCGGCAGCGGAAATAATGTCGCGAAGTGACTGATAGGTTTTCTTCGCCTCCTCAAGAGGAAGCTCAGGATCGAGGTGGAAGCCAAGTTCATACACACGGGACTCGTTATATCCCATTTCTGAATCTAGCTCGGTGCCCTCAGCACCGTGTTCGATGTCTTTTTTCATAACGGGCAAACTGTACCACGCGCTCCCTTAGACGGCAATAAAGCCTTATAGAAGCAGGCTACATCCCAAACACTCGCTTCGCGTTGGCAAGTACCACCTCCCGGATATGTTCTTCATCCTCTCCGCGTATGCGGGCAATAGCAGATACCACCTCACGCACTGAAAATGGGTCGTTTCTTTGTCCCCTGCGAGAGAGCGGCGCCACGTAGGGCGCATCGGTTTCAGACAGTAGATGGGTCTCGGGTATAAATCGCACTACATCGTCGTAGTCGCTGGTAAATGTAAGTACGGCCGTATAGGAAAGGGTGAAATCAAGCTCGATGAGTGAACGGGCTTCTTCTACCCCGCCCACGAAGAAGTGAATGTCTCCGCGCAGTCGCTCGCCGTGTTCTTTTTTATAGGATGTAAGAATGTCGATAAGGTCGGTGTACGCATCCATCGTGCCCTTTGTGGGGCGCGAGTGAATCATAAGCGGCTTGTCGAGTTCAATAGCAAGCTGCACGTGCTTTTCAAATACCTCGCGCTGCATTGCTCGTGTCTCGTCTGGATTCTCTGGACGAAAGTTGTCGAGACCACACTCCCCTATCGCCACTATCTTTGGGTGTGCGGCGAGCGCACGAAATGCCTCGTAGTCGAATTCCTGCTCGACTGTGTAGTTGGGATGGAGTCCCGCCGCAGCCCACAGATGTTGGTGCGTTGTAGCGAGAGCGAGAGCGAGAGCCTGCTCACTCGATGCATAGTCGACACCCACCACAATCCCACCAAATGCTTCTTGCTCCATACGAGTCGCAAGAGCTTCCCTATCCTCGTCAAACATCGGGAACTGTATGTGACAGTGCGCGTCGAAGTATTTCATATTAGTTGAAAGTTGGTAGTGGGTTCTTCTTGAGCAATACACGTATCTTGTTAACAACCCTTTGCGCATTATAACTACGTAGCATAAATTCCCAGCTATTAGACTCCTTGGAGTGGGCCGTCACCCAGGTCTTGTTCGTCACCACTACTTCTCCTCGCGAAATCATAAAGAGTGCCAGCCAATAATCGTCAGGGTTGTACGGCAATGAAAATCTTTCTGAGAGCAAAATACTTTCAGCGAGTGCCTTAATTGCAAGGGTCTTGTCTTCCCCTCTAACTCCATAGCTTGCGCCGTACAAAAAAGTAGTGGCGCTCTCTCCCCGCACACTAGTGAATGCATACCAACAAAGAGAAGCTATCCGTGCAAATAGCGATCCACTCAATCGAACCCACGAACCCACCAGTGTGGCTTGCTTTTGCTCGAGAATTTGTGAAAGCGTCCGTGCCCACGAAGGTGCGGCATATGCATCTCCATCGATACACAGAACTATATCTCCGGTCGCTAGTTCAAATCCTCGAATTCGAGCGTGCGCAGACCCGCTTGGTCCCGTGTACTCATCTACTGTAACTCCGTACCGACGTGCAACTGCGGAAGTTTGGTCTGTCGAATTGTGGCTTACTACGATTATTTCGTCGGGTTTGCTTGATTGACTAAGAATGGATTCGATACAACGACCGATGTATTTCTCTTCATTGTGCGCAACGACAAGCACCGATAGTTTCATATGCAACCTCACACCGACAATCGCGGGAACATATTTTCTGGCTTTTTGTTTGTGTGCACCGTGTCGAGAATGAGTGCGCTAGTGCCCGGCATAAACGGCGCAAGGTAGAGCGCAATGCGCACCAGTTCACTCACTAGGTATTTAAAATCTGCACGAGCTTCTTCTGAAGTTTCTTCATTCTTGATTTTTTTATACGGTTCCTGAGTTGCCATATATTCGTCGGCACTTCCGACCAGCGCAAATACTTCATTCAACGCTTCGTTAAATGAGAACGTTTCGAGATGCGCAAAGAACGCTGGATTGATCATATGACCCATATCTAGAATAGAGACTGGCTGTGGGAGGTGCTCCTCTGCCAATTTCATCACACGCGCCACTAGATTACCCAGCCCATTCACCAAGTGTGCCGTGTACCATTCATCAAGTCGTTCCCAGGTGACGTCGGAATCGTCTACGGGGTGCACGTGTCGCAGAAGTAGGTAGCGCGTTGCTTCGGTTCCGTATTTCTCTACCAACTCATAGGGGCTAATCACGTTGCCAAGGGATTTAGACATTTTCTGGCCACCAGAGTTTATAAATCCGTGATAGAACACCTGGTCCGTGGACTTTATGCCAGCAGACTTAAGCATTGCCTGCCACATAATGGACTGGAATCGTACTTGATCCTTCCCTGCCAATTGGAGTGTATTGCCCGTTTCCCAAAACTTCTTAAAGTTTCCATCAGTATCTTTTGGCCACCCGAGTGTAGAAATATAGTCAGTGAGTGCATCGAACCACACATACATCACCTGCGTATCGTCCCCAGGAACACTCACACCCCACGACAGCTTTTCCTTTGAGCGAGAAATGCTGAAGTCTTCGAGCCCGCCCTGTACAAACGCGAGCGCCTCAAGCCTGCGCCACTCAGGCACTATAACTTTGTCTCGTGACAAATACTCTTCAAGGTATGCTTGGTAGTTACTGAGTCTGAAGAAGTAGTTTTCTTCAACTATTTCCTCAAGTACCAGGTGCGGGTGAATGGTGCACTTTCCCTCTTCAATTTCTTTGGACGTTTTGTACGCCTCACACCCAACACAGTACAGACCGGTGTATTCCTTTTTGTATATGTCGCCTGCAGCGTCACAGCGTCGCCACATTTCCTGTGCAGCTTCTTTATGTCCTTCACTGGTGGTGCGAATAAAATTATCGGGTGTGAGAGACAGTAGCTTCGAAAGTCCCTGCACGCGACTGGCATAGTAATCAACGTATTCCTGCACCCCCTTCCCTTCCTTTTGTGCTGCCTCAAAAATCTTTTGACCGTGCTCGTCGGTACCTGTTGAGAAAAACACCTCTTCTCCAGCCAGTCGGTTCGCACGCGCGATGACGTCCGCTTGTACTGACTCAAGTGCAAATCCAATATGCGGCTCCGCATTCACATACGGGAGTGTCGTGGTGATATAGCGCGCCATAGTAGTACCACTTATCCCGCACGCTCTCGTGCTTTTCGCTTTGAATTATCGAAGTCGTTTACAAACTCACGAAGTCCGGCCGCAAGCGGAATGGAGAGCAAAATACCCAAGAATCCTGCGAGACTTCCGCCAATGATAAGCGCCAGAATAACCAGGAGCGGCGGTATACCAACCACCTTGTTTACGACGAGCGGATAAATGAGGTGTGCCTCAAACTGATTCACGATGAAGTAGAGACCAGCCACAATAAGTGCGAGCGCAAACCCACCAGAAGTGAACGCCACCATCACCGCAAGGATGCCGGCCAAGAATGACCCAAACAGCGGAATGAGATCAAGCACCGCAGCCGCAACCGCAAGAAACAGCGCATACGGTACTCCAAGGATAAGAAGGCCCAAGTACACAATCACTCCCACAATGAGCGAAAGCAGAAGCTGTCCCTGCATCCACAGTCCGATTTTCTTCTTTGCGCGAAGCCACAAGTTTACGATGTACTCCTCGTGCTTGGCGGGCGCTACCAGACGAAGGAAATCGTCCACGCCTGTTTCCTGGAGCGCAAAGTAGAACGAAAGCACCACCACCAGAATAAGCGCGAAGATACCGCCGAAGAATGTGGAAAGCACACGCACCGTTCCTCCCGACGTATCAGCGAACGCCGCCTGGAATGAAAGCAGTGTCTCAAAAATAGACTGTGACTGCTGCCCTGCTACAGCGTGAGCGGCATCGGTGATGTTAGTAAGCGAGCTTGGTACGTGCAGGGTATCGAGATAGTCCGGAGCAGACTGCAAGAATGTCTGCGCATCGTTCAGTATTGGTGGCAGAAAGAAATACGTCACCGCAAAGAGTGAACCGAACACCGCCAAGTACATACCAAGTACTGCAATTGCGCGCGGTATGCGGCGCTTCAGGAAGAATTCAACACCAGGCTCAATTGCCGATGCAATAACAATCGCGGTGAGTACCAACAGCGCCAAGTCGCGAAGTATCCAGGCTGCGTATGCGCACGCTCCCACCAACAACGCCCGCACAAATGTGCCCGTAGAAATTGAGATGTTTGTTGGTTGGTTCATATCACTAGTATACGCTTGCTACTTTAATACGCTCAATTACCTCAGCAATGGTGAGTCGCTCCTGCTCCCCCGTGTCGCGATGGCGCAAAGTGACCGTATCAAGAAGATCTGGATTCTCTCCGAGAGTGTCGAAATCAATCGTGATACACGACGGCGTTCCAATTTCATCTTGACGGCGATAGCGCTTACCAACGTTACCGTTATCGTCAAACGCAACGCGGATACCCGCCTTTTTCAAGCTTGCGTACACTTCGCGCGCCTTCGCAACGAGCTCCGGCTTATTTTTTAGGAGCGGAAATACGGCCGCATGATAGGGCGCAAGAGTTGGGTGGAGCGCAAGGTACACACGCTTTTCTCCACCAAGCTCATCCTCACGGTACGCGTCAGAAAGAAATGCCATAAACATACGCCCCATACCCACCGAGGTCTCAATAATCCATGGCACGTACTTCTCCCCCGTCTCCGGATCAAGGTACCTCAAGTCAACGCCGGAGTGCTCCTGATGCTGTGTGAGATCGTAGTCAGTGCGGTCGTGTACGCCTTCAAGTTCATCAAACCCTAGTGATGGGAAATTATACTCAATGTCCCACGCGTCTTTCGCATAGAAAACGAGATTCTCGTGCTGGTGCCAACGAAGGTTCTCTTCGCGGATACCAAGAGACAGATACCAGTCCCACCTACCTTGTTTTGCTTCTTGGTACGCCTGCACATTCTCGTTTGGTCGAATGAACAGCTGTGTGTCTGCCTGCTCAAATTCACGTGTGCGGAACAAGAAGTTTCTTGGTGATATTTCGTTTCGGAACGCCTTTCCTACCTGCGCAACACCAAACGGCACTTTTGGACTCATTGTGTCGACAATATTCTTGTAGTCGAGGTATATACCCTGACACGCTTCGCCTGGCAGATATACTGGCTCGCTACCGTCAGAAGTGAAATCACCGAGGTTTGATTTCACAAGGAGATTGAAGGCACGCACCTCAGAGAAGTTCTTCTTGCCGCACTTCGGGCACTTTATTTTTTCGCGGCTCGCATCAAACAGCGTGTTGATTTCTTCCACCGACATCTTTTCGTCGGCCACGACACCAACAGCACCAAGTTCCTTGTCGACACGGATACGGGTGTTGCACTCGCGACACTCCGCAAGCGGATCAGAAAAGCCCTTGGTGTGGCCACTCGCCTCCCACGTGCGCGGGTGTTTGAACATCGCAGAGTCGAGACCGTAGAAATTCTCACGGTTGTGCACATTCGCCTTCCACCATGCCCGCTTTAGGTTATTCAAAAGCTCTACACCATTTGGTCCGTAATCAAAGGTTCCCGCAAGCCCACCATATATCTCAGACCCAGGATAAATAAACCCTCGGCGCTTAGCGAGAGAAACAATGGTATCGAGTGATGGCTGGTCTTTGTTCATGCGGGTGCGGTTAACGGGCTATTTCCCCAAACGCGGCCTGGTATCCAGGATCCTGGCTCGTTTGGGTTGAAACTTCAGGAACGGTACCTTCTAAAACGCGTTTCGTAAACCTGTCGGTACCGCTGTAGGTAATAGATGTCACCAGAACAGGACTGGTCCCCCGCTGGCTGGTAGACGGCAAAAGTGCCACCTGGAATGCACTTTGTTTTGGGTTTGTGGCGGTAGTACCTGCAGCAACGTCTCCTGCAGTCCAGGTCACGGTGCGTGTATTCGCGTCATAGGTAACATTGCTGTCATTGCTACTTACATAGCGCACGTAGGACGGCAGCACCGCGCGCATAGTGGCACCCGCCACAGAATTCACCGACGAAGTGAATGAAAGCAGCACGGCATAGGTAGATTCTACATTTGGCTGCGGTGGTATTGGTCCGGTGTTTTTAAAAGGTCCAGCTGTACGGCTCGCTCGGACTTTTGCACCGAGTTCAGTACCCACCAAAATGGTCTTGGTCATTGTAGAGGTCAGTTGGGTGGGCGCGCCTCCTCCGGCACTGTTTTTTCCGGTCACCGTAATGAGCGCGGTGATGGAAGGGTTTTGACCTGCTGCCTTTGTAGTAAATGAAAAGGAGCCATTGGCGACGGTGCCCGCAGCAAGATTTGCGAGTACCGGGTTTGTGTCAGGAGCAAAAAGTACCGTTCTGTCTACCGAACGATAAAACCCTCCCGACGCAGTCACCGACGACGCATCGAGCGCATCTCCTGCAAGCTGCACCGTGATAGTGGTATTGGTGATATCGGTTGGGAGAGTGTTCGCCCACGCCAGACGAACTTCGGTCATTTTTCCTGCAGGTACAACAAGGTCCGTTCCTGTCGTTCCGTTTACCGAAAACGTAGTTGCTACAAATGGTCGTGAAAGCAGCACGGTGCCCTGCCCCGAGGCATACACAATGCCAAGCGTGTTGCCCGTTCCTTTGGTGCCTGCAGAAAAACGAAATACGCGCTCTGCAGCGTCTTCACCGGTGAGCGTTCCGCGCACGGTCACGCTAGCATCGCTTCCTGCCGCAAGGGTTCCTATATCAAACAACGACAATCCAGCCTTTGACGGGATAAATCCAAATGGATACTCGGCAAGCACAGCAACATTCTCGAGTGGTACCGGCGAATCCGAATGCACCCGCACAGTGAGGGCGACTTCTTGCCCACCCGGCGCTACCCCATCGGTTTGCACGGTCACCGAAAGTGGAGACGAGGTGATAGTCACCGTGTGGGTCATTTCTTTTATAAATACTGCATTTGAGCCTTCAGTTTTGTATTCAAGTTTAAGCGGAAGCGTGACAACCTCTCCGGTTGAGCCTGAGAGAACAACTCGAACTGTTTGTTGCCGAGATTCTCCAGGAGGAATATCGCCAATGGTGTCTTCAAATCGAGGATAGGCAGCCAGTGGATTGTTCGCGTCACGCGCACTTTCTGGGAACGCAATCGAAAACTTCGTGTTTGTAATTGGTGTTCGATTATTATTCGTAACCGTTACTAAAAGTGTTGCCACGTCTCCACTGCGAAGGGCTGGAATGGGCGCCACACTGATATCGATACGGTCAGATGACGTCGCCCCTCCACCAAACACCAAAAAGTACGCAGCGACGGCTAGCGCGATAATGAAAATTGCTAAAGCACCAAGGAGAAATAAAACGGACCAGGATGTTTTCTTTTTGGGAGGTGGCGGGGTCTCGGGCTTCCAACCCACATCGGCTCCCTGCGTAAAGGCTGCCGGGGTTTCGTGCGACTGCGCAGGAAGGGACTCTGGTGCTGTGTTCGAGTAGAGCTTTTGACGCAGTTCCTCAAGCGCGCTTGTGCTGTCTGGTTGCTCTGGTAGGGCCATATCATCATTAGTATATCGTACTCGTCTTGTTCCACTGAGCCTTCTTTTTGGCCTCGTGTACTAGGGAGCGAGGAGTAGGGACCCGCAACAACTTACACGAGGAACTAAAAATGGCTCAGAGACCTGATGCGGCAATGCCGCGATTTATCCTCACAACAATTTCATTTCGGGCTTTTGTCATATCCACTGGCCCGCTATCAAGACCAAGCATTACCAGCAAGGACAACGCTACCGAACATTCAGCGGTATCAAGTTGCTCCGCAGTTAGGCCCGCAAGCGAATGTACGAAATCCCGATACAGTGCAAAAAAGCCAGGCTCGTGCGCGTCTGGCGGCATCAATCGTAGAAAGAGTCCGGCAACTCTCGCCGCCGTTGCACGCGCTTCCGGCGACAAAAGATTGAAATGATTTTCAGTGAGTAGTGCGCCCGACAATCGCCACCCTTCCCTGCCACGAAGTAATGTCACCTCGCATTCGCAGAGTGTCTGCAATGCGCTCGCAAGTTTTGCTCCTGGTTTACGCAATCCCTCGGCACGCGCGCGCACCAATCCCATATCCTCCGTTAGAAGCGTGAGTGTGAGCCCGGCTTCGCGGGCGGCACCGCGTCCAAGTACTACTGCTCGCGTGCCGTATTTATGACGCATCGCGTACGAGCGAGAACCGCACCGTGCCTGTTGAAAGTTCCGCACTATAGACTCCGTCCTCTCGCTTGTCGACAGAGACGCGATCCTTTTGTGAGTAGCCTTCGGCTTTGCGTGCTTCCGCAACAGCACGTGCAAGCGTGCGCTCATCCCCTTCCAGAATTAATTCTGGAGTGAGTACGGTATCAAGTGCGAGTTCTTTTGCCTCGGTACGGACTTCCTTTACATTAAGCTCCTCTGCAAGAATTGCGCAGAGTTCTGGCGAGAGCGCTCCCGGTATTGATAGTGAGGCGAGTGGCTGACGAACTTTGCTGCCCGACTTTTGACGAAGCATTAACGCCTCTGATGTAAGTGTTCGCACACGAGACATATCACTTAGCAGTGCCTCGTCTTTCTTTGAAGCACCCGTAAGTACGTCGAACAAACCTGCTCGTATTTCAGGCCACGCAGCCAAGTGAACACTCTCAACATCGTCCACCTCGCGTACCATTCTATACACATCCTCGGCCACAAATGGCGCAAGTGGCGCAAGCATCAGGGCGCAGGTCTTGAGTGTCTGGCGCAGGGTAGAGAGAGCTGCTGCGTCTCCCTCGCGCGCGCGGTCACGAATGCGACGCACATACCACTGAGATACGTCCTCGATGAGTCCCGCAATAGTGCGTGACGCAGTGTACAAATCATAGCGGTCCATTGCAGCAGTCACTTCCTTTACAGTCTGCATGGTGCGCACCTCCATCCAGGTATCGAGCACGGTGACAGAGTGGCTTTGCTCACTTGAAGTACCTGCAAAGAGTTCATAAAACTTGGCGCTGTTATCAAGCCAAGAAATAACACGCGCAGCTTCCTTTACCGTCTTGTCGTCAAAGTTCTTGGAGTCACCTGGCTGATTTACGTAGTACATCCAGAATCGGAGTGTATCGACACCATACTGTGCAATTGCGTCTGCGGGTGCAATGACATTTCCAAGTGACTTGCTCATCTTCTTTCCATTCGCATCCAGCAAGTGACCCAAGCAGATAACGTTCTTGTATGGAGCACCCTTGCCCATAAGGACACCCACCGCCAGTAGCGTGTAGAACCAACCGCGTGTTTGGTCGATTGCTTCAGAGATAAAGTCGGCAGGAAACGCTGGAGCCTCTTTCTCGAATGGATAGTGATCCTGCGCAAACGGCATTGCGCCAGAATCAAACCACACGTCCATCACTTCTTTGATACGACGAAGCTCGGTACCCTTCTCGCTCACCAGCACAACGTCATCAATGTACGGGCGGTGTAGGTCGAGCTCGTAATCGTCGTTGTGTGGAAGTGGTACAAATTCGAGTGTTCGCACTTCAGCACGATCGTGATATGGCACGGTTTCTATATCTTTTGCCTGTTTACCGTGCGCTGCTAGCTCAAGCACCCAGAGCGGGTCGCCGTGCGAAACAATCAAAATACCCTCTCCCGTGTGTGTAGACTCGAGCTCATAGAGCACACTCGCCATACGTGCACGTAGATCCATATAGTTTTCTCCTCCCTCTGGTCGCTTGGAGAAGCGGTCCGCGTACGAACTAAAGAAGCTTCGATAGTCGTCGTAACTCTTACCCTCAAACACTCCCACCTCAACTTCACGAAGTCGCTCGTCAAACGTTATTGCGTCTTTTGGCAGCCCCAGAACGTCTGCAACTATTTCTGCGGTTTCTGTAGTGCGCACAAACGGAGACGCCACAATGCGTGTAATACCTGAGCCCTGAAGTTTCTGCGCACTCCGTCGAGCGTCTTCCTTTCCCTTCTCTGTAAGGTGATGGTTGCGCTGCGCGCCTGCAAGTACCGTGCTGTTTATCTCGTCAATATTGTTCGATGACTCTCCGTGACGCATCGTGAAGTACCGATTACCACTTTTCTTTGCATACTTCTTTAACTCGTCCACGGAACCAATGACGAGTCGCTCGCTGCCGTCCTCGTTTTGCCACACCGGAAGCGGTGTTCCCCAGTAGCGCTCGCGACTGATTGCCCAATCTTTTACGTTGGCGAGCCACTCACCCATACGCCCTTCACGGATGTGAGTAGGTTCCCAGTTGATGTGACTGTTCTCCGCAAGCAGTTTGTCGCGCAAGTCGTGCATACGGATGTACCACGAGTCGCGCGCGTAGTAGATAAGGCGATTCTTGCTGCGCCAACAGTGCGGGTATGAGTGCGCGTAATTTTCTTTTGAGAAATAGAGTCCGCGAGCCTGTAGATCCTTGAGCACCTCCACATTGGTTTCGGCATCAATCACTGACTTCCCTTCAAATATTCCGGTGCCCGGCACGAATATCCCGTCTGGTGCTACCAGGTGCACTTTCGGAAGTCCTACTTTTTGTCCCAAATCAAAGTCTTCCTGTCCGTACATAACGGCGGTATGCACAATACCGGTACCGTCCTGCGTGGTCACAAAGTCTGCTGCGTAAACCTTGTACGCGTTCACAAACTTCTCAGCTTCACCGCCCGTCGCTATATCTTTTGCAAATGTGTAGAGCGGTTCGTATGATTTACCCACGAGCTCGCTTCCTTTCATTTCACGCTCTAGCTCCCACCCTTCACCAAGCTTGTGCGAAAGTGCCGTGGCAATAATTACTGTCTCGTCGTCCTTTTTGTAATATCCGTATGAAATATCTTTCCCCACCGCAAGCCCCACATTGCCTGGGAGCGTCCACGGGGTCGTCGTCCACGCCAAGAAGTAGGTATTCTCCTCCCCCATCAGTCTGAACTTCACCGTCAGTGAAAGATCTTTTACATCTTCGTACCCTTGCGCGAGCTCGTGGCTTGAGAGCGCTGTTCCGCACTTCACACACCACGGAAGAACCTTGTAGTCCTTGTACAAGCGGCCATCTGTATCTACTTTTTTTACAATGTTCCAGAGGGACTCCATATACGGAGCGTTGTACGTAAAGTACGCCTTCTTAAAATTAACCCAGTAGCCCATTCGCTTAGTCACCACTTCCCACTCGTGAATGTAGCTCGACGCAATCTCGCGGCATTTTTTGTTGAACGCAGCGATGCCGTACACTTCAATATCTTGTTTACCGGCTAAGCCAAGTTGCTTCTCCACTTCGAGCTCAACTGGTAGACCGTGCGTGTCCCAACCCGCACGACGCGGTACGCGGTATCCGCGCATGGTTTTGTAACGAGGGAGCGCATCCTTGAATGCACGTGTCGAGAAATGACCCATATGTGGCCGCCCGTTGGCTCCCGGTGGCCCCTCATAGAACACAAAGTCACCCTTGGGCGCAGGCTTGGCGAGGGACTTCTC
This sequence comes from uncultured Candidatus Saccharibacteria bacterium, assembly GCA_964577025.1. Lineage (GTDB taxonomy): Bacteria > Patescibacteriota > Minisyncoccia > Phycocordibacterales > Phycocordibacteraceae > C7867-001. Next base: position 26,202 of record CAZNVT010000007.1, read on the forward strand.
AAAAATCCGCTCCTTGTCCCAAAACTCCAGGATGTTCTCCTCGCGCAGCACTTGTTCGGATTTCTCTCCAGAATCAGCCATATTCCCCTTATCCTAGCGTTTTAGGAGATAAAAAGGAACCGCCTGCCGGTGAGGGCAAGCGGCCAGTTATCAGTGGTACTCCACGTCGACGAGCGAGCTCTGTGTTTCGAGCAGTTTTTTCCACGGGGCGTCGCCAGAAGTGGCGACGCTAATTAGGTGCAGCCTCACTACCCCATTCAGAGGAACCGATTCTGCCAAAAGGTTCTTGATCGCCTCTGGGGTAATCTCGTCGTTGGACGCGAACACCCTCGACAGGGTGCCGTAGACTTCTGCCCCGAAAGGCATAGCGAGGACCGGAAATGCGAGAGTGCTTCCGGCCTCCACCGCTTCCTCGTAGGAAGCGATAAGCGCGGTAGTGACTCTCGTCATTTCCTCTCCCTCCTAGTCGAGCACCTTCTTGGTGCCGCCGCCAGACATCGCCGCGTAAATTGTGTACGCACTCAGCATGCGCGAGGGCGACTTACGCGTACGAGGCTTCGGCGAGGTATAGTCATTCACTTGCGGCGGCGCAGGATACCTATTCCCACGCTTGGTCGGATGCACCCGGCGAAAGGCACGATTTCGCGCATCTTCCAAATTAACGATATCGGACACGTAGTCCCCCAAAATGAATCCGCCACGGTTGTTCGTGGCGGATTCATAATGGCACGTATTTATTTTTTCGCAACCTACATCTTCTCTGGCGCGGGGATTCCGAGGAGCGTGAGTCCATTCTCCATAGTAGTCACAAATGCACGCACGATAGCGAGTTTCTGTGCCTCGTTCTCTCCACCCAAAATACGCTCGCGCGCATAGAATGAGTTCCACTCCCCTGCAAGCGTCGTGAGGTACTGCGTAATGCTGTGGGGCGCGCGCAGGCGCTCTGCACGCGCAACTACTTCTGGAAATCGGCTTATGAGCCGTGCGAGCACTTCTGGCTCACCATCCTTGGCAGCTTCACCCTCGCCGGCCGTGGCTTGCACAAGAATACTTTTTGCACGCACCAACGCGTACTGCAGGTATGGCCCCGAGTCTCCATCGAGTGAGAGTGATTTCTCTGGATCAAAAATAATATCGCCACCGGGAGCTTGGCGCAGAATAAGATACTTAACGGCACCCACCGCCACCTGAAGCGCAATGAGTGGGTCGCTGTTTCTCTCGCTTGCGCGCGCAATCAAATCGTCGAGCAATTCACGTGCGGTTATTACTCCCCCATCTCGCGAGGACATCTTCCCCGTAGTAAGACGTAGGAATCCGTGCGGGATGTGACTCGTCTTCTGTGCCACCTCTGGAGCAATATCGTCGAGCGCGGCCAGGAACACTGCGAAGTGTCCTGACTGCTCGCTGGCCGTCATAATGTATGAGTAATCAAATGGTGCGAGTCGCTCTTCCTTTAGAAAAGCGAGTCCTACATCCTTTGCTTCGTAGGTGGGTGTTCCGCGACTAGTGATGAACACGAGCGTGTGGAGCCCTTTCTTTTCGCCGTTATATATCACCGCACCCTGACTCTCCTCGAATACTCCCCGGGTAAGACCGTCCTTCACCACACGCATTCCTATTGGCGTGCTTTCACTCTCGTGAATTATGTAATCAAAGTGAGTGCCAAGTACTTCCCAAATACTTTTGTGTGATTCATAGGACACATCACGGCCGTGTCGCCATAGTTCAAGTAGTGCGCGCTCGGTGTCGCTTCGCGCGCTTTCATCTTTTGCGAGTGCGGTATATAGCTGTGTGTTTAGTTCATCAATTTCGGCTTTTGCTTTTTCGCTTTCTTCGTAGGAACGAGAACCGTGCGCATAGGCGCTACCAATTTCGTTCGCGGTACTTGGCTCCGCAATTCCCTTTTGGTGCAATGCCCACAGTGCCTTGGCTACGTGCGGCCCCACGTCGCCGCCATAGGTGTCGCGAATGACTCTGGCGCCTTGGCTTTCTATAATTCGAGACGATGCTTCGCCAATCACGGTGCTCATCAGGTGACCAATATGCATTTCCTTAAACGGGTTTGGGCACGAGTACTCAAACACGACCTTCTGCTCTACGCGACTGGTGCCGGTGCCCCACTCACTCCCGTGCGCCTGCGCGAGTGCGTCACTCACTGAAGTAGCCGAGAGGCGGATGTTTATAAAACCAGGACCGGCAACTTCCACACTCGACACTGCACTACCGAGCTCGCGTGCAATGAGTGGTGCGAGCGCGTCTGCAAGTTCTCGCGGATTTTTACCAAGCTGCTTCGCGCCTGCCATAGCGGCATTCACCGCATAGTCACCGTGAGAAAGGTCGGCTGGCCACTCCACAGCGAACGCAACGCCTTCGGCGCCAAGTTCCGTAAGGGCGCCTTCTGTAGCTTTTCTAATTACCTCTTCCATAAAGCGATAGTAGCAGAAAACCGCCCGCTCGTAATGAGCGAGCGGTTTTCTGCTGTTTTATACAAACGACTCTGGCACGGGATGCTTCTCGGCAAGCTCCTTGATGCGAGCCTTGGCGGATTCAACAGTAGCGTCGTCTCGCTTCGTGAGAACTTCAAGCATTATGCGCGCTACCTCGCGTGCGTTCTCCTCGTTCAGTCCGCGTGTGGTCATCGCAGGAGTACCGAAGCGAATACCAGACGGATCGAGTGGCTTTCGCGTATCGTCTGCAATGGCATTTTTGTTCAGTGTCATGCCCGCACGATCAAGCAGTGTCTCTGCATCGTGTCCAGAAATCCCAAGCGAACCCCAGACGTCAGCCAGAATGAGGTGGTTGCTGGTGCCGCCCGTAATAAGTCGTACCCCTCCGTCAGTGAAAACTTCGGCCATTGCGGCTGCGTTCTTCACGACGTGCTGTGCGTATGTCTTAAAGGACGGTTGGAGTGCTTCACGAAACGCTATCGCTTTGGCAGCTATCTGGTGCATATGCGGGCCGCCCTGAAATCCTGGGAACACTGCCTTGTCTATTGCCTTGGCAAGATCTTCCCTCTTGCGCGTGAGCACCATACCACCGCGTGGACCGCGAAGTGTTTTGTGTGTGGTGGTGGTCATCACATCAAACCCGTGCGCAAAGGGATTTTCTTGAGCACCTCCCGCAATGAGTCCTGCGATGTGCGCCACGTCTGCGACCGCCACTGCGTCCACTTCGTGCGCAATGTCTGCGATGCGCTTCCAGTCGAGTTCGCGCGGATACGCAGAAAAACCTGCAAGCACTACCTTTGGCCGTTCCTTGAGCGCCGTCTCGCGAAGCGCGTCGTAGTCAATCTCGCCCGTTTCGATATCCTTCATCTTGTAGCGGACAAAGTTGTACACCTTGCTGATGAACGTCACTGGGTGCCCGTGCGTGAGGTGTCCTCCGTGGGACAAGTCCATACCCAAAATAGTGTCGCCGGGCAGCATAAGACCGGTATACGTGGCGATGTTTGCGTTAGCACCTCCTAGCGGTTGCACGTTGGCGAACGAAGCTCCAAACAATTCTTTGGCACGCTCGATGGCAATCAGTTCTACCTGATCGGTAAACTCCTGTCCGCCGTAGTAGCGCTTTCCGGGATACCCTTCCGAGTATTTGTTGGTGAGCACGCTCGCCATCGCTTCGCGCACTGCACTTGATACGTAGTTCTCGCTTGGAATAAGCTCGAGACCCTCTGCCTGGCGGTTTTCTTCTCCCAGAATGGCCTGGTAGATATTTGGGTCTTCGTTCTTGATGTGGGTGTAGCTACTCATACCGTGCAAAAAGTTAATGCACTCATAGTACCGCCCGTGGCGTATATGGCAAAAAGTTCCCCCGCACCTTTCGGCGCGGGGTTACTTACGAGGCGAGTATTCGTCGAATCTGCTCAACAACCGCTGCGTGAACTGCCTCCACGGAGCCCGAAGCATCAACGAAGATAGCCTTTGGCTCTATGATGCTTTTGTATTCACGCAGTCCAGAACGAACTCGTTCGTGGAAGGAGTTATCACGACGATCAAAGTGGTTTGACTCTTCGTTACGGATCCGCAATCTTTCCGCCGCTGTATCCGGGTCCAGATCAAGGATGAGGACGTGTACACGATACCCTTCGGGAAGTCGGTCACGCACCACCTCGCGATGAGCATGGTAGAGCGGTTTCAGGTAGCTCCCTTCTTGCCCTTGGATCTGATAGGCCCACGTTGCCGCCTCGAAGCGATCGGTAACAACCACCTTACCAGCAAGCAAGGCTGGCACCACGAACGAATCAAGGTGTTCCAGTCTGGAAGCGAGCATCAGTCCAAAGATAGCTCCCGGACTAGCCTCTCCCGCGTGTTGATCGTTCAGCGCTAGCTCACGAATCTTGCGGGAAAACGCAGACCCTCCTCCAGGTTCTTTTGTGAAAACGCCTTCTCTGTCTGGAAACAGCTGGCCCCACCGGTCCCGAAGGAGCTGTATTTGGGTGGTTTTCCCTGTTCCGTCGCCTCCTTCGAGTGCTATGAAAGCCATATCCTATTTTCCTTTCCAACAGGTCCTGAGGGACTATACCAGCTCCGTCTCATTAACCTAGTATACTTGGGCTTATGGAACAGACCTATTTGGACGCCCTGCGGCAGATTATGAACAACGGCGTCGATCGCGATGACCGTACCGGCACCGGCACTCGAGCCGTGTTTGGGCTCCAGATGAGATTCAATATGAAAGCTGGGTTTCCTGCCATCACTACGAAGAAACTCGCCTTCAAAGCAGTTAAGAGCGAGCTCTTATGGTTTCTTGAGGGCTCGAACGACGACAACCGACTCAAAGAATTGAACGGGAGCGAAAAAACTATTTGGACCGCAAACGCGGAAGCAGACTACTGGAAACCATACGCACAATTTCCTGGCGACCTTGGAAAGATATATGGCGTGCAATGGAGAAGTTGGCAAAATGCAGACGGCAGCGTGGTGGACCAAATCGCAAATGTGATTGCAAAAATCAAAGACAGCAACGAATCATTTAAGCGCCGGCTTATCGTGACGGCCTGGCACCCGGGAGAGCTCGACTACGACGAGCAGCAACCACCGCAGGCGGCGCTATGTCCGTGCCATGTCTTCTTTCAGTTTTTTGTCGCCGACGGCAAGCTTTCGCTGCAAATGTACCAACGCAGTGCGGATATGTTTCTGGGCGTGCCATTTAACATTGCGTCCTATGCGCTCCTCTTGCATATGGTTGCACAAGTCACCGGCCTTGAGGCTCACGAGTTTGTGCACGTTATAGGCGATGCTCACATATACAAAAATCACTTTGAGCAGGTTGAGGAACAGCTAGGTCGCGAACCCCTCCCCTACCCGACGCTCTGGCTTAATCCAGAAGTCAAAGATATAGACGGATTTACTATGGACGACATACGGCTTGAGGGATACGAATCGCACGGGACGATTGCTGCACCAATGGCTGTTTAGGGAATGTCAGCGAGTCATCGAGCGATACATTCCCTTATGTCCGATGCTTGTTCCGACAGCATCGGACGGCCCTGTTAGGCAGGCGTACCAACTGAGTATAAAATACCAACACCATGGCACTTTCAGACAAACGAATTCTTGAGGAAATGAAGAAGGGCGACATTGTTATTCATCCTTTTGACCAGGGACAGCTTGCTACGAGTAGCTACGACGTAACCCTTGGTGAGTGGTTTTTCCGCGAGCAACCACCAAAGTACAACCACGCCCTCTACAACATATGGAGTCAGGAACATATGGAGCACGTGTGGGGCGCGGACAAGGTAGAGCGCGCCGTCACCGCAAAGGAAGCGTTTAAGAAGTACAACTTTGATTTTGGAGAAATTCGCGAGGACGACAAAGTGATAGTGCTTCGCCCTGGCGAGACTATCCTTGCTCACACAAATGAATTTATTGGCGGCAAGGACCACATCACCACAATGATGAAGGCTCGTTCAAGTATGGGGCGCAACTTCATTGAAGTTTGTAAGTGTGCAGGGTGGGGCGATGTTGGGTATATCAATCGCTGGACTATGGAGATTACCAACAACTCTAAGAATTACATCATCCCCCTTGTGGTGGGTCGTCGTATTGCGCAGATTATTTTCTTTGAGACAGGACCGATTCTCGAGCGCGACTACACTAAGAGTGGAAAGTACGCCGCCAGTACCAACCTGAAAGAACTTCAGAAGAACTGGAAACCAGAGAGTATGCTTCCTCAGCTGTATAAGGATAAGGACATTAAGAAAGTGCAGGTATGGCACAAGAAGGCACCAAAGAAGCGCTCCTAGGAGCGCTTTGTGCGTCTACTCAAGGGTTTGTCACTTACGTGCCACTTCGCACTGAAGTGTCATTTCGTGAGCACTTCCCCGTTCCGGCAGCTGCAGCTGTGTATGAAATAGCCCCGCGCGCTTCGCTTGATCCACAGACAGAAGTGACAAACGCAACAACAGCTCTTGCGGCCTTGTCTGTTGCAACCCTTATGCCAGGGCGCGCATTTGATGCGCTTGGCACGAGACTTGGTCAGGGTGGTGGGTGGTACGACCGTTTCTTGGCAACTGCCCCTGTGGAGTGGCTGCGCGTTGGTTTTTGTTTTGACGACCGGTTCTCAACTGTCCCGCTCCCCCGCCAACCGTGGGACGAGCCGGTCGACTTTGTATGCGTGGTCTCGCGCAAGGACGGCACCCTTTCGGTACACGAGACTCGTGCACGAATGCCAGCATTTTTAGAAAATTAAAGTAGTTTACTGCTTTCTAATTTTTTTATGTGAAATCTGATGAGCTTTTCCCGCATCAGATTTCTGATACGCTCTAGCTATGAACCCACGCATCAGTCTTATTGCCGCACTCGGCCACAATCGCGTTATTGGAAATGGTACTGATTTGCCCTGGCACCTACCGGGCGACCTTGCGCACTTCAAGGAACTCACCAAGGGGCACCCTGTGATAATGGGTCGCAAGACGTGGGAGTCGTTGCCTGAGAAGTTTCGCCCGCTTCCTGGAAGAGCAAACTTCGTAGTGACCAAGAGTGGCTGGTACGAAGCCCCGGGCGCCATGACGGCGTTTTCATTCCCCGAGGCGCTCTCACACGCAAAGGAAGCCGAGGGGAGTGATGAAATTTTTGTTATTGGTGGTGGCGAAATGTACCGCGCCGCACTCCCCTTCGCCTCACGCCTCTACCTCACCCTCGTGGACGATCCGACACCCGGCACAGTGACGTTTCCCGAGTATCCAGAATTCACTCGTGAGCTCAGCAAAGAAGAACGTGAAGAAAACGGTATCCATTACGCATGGGTAACGCTTGAGCGATAAAGAGAAAAGCCCCGACGCTATCGCGCCGGGGCCACTTTCAACACAGCATGTTCTACGCCGCGAGGAGTTCCTTCTCCTGAAGGTGAGCGAGGACTTCGTCCCAGCTCCTCACCGACACGATGCGCGCCGGCAGGCCGGCGGGGCGATGAATCACCGCGCTGCCCGTTGCGCCTTCGGCCGGAAGCAGGTGAAGGAGTTCTGTGTCCGGACAGTCCTCCACCAGTGGCAGCAGGTTGTCGACGTCATCATCCACGACGACGTCGCAGAGTCCGTAGTAGTCCGACTTGGACCCGCCACGCATGAAGACCTTTTCGCAGTCCTGGGGGAGCTTGTGGACCCGCCACCAGTGACGAAGGACACCTTCGTCCAGATAGTGCGCGTCGGTCACGAGTACGGCGCGGTGGCCAGACCCATATGCCATCTGGAGTGCGCGCACTGCTCCAGGCAGAGGTTTCGCACACTCGTGAAAAAGAGGTGTCTCGAAGAGGACCTTCTTCGCCCTCTCGTAGTGGTCGGCAGTGATTTCCACGCACCCATCACCGGCGAGAGGCGAAAAGGTACGGCCGATCACGTTCTTCCCCGCGAATTGCTCGTGAGGAATGTCCGCGCCCGCGATTTCGCAGGTAAGTCTGTGCAGAGCACCCAGGGTGTCCAACACGACCTTGTTCAGGTCAATGCCAATCGTCAGTGGACGATACGTCATGCTTTGTGCCTTCTTGTTTGTTGATGAGAAAGGTTCTACGCACTACAGTAGCGAGACTACCCTACTGTAAGGTATTGAGCAAATAGAAAAGACCCGGCACTTTGTGCCGGGTCTTTTCTATTTGTGTGTATTACTTAATTTCAACCCACACATTCTTTTCTGCTGAAAAGCTGCGCGGGCCCGCCTCGCGCCGTCGCGCTCCGGCCCGTCGAGGTTTCTTATTTCACCTCAACTCCTTACAGGAGCAGTACACCTTGTGGATTTTTTGCTTCGATTCCTCGCAAAAACCCTCACAAGGTCCGTGGAAGTTCTTACTTCACTTCCACGCCCATCGAACGAGCGGTTCCTTCAACCATTCGCTCAGCTGCCTCGATGCTTCCTGCGGTGAGGTCAGGCATCTTGGTCTCTGCAATTTCACGAACCTGCTCGCGAGTGAGTGTTCCTACCTTTGAAAGCGGAGCCTTTCCAGAACCCTTCTCTACTCCAAGCGCCTTCAAGATAAGGCGAGGCATAGGAGAGACCTTTAGGATAAAGGTGAAGGTACGGTCATCGTACACGGTCATTTCAACCGGAATGATGATGCCTGGCTTGTCCTTGGTCTGCTCGTTGAACTTGTTGACGAAGTCGCCAATGTTCACACCCGCAGGTCCAAGCACGGTACCAACAGGAGGCGCAGGGGTTGCCTTGCCGCCAGGGATTTGGAGTTTGATTTTCTTAACTACTTTTGCCATATGTGATGTGTTACGACTCTACGCTATAGTTTCCTTATTTGCAAAAAATCGAGCTCGACCGGAGTCTCGCGGCCAAACATAGCCACCAGCACCTTTACCTTTCCACGGTCCTCATCGATCTCTCCAATCTTGCCTTCGAGGTCCTTGAATGGGCCGTCCATAATGACCACCGGATCCTCTTTGACGAGGTCGATGCGGTGCTTTGGTGCTTCCTGCCCCATTCGCTTCATCAGGGTGGAAATTTCAGCCTCCTCCATAGGTACGGGGGTGGTACCGCTTCCTACAAATCCAGTCACACGTGGAGTGTTGCGGACAACGAACCACGAATCTTCGTCCACAATCATCTTTACGAGAATGTAACCCGGGTAGATCTTTTCCTCTTCCACGATACGCTTGCCCGCCTTTACGCGGATCTTCTTTTCGGTTGGTACCACTACCTCAAAAATCTTGTGTTCCATTCCAAGGCTCTCGATACGCTGCTTAAGGTTGCGCTCTACCGCGTTCTCGTATCCAGCATAGGTATGAATGGTGTACCAGCGAGGCTCTAGACTTAAAGCGTCATCTGAAAACTGAGGGGCTGTTTTGGTGTCCATAGCAGTGAGATGAAATGAAGGACTAATAGCCCGAAACGAGACGATTCACTACACCCGTGAACACGTAATCGAGACCGGAAATGTAGAGCGCCACAAACGTCGAAATCAAAATGATGATGATGGTGTGCACAATAGCCTGGTTCCGGTTGGGCCAAACCACGTGCTTCATTTCGCCCTGTACGTTCTTGAGATAGGTGATGAAATTGCGCATAGTCTCGAATATAGTACGTCTCGTAAATAAAAAAGCCCTGCGGGCCTTTATGTATTGCATATGATACCGCACTTAGCGAGGGTGTCAAACAGCAAAAACTCCCCGGTTGGGGAGCCTTTGCTTATCCTGACGCGCTTTAAATCGTTCGAGGGCTAGGCGCGAGTGAGGAGCAGCCTTCGCCGTATGAGCTATACGGTGAAGGAGCACCGGAGCAAGCAACAACGCAATCGAGCGATTTTGAGCGTGTACTAGCGAATTTCGTAGGTCACTGACACTGACACGGTAGTCTTGTTCTCCCCTGTTGGAAGCGATGGGGCTGATTCGCGACTTGCGTCCATCATTCCACCCTTAGCGACTGCGCTGTACATCATCGGCTGTGGGTAGCCACTTCCGTTTTCGGAGTAACTCACTACCTTGCCCAGGTGTACGCCAAGTTGCTTAGCAAGGAGCTTTGCTTTGGTGCGTGCCTCTTCAATGGCCTTGCCGCGAGCTTCTGCCTTTGCAGCGTCCTCATCGTCCACACTGAACTCTGGTCCAGAAACGTTCTGCACCCCAGCACTTGCGAGACCTGCGAGCACGTCACTTGCCTTTGCAGTGTCGCGCACCGTTACCTGTACGGTCTGCGATACCTCGTATCCAACAATTTTTGGTGTACCCGTAACCATTTGGGCACACATAGCTCCCGGAGGACATGGCTGGTTGTAGTCGTACTTTGGCGACACATTGTAGCCAAGCGTCTTTACATCCTTGTCGGCGACATCAAGCTTCTTGATGCTTGCGAGGGCTGCGTCAGTCTTCTTGGTGGCAAGATCCTGCGCAGCTTTCACTGAGGCCGCTGATTCGCTCACGGTAAACGTGATGCGAGCAACATCGGGTACCGTGTTTACATCTCCTGTTCCCTCTACGGTAATAGCGTTCACTGGTTCAAACTGATTGTGTCCAAAGGCGCCCTGCCAAGCAGAAACGAGAAGGAATACAGAAAGGAGCACAAGCACAGAAAGTACTGCGTAGCGAATTGGTTTGTGTTCAAGGATTTGATTCATAGATTCTTATTATGCCTATATAAATGCTTACTGGCCGTGACTAAGCCAGTATATCATTCGTCTGTATGACGGTGAGGAGCAGTGTTTCTGTCAGTGCGCTATGCTATGTCCTATATGCAACCACTTATGATTATGGGAATTGCCCTGGCGGCGTCGCTTGCCACGTTTCTGGGAGGCGCACTTGCCCTCAAGCTAAAAGATAAGCTCCATCTCGTTCTCGGGTTCTCAGCCGGAGCAATTCTGGCTGTAGCATTCTTTGACCTTATCCCGGAGTCACTTGAACTTGGCGCGAGTACCTTTGAGACAAGCACACTTATCACCTTCACCGCGATTGGGTTCTTTCTCTACACCATTCTCGACCGCTTCATACTGCTCCACACTCACAGTGATGGTGATGACGGCGTGCACACCCACACCGGCACAAACACGCGAGGACTTGCTGGCGCAGGAAGTCTTTCAGCACACAGTTTCCTAGACGGTTTTGCCATTGGACTTGCCTTCCAGGCTTCCGTGGCAGTTGGCGCAGTTGTTGCCACGGCGGTGTTGGTACACGATTTCTCTGATGGCATAAACACCGTAAACCTTATTCTTAAAAATGGAGGCACTCGCATCGAGGCATTCAAGTGGCTACTGATAGACGCTGCTGCCCCGGCGCTCGGTGCATTCGCAACGCTCTTCTTCGTCTTTCCGTCCGACATCTTGGCAATCATCCTTGCCACGTTCGCTGGGTTCTTCTTATACATTGGTGCGGCTGATTTACTCCCAGAGAGTCACCACGCCCACCCACGGTTTATGACAACGGTAATGACGCTCGTAGGAGCTGGTGTGTTGTATCTGGTGATAAACATTGCAGGTTAAACCAAAAGCACCGCCTAGTGGGCGGTGCTTTTGGTTTAGTCCCACTTCAGTGTGGAGAGAAGTGCCAGGAGCGCCTTGTGCTCAGGCAGATCCTCAACCACAAGCTTCGGGTCGGTCCAATTTGTTACATCGCGTTCGATGAGATCAAAACTGTAAAGATTGCCATTGCCGTTTGCGGGCGGAAGGTAGTAGCGGCTCTCGATTTGACCTTCGAACCGTTCGATTACTACTGAATAAAAAGTCTTTCCATTTATCAGCACCTTTTTGAGTTGCTTTATAGAGGTAGCGGTTTCTCCTGACGGACTAAAAACAGTATTGGATACCATATCGTTCTCCACGCCCTTACCGAGCGAGCCGATTTCAGTTATGAGGATGCGGTGTGATACATCCACAGCATGAGAAGGCTTTTCATATACCGCAAGCACAGCTGGACCTTCCGAATGTCCGGCAACTAGGGTGTAGCCTGCGGGAACTGCAAAACTGATTTGCGGAAGCGTGTTGAGAGAAACATTGGGAGGAGCGCACTTCGCGAATTCGCAATTAGGACCCGTGCGTCCAACTGACGTGCCGTCCGGGCAAAGCCTTGCCTCCATAGTGCAAGCAACGGGCGCGGGCGTATTTGGGTGCTCCAGGGCATTGCGATACATAAATCCCGCAAACCCGAGCACGACGAGTATAGCGGTGAGCGCGATGAGCTGCTTCATAACTAGATATTTATTTCCTGTTCAGGGGCTTTTAATGCATCGCGAATTTCTTCGAGCACGAGAAGTTCCGCGGACTTCTCTGCTGGTGGAGCCGTACCGTCTTGCTGTTCCTTACGCGCCGCAGCGGCGAGCTTGTTCATTCCTTGAACCAAGAGGAAGAGTGCGAACGCGGTGATGATGAAACTAATGATTGCCTGGATAAACAGCCCGTACGCGATAGAAGCGTCAGTTGTTGGGATACCGATGGCCAAATCACTAAAGTTGATACCGCGCGTAAGGAGCGAGAGGGGTGGCGTTATAACGTTTGTAACTAATGAGTTAGTGACCGCGTTAAACGCAGCTCCTATAACCACACCGATTGCCAAATCTATGGCATTCCCGCGTAGCGCAAACTTCTTGAATTCTTGGATGAATGACTTCATGCGCACAGTATACATTTTGGGGCGACTATGGAGAACCAGCGATTACGCTCTTCGCCCGCGAGTCGGATATTCGTCGTCACTCATATCCGCTCTGGGCACCGCCTCGCTGTTTTGGTCTGCTGACCAAAACATGCTCCGGCGTTCGCACCCCTACGGGTATACACCGGGATAATTCTCCACGCACTCTGCGCAGGCAGAGTGCTCTAGTCGCCCCAAATGACAAAAC